>NZ_BAABBE010000072.1:0-12898 GCF_039537795.1 Lentzea roselyniae
GCGCGGCGTGCGCGCAGGACGATCTCGTGGTGCAGTGCGTGGTGCTGCCAGCGGTCGTCGTCGCCGATGAGGATGGTCAGGCGGGTCGTGGTTCCGGCGAGGTGCATCTCAGCTCGCCTCCTGTCGCTGCACGACGGCGCGGGTGGCCCACACACCGAGCAGCACCGCGAGTGGAGTGGCGACGAGGTAGGCGAGTGCCACGCCCGCCGACCCATGCTCGGCGAGGATCGCAACGAGGACGGCGAAGGCCGGTACGGCACCCAGACGCACCAAGCAGCGCTGGGCGTTCGCGCCCAGCGAGGATCGCAACGGATAGTCGATCCCGGCCTCGATCGAGTACTGTCCCCTGTCGCCTCCGGTCGATCAGACACCCGTAGTGGACGTCCTGTTGTCCAACGCGGGTGGCGCGTTCAGCGCCACCGTCCCCACCCGAGACGGACACGAAGCGAACTACCAGGTCAACGCTCTGGCGCCACTCCTCCTGGAACGCCTTCTGCTGCCGACACTGCGGAACTCGCCCCCCCCGCATGGTCGCCACCTCCTCCCGGTCGCACCGGGCGGCAGACCTCACGCCGGGCCGGGTCGGTGACCAACTCGCCGACTCGAGCGGGCTGAGCCCACACCAGCGGTACGCACGGGCAAAACCGTCCTTGCTCCTGCTACACGAGGACAAGCGACGCCGCCACCCCGGACTGGAGATCGTCGACGTGCATCCCGGCATCGTGGCCAGCGACTTCGGCCGGTACCTCGGCTGGTTGGGAGCCGTGCTGAAGACCGTCGCCGCGCCGGTCCTCACCTCGCCGGCCGCTGCCGCGGCACACCTGATCCACCTGGCCACCATCGACGACGACCTGGCTGCGACGTACTACCACCGCCGGCAACCCGGCCGCCCTTCCCGGCTCGTCGTGGAGCCGGACCTGAGAGAAGAGGTGCGGCGGATCGCCGACGTTCACTTCACTCCACCGAAAGACTCACCGCCACCGAGGAATCGCTGACCTCCCACAGTTCATCCCTCCGCAGGGTCACCTTGGGGGAGGCCAGTCAGGCACCATTGCCGGATCGGTCCGTGTCGGACCATTGTGGACGGACCTTCCCGATCAGTGGATTTCCGAGCCGTCACCGGCGACGATCGGTTCTACGACCCCGCGACAGTCGGCGAACGGGCTTTGGTCCGTGGTAGTTGCCGAGATAGCGGTGGCGAGATTCCGCTGGTTTCTGACCTGAACACCTCTCTTGCCGCGCAGCCCACGCCGGTAGCTTCCGGTCAGGTGTCGTGGAAGGAGTTCGATGAACTACGTCATCCCGGTGCTCGTCGGCGTCGCCTACGTGTGCCTGAACTCGTTCGTGCCGGAACCGCACCGGCTCCGGTTCAACGCCGTCATGATCGCTGGGGCTGGCGCTGCCTACCTCAGCAGCGGTGGGGTGGGCATGTGGGAGCTCGCGTTCACCGCCCTCATGACATTCGTCGCCTACCGGGCGCTCACGTCCTACACGTTCGTCGGCATCGGTTGGCTCCTGCACACCTGCTGGGACGTCGTCCACCACGTCAAGGGCACGCCGATCCTCCCCGAGTTGGCGCATTCCTCGCTCGGCTGCGCGATCTGCGATCCGGTCATCGCGTTGTGGGCATTCGGTGGTGGACCATCGGTCCAGTCCGTGCTCGCCCGTGTTCGCCGGTCGAAGTCAGCCGGCTCAATCGGCTCGTCGAGGGCGAGTACCGAGGCAAGATGATCTGCCGTGGCGACAATCCGTCGCATTGTGGCAATCCTGCCTGTCGCCTTGACGGGGTCGCACCGACCACTATCAACGCATGACCGCTACTTCCGCGCCGGGAATGTCCAATGAGGACATCAATTCCTCGCCGATTCGGCTGGCTGTCGTCGAACACGGGGTCTGCTGCACGAGTAGGTGACAGTGGTAGTCACGCAGCCTGACTGACTGGCGTGGTCATGATTACCTCGTACTCGATCGGGGTCAACCTGCCGAGAGCTGCCTGGCGCCTGCGACGGTGGTAGGCGCGCTCGATCCAGGTCACGATCGCGATCTGCAGTTCCTCGCGAGTGATCCAGGTACGTCGGTCGAGAACGTTGTTCTGCAGCAACGCGAAGAAGCTCTCCATGGCAGCGTTTTCTCCCGCCGCGCCGACCCGGCCCATCGACCCGGTCAAGCCGTGACGAGCGAGCGCGCGGACGAATTTCCTGGAACGAAATTGCGATCCACGGTCGGTGTGGACCACGCAGCCGGCGACCTCGTTACGTCTCGCGACGGCGTTGGTGAGCGCGGTGACGGCGAGGCGGGACTTCATCCGGGAGTCGATGGAGTAACCCACGATCCGGTTGGAACAGGCGTCCTTGATCGCGCAGAGATACAGCTTTCCTTCGGCGGTGCGGTGTTCGGTGATGTCGGCCAGCCACAGCCGGTTCGGCGCGGTGGCGGTGAAGTGGCGCCGGACCAGGTCGTCGTGCACCGGCGGACCAGCCTTCTTCCCGTTGCGGCCGCGCTTCTTGCCGAACGCACTCCACCAGCCCATCGACGAGCAGATCCGCCACGCGGTCCGATCCGCTATCGACATACCGGCGTCGCGGGCCTCGTCGGCCAGGAACCGGTAGCCGAACTCCGGATCATCGCGGTGCGCGTCGAACAACGCGTCCGCCCGATACGCCCGCTCGAGCTCGGTGGCGGTGACCGGTCGGGCACACCATCGGTAGTACGGCTGTCGAGCGATGTTCAAGACCCGGCACGTCACCGTGACGGGAATCCCGTCCGCGGCGAACTCGGTCACGAGCGGGTAGAGCCTTTTCCCGGCAAATTCGCCTGCGACAGATACGCGGTCGCGCGGCGCAAAACCTCGTTCTCCTGCTCCAGCAGCTTGATCCGCTTGCGGGCCTCGCGCAGCTCGGCCGAGTCGCTGCGGCTCACACCGGGTTTGGTGCCCTCGTCGGCGTCGGCCTGGCGCAGCCACTTGAACAACGTCACCGGGTGGACTCCGAAGTCCTTCGCGATCTGCTCGACGGTCACGCCAGGTTCGCGGTCACGGGCGACCCGCACGACATCGTCGCGGAACTCCTGAGGGTAGGGCTTGGGCACAGCGACATCCTCCCAGCTCGCCATCACGGCAAGCCAACTCAGATGTCACCTAACAGTGCAGCAGACCCGAGGTACTGGGCCATGGTGGACTCGGCGACGTCGATCGACCCGAACCACGGCTCGATCCACCCGCCGAAGGGCTGGCTGCTCGCGATCGGGACGAAACCACGGGTGAGTGCCTCGCGGTTGAGGCGTGCAGCCACCTCGTTCGCCGACTCCTCGCTGGTGAAGCCGGACAGGGAACCGAGTGTGCCGTCGTCGCGTTCGAACCGGACCCGCCAGGCATTGCTACCGGACTTCTCCGCGTAGGCCATGAAAGGAAACCTTTGCTGTGTAAGGGTTTACTGACAGGTCCATCGATGCATTGTGTGCATGAGAAGATCAAGCCAGCTGTGGAGGCATACCGGAGTGGGTTACTAGCGATCGACCATGGGCCGCCGCCTGCTCGCTGCGGCGATCTCGTCGATGTCCTGCCGGGCGAAGCGAAGATGCTTTCCCACGTACCGACAAGGAATCACGCGCGCGGCAGCGCGCCGTCGCAGCCACGACGGACGAACCTGAAGCAACGAAGCTGCTTGCTCAGCCGTGAAGAGAATCTGATCCGCGTCGTCACCCTGCTGTGGAAGACTAGGGCCCGACTCGATCTGTCCGGTGGTGGCTAGATTCGGCAGCTCGTGAGCAGGTGCGGGTGCTGGCGGTGAGAGGCTGAGACGGCCAGCCGTACGTCGGCGGTGGCGCTGCACAGGTCGTTCGCCCATGGGTTCCTCCGGTACGTGAAGATCAGGCTGTGCCTATAAACCCCGGAAAAACGGTGTTGAGGGGACACCTTGCGTGGCACTTTCGCTGCTACCGAGAGAAGCCGAGACCTGTCAGGGAGCTGAGCATCGCGGTCGCGGCGAAGTGACGCAGGTCGTGCACCCGAATCCTGGGCAGTCCCGCCTGCTCGGTGAGCTTATGGAACCGATGCAGGACGTATTCAGGCGGAGACAGCCAGGTCGTGAGCGACCACCTGTTCCCGCGCATCCGGCACCAGCAGCTGGTTCCGCAGCGTCTTCGCCACCTCCGCCGGGTTCCACTCGACCGCTACCACGGACAGTTTGCCGGTGGGGCCGAATGAGAAGCGCTCCCGGCCGGCGAACTCGATGTCGACCCCGAGCGACGTCCCGCGCAACGTCCAGTCGACGATCAGGCGCTTCTCGTCGACCGTCTCCGACAGCGCGACCATCTCCAGCGAGCTGAAGGTGTTGAGCATCTGGTCGATGAACAGCCGCAACCGGGTGTGCCCGACGAACGGCCTGCTGTGCTCTGAGTCCAGCAGCACCGCGTCGCGTTCGAACAGCGCGACCCATCCGTCGGAGTCGCGGTCCTGCAGGCACGTGAAGTACTGGCGGGCGACCGTGACCATGTGGTCTGGCGAGCACGGCAGTTGTGTCGGCATCGGGAGTTCGCCGCCGGCGAACCGCAGCTCGTTCTCGTGGATGATCGCGCCGGAGTGCTCGGCGTGCTCGAGGTTCGTGAGGATGACGTAGTTGTGCTTGGCCTGGTCCATCGTCGGCCAGAACGGATGTGCGGCTCGCTTCGCGAGCTGGTGCATCGGGTAGCCCAGCGAACCGATGTTGTTCACGCCCAGGACGCTGTTCGCGAGCAGATAGTGCTCGAACAGGAAGGCCTGGCACCGCCTGCCGAAGTCCTGCATGTCGGCCTGCAGCCGGTGGGTCTCCGCGTTCGCCTCCGGCGACATCAGCACCTCCAGCACGGAAAGCCCGTGCTGGTCCAGCGTGTCGGCGAAGGCCTGGAACAGCCGCTTTCCCGCGTGCGGAAGTCGTTGTGCGGCACGGGACTGTGCACCGGATCCGTCTCGCAGGCGCACCCGCAGCGGGTGGTAGTCGCGCAGCACCATGACGTCGAGCAGCCGGGCACAACCGGTGGCGACCGTCAGTGCGTCCGCGGCCCACGTGACGCTGCGCGCGCTGGCGAGCCAGTCACCCGCGCGGCACTGCTGCTCGGCCGCCTCCACGTGCCGGTGGGTGATGCGCAGCCAGCACTCGACGATCTGGTGGACGGTGGCGAACAGGACGTCCTCCGGCCCGAACGGATTCGTGCGCCTGATCGCCCGCAACGCCTCCACCTGTGCCAGGCTCGCGTAGTCGACCTGTGGCCGGATCGCGCCGCGGTCCGTCGACACGTGCTCGGCGAGACCGATGTCGAACGGCAGCGGTGCGAAGTGCTCGTCGTGGGCCAGGCGCAGGCGCAGCCGCAGCTTCTCCGGCAGGCACACCGTCACACCGGCGTTGGTGCGCTTCGCGGTGACCGGATTCCCGGTGGTCGTCGGCTGGTGTGCCAGCGCGGCGTAAGGAACCGCGACCTCCCTCATGCACATCGCGATCAGATCGACGATGCGCTCGGCCCGCCTGCCGAGCAGCAGGGGCGACCGGCAGTCCTCGACCACGTCGCACAGCAGCGAGAACAGCAGTTCGATCGCCTGCAACCCGCACGCGAGGATCAGATCGTCCGGCTCGTCGGGCCACAGCTGGTGCAGGGCGTCGATGTCGATGTACTGCTCGTAGGGAGCGTGGTCGGCCACGGCTTCCTCCAGTTCGGCTGTCGCGGAAGTTACGGCTTGACCAGTGCTTTGAGGGTCGTGCGCGAGTCCATCTCCCGGTACGCGCCGGCGATGCCGTCGAGATCGGTGACCATGGTGAACACGGGGGACGGGTCGAGCGCACCGCTCAGCACGTCGCCGAGCAACTGCGGCAGGTATGCCCTGACCGGGGCGACGCCGCCGGTCAGGGTGAGGTTGCGCATGAGCAGGCTCGGCAGCGTGGGCCCGGTGGTGGCCGGGGTGCCAACCCAGCCGATCGTGCCGCCGTCGCGGACGACGCCGAGTGCGGTCGCCCATGACTGCTCGGTGCCCACGCACTCGAGTACGTGGTGCACGCCGCGGCCCTGGGTGAGGTGGAGCAAACCGTCCACCGCGGCCTGATCGCGAGCGGAGACGAAGTCGGTGGCACCGAATTGCTTCGCCACCGCGGCGCGGTCCTCGTGGGTGCTGAACACGATGATCCGTTCGGCACCGAGCCTGCGCGCGGCCAGCACCGCGCACAGCCCGACGGCGCCGTCACCGAGGATCGCGACCTCCGCGCCGGTGCGCACACCCGCGGAGATCGCGGCGTGGTGACCGGTGCACATCACGTCTGTCAAGGCCAGCAACGCGGGCAGCATCTGTTCGCTGGTGCCGGCGGGAATCGGGACGAGCGTGCCGTCGGCGAAGGGCACCCGCACCGCTTCGCCCTGGCCGCCGTCGATGCCCGGCGTCATGCCCCAGACCTGGAGGTTGCGGCAAGAGATCGGCAGCCCCTGCACGCAGTAGTCGCACGTGCCGTCGCTGGCGTTGAACGGCACGATCACGCGGTCGCCCGGTCGCACGCCGGTCACGTCCGCACCTGTCTCGACGACGGTGCCCACGAACTCGTGGCCCATGCGCTGCCCCGGTGCTGTGGGAGCGTGACCGCGGTAGAAACCGAGGTCGGTGCCGCACACGGCGGCGGCGTCGACGCGGACCACCGCGTCGGTGGGATCCGCGAGCGCGGCGTCGGGCACGGAGTCGACGCGGACATCGCCTGGACCGTGCAGTCTGGTGGCGCGCATGACACTCCTAGGTCAGGTTCCGCTGGGACCGAGCCAGGACGTGCTGTCGGACACAGCGCAGGTGCGCTGGCATTAAGGCGCTGGCGGCGAGACGCCAACAAGGACCACATCCCGTCGGGTGGAATGCGGCCTTGCGCGGGCGTCGCGGTTTGACGTCGAACCACTTCGGAATGTGTCCGGCCATCGAGTGACAGGCCGGTGAGCCTGGGTAGATCCCGGTCCAACCGAGTACGCAGTGCGACTTTCGGCCTCGGACCGGATTCCGGTCGTGCCGATTCATCCACCATCCGGGGACGGCTCGCGGGCGCGGTGATTCCGAGGCCTGTCTCAACCGGACTCACCGCTTGGCGGACCGGCTTCGTTCCACGCGGCGGGACAACGGCTTCGCGCAAGGTCCCTCGGGTTGCCTACGGTCGCCCGGAGCTCGGTCCGTTGCTGACGAAGGAGAAGAACCTCATGCCAGATGTGACTGGTTGGTCGGCCGCGGTCGGTGAGATCTTCGATCCGTTCCAGAGCGAGCAACTTCAGGACCCGTACCCGGTGTACGCGCTCGCGCGGCGGGAGGAACCGGTTTTCTACAGCGAAAAGATGAAGATGTGGTACGTCACGCGGTACGACGACATCGTGGCGATCACCAAGCAGCCGAAGCGGTTCTCGTCCTCCGGCGCGATCGACGTGCCGCTGGAGCAGACAGAACGAACACGCAGAGGCATCGCGGAGAGCTGGATTGCGCAGGGTTCGCTGACCAACAACGACCCGCCGTCACACGACGTCATCAGGCGCCTGGTCAGCCGTGCGTTCAGCCGCCGCGAGGTGGCCGGACTGGAGGAACCGGTGCAGCGGGTGATCGACGAGCTGGTGGACTCCTTCGCCGCGGACGGGCACGTCGAACTGGTGCAGCAGTTCAACTTCCCGGCCACGTTGAGGATCATCCTTGATCACATCGGTGTCGACGCCGAGGATCCGATGCAGCTGCGCCGGTGGTCCGACGACTGGCTCGCCATCAACCACCTGCCGATGACGCCGGACGAGCAGCACGCGACGCTCGACCGGCTGCTGGAGTGCCAGGAGTTCTGGATCGACCTCATCGAGCAGAAGCGCCGGGCCCAGGCCGGAGACCTGCTCGGCGAGATCATCCGGGCGTCCGAAGAGGACAGTTCGCGCATCCCGCTGCTCCAGCTGGTGAACATCTGCATGACGCTGTACGTGGCCGGCCACACCACGACCACCGATCTGCTCAGTCTGTGTGTGCACCGGTTGATGTCGGACCGCGAGCAGTGGCAGCTGGTGCTCGACGACGAGAACAACATCGCTCGCGCGATCGAGGAGACCCTGCACGTCGACTCACCGGTGCACGCGTTGATGCGCACGACCACCGAGCCGGTCGTGGTGGGCGGCGTGCACATCGCGGCGGGGGAACGGATCGCGTTGCTCTACGCCTCGGCGAACCACGACGAGAAGTACTTCGCCGCCGATCGGGGGTTCGATCTACGGCACGAGTACCCGAAGACACATCTCACGTTCGGGCACGGCATCCACTTCTGCCTCGGCGCTCCGCTCGCGCGTCTGGTGGCCCGGCTGTCGGTGCGCACGCTCGCCCGGCGGCTGCCGGGTCTGCGACTCTCGCCCGAGCACCGGACGGCCTACGTGGTGAACCCGATTCACCGTGGCCTCGCCGAGCTCAGACTGGACTGGACGCCCGTCGGCGGGCGCTAGGGCTGCGCGGTGGAGGACGAGCCGGCGGACATGGCCTTCCGGGCAGCGAGGATCAGCAGTTCGTTCCGAGCCGGGCCAGTTCTCGTCCCACATGGCGGATCGATGAGGCACGACTGCTTGATGACGTGCCCTCGCGCCGGTTATCCAGTACAGGGCCGAAGTTGCCGGAACACGCGGAGGAGGTGGCGACGTGCAGCCGACGGCATTCGTGTTTCCCGGTCAGCGCGCACACCGGTCGGAGCTGATCGGTGAACTGATGTCCGGCTGGGACTGCGCCGCCGCGCACTTCGAGCAGATCGAACAGGTGGTGCGCGACGAAGGTCTGCCGTCGTTGCTGGCCGCCGTGCGTCGTGCCGCGCCGGAAGAGGATCCGACTCCTGAGTTGCTCCAGTTCGAGTTGTACGGCGCGGCGGTCGCCATGTGGGAGGTGCTCCGCGCCGAAGGAGTCGAGCCGCTCGTGCTGCTGGGGCACGGCATTGGCGAGATCGCCGCGTTGCGTTGTGGTGGGGCGTTCTCCACCGCGGGCGGCGCCAGGGTCGTGGCGGCGCGCAACCGGGCGAGAGCCGCTGGCCGGCTCCGGGCGGCCGACCTGGTTGCCGAGATCGCCGCCGTCCGCCGCACCGAGCTGGACACGCCGGTCTACTCGCCGGTCGAGCGACGCTTCTATCGCAACGGCCAGCCGCTCGCGGAACCGCTGGCACCGCACCTGGTTCAGCCCGTCGACCTGCGCGACGCCGTCGGCGCGCTGACCCGGCACGGTGTGCGCACATTCGTCGAGTGCGGCTCTCCCGGCGGCCTGGTCGGCGATCGCGCGCCGGCGACGGTGCTGGCGGTGCGGCATCATCCCGGCGGGCTGCGCGCGGAGATGGGCCGGATCGTGGCCGCGGTGCACGCGCTGCCCGCCTGCGCCTGAGCGCGACCGGCTCGCCGTAGCCTCACTGTGAGTGTCGGTTGTGGACTTTACGAGACCTGATGGGAGCGCTCCCGCAATGCTGATACCCGGTTCTGGGCAGGCCCGTCCCGTACGGAGGAACGCACCCCAAGACTTTTCCCGCGGTGTCGGCGATTCTTTCCCCCGATCGCGCCGAACGGTTGGAGGAAGTCGTCATGTCGACCATGGAGGCAATCGTCGAAACCCACGGTCCGGGTCTGCTCGCGTACGCCGCGCGGCTCACCGGCGGGGACTTCCACCGAGCCGAGGACGCGGTGCAGGAAACGTGGATCCGGGCCTGGCGCAACGTCGAGAAGCTCACCGAGGACCACGGTTCGGTGCGCGGCTGGTTGATGCGCGTCACCCACAACGTGGTCGTGGACCAGTACCGCAGGCGGGCCGCCCGGCCGGAGGAGGTCGAGATGCCGGAGGCTGATCCCACCTGGGACGACGAGCGCAGCGACGAGGTGCTGAACGTGGTGTTCATGCGCCAGATGCTGACCGTGCTGCCGCCACCGCACCTGCGCACGGTGGTGGAAATCTACTTCGCAGACCGCACGGCGGCCAGCGTCGCGGACGTGCTGGACATCCCGGTGGGGACGGTGAAGAGCAGAGTGCACAAGGCGTTGAGATTGCTGCGCGTGGCGCTGTCGGAGTCCGAACTGGCGAGCGCGGCCTGATGTCCCGCGCACGCTCGGTGTTCGCGCGCGGAAAGGGGATGCCCGCCCCTGAGAAGGTCGAGCGCCGCGATTTCGCGCCGGGTGCCCGAGCCACCCGACGTTCCCACTGAGACTCCCGAGAGCAGGTCGCGATGCGCGTCCGCACCAACCCGCTGGACGATGCGGGCATCTACGAGCCCGACATCCGCGCTGCCTTCGAGCTGTGCCGCGTGTTGCACGCCGCGTATGGCGGAACGTCGTACTTCGCGGCGCAGCTGCTGCCGCGGGCGAAGCGGTGCCACGTCGACTCGCTCTACGCATTCGCCCTGTTCGCCACCAGGTCGGCGGACAACCCGGTGGCAGCCTGGTCATTGCGCGACCGGGTGTGCGCCGAACTCGACGCGGGCACGCCGAGCGATCCGATCACCCGCGCGCTCGACCACACCATGCGGGTGTGGGGCATACCGGTCGAGCACGTCGACACCTTCTTCCGCTCCCTGCTGATGGACATGACCGTCGAGGGCTACACCACGTTCGAGGAGCTGCGGGAGTACGTGTGGTGCTCAGCCGTGCTGGGCCTGCAGATGGTGCCGCTGCTGGAACCGTTGAGCGACGACGCTCCGGAACGGGTGGCCACGCTGGCGGAGGCGTTTCAGCTGACGAACGTGGTGCGCGATCTCGCCGACGACCTCCGGCGCGGACGGCTGTACCTCCCCTCGGCGGATCTCGCGCACTTCGGCGTCACCAGGGCCGAACTGGAGGCTGGGGTGATGACACCGGAGTTCCAGGAGCTGATCAAGTTCGAGATCGGCCGCGTGCGGGCGTTGTACCGCTTCGCCGAAGACGGCATCGAGGCCGTCACACCGTCGAGCAGGCCCTGCCTGCGCACCGCTGCCGCCTGGTACTGCTCGGTTCTCGACGAGATCGAGGCAGCGGACTACCGCGTGCTGGACCCGCGGGTCGCGGCGCGGCTCAGCCGTCGGACGATGCCGGTGGCATCCGCCGGGAGCGAGCCGTTCGGGTTGCGGCGCAAGGCTGGTGACCCGCTTCCCGGCCTGCTGGTCGAGCTGTCGGCTTGAGCGGGTCGTCAACCTGTTCGGTCCGCACGGCACAAACCTGGAACTTCGTCCAGGTGCATGCCGGTAGACCTCGACGGTCACCCGCTGTTGCAGGAGAATCCCAGTGGGCCGGTAATGCCGTCGTGCGACTAGTGGAGACGAACATGCCTCGAAGCCCCGAGGTTCCAGTGCCGCGGCACGCTCACGGCCCTGGCCTCGCTGAAGGTCTCCACCTCGACTCCCTGCTCGATCAGGTGCGGTCGGCGCGCAACCACATGAGGGGCCTGTCCCTTCCCGATGCCTGGGCGCACGGGATGGACGACTCGCTGAGTTCGGCGCTCGACACCTCCGTCCTGTCGCCGACCGCGGCGGCGAGTCGGATTCGGTCGCTGGCCAGAGAGCTCGAGCTGCTGGCCGAGGATCTCCACGAACGCGCCGATGAGCTCAGCCCGTTGGACTTCCACTGAGCGTTCCGCCCGCGTCCGAGCCGGTCACCCGCGTTGCCCGAGTGACCTGCCGAGCTCGGCTTCGAGGTTGTCGAGAACGGCGTGGCAGTCCCGGTGGAGCTGGTGCGCGTCCGGTGCGTGCACGACGAACAGACCCAGCCAGTTCCGCGAGCCGCCGGACGGGTCGTAGCTGGGAACCGGCTCGCCCACCGGCATCGAGAACGCCTTGATCTCCTCGACCCGGGTGCCCGGCGAGACGATCCGCGCCCAGTTCACCAGGTCCGGTCGCCGCGGCGACCGGGTCGGCCACGGGATGACGGCCGCGTTCGTCGGGATCACCCCGACCGACGCGGCCGCACGATCCGCGGTGGTGAGCATCCGCGAAGGACAACCGACCTCGCGCCCCAGCTGCTCGTCGACGAGCATCGCGATGGGGTCGATGCTGTGAACCTCGTCGATCTGGCGGGTCAGCAGGAGCCCGCCGGACCGGGCGCCGGTCTCGATCAGCGTCACCGTTCCGCCGGGGTCGAGCCTGATCTCGGTGTGCGTGCCGCACGTGTCCAGGTTGAGAGCGTCGACCGCGGCACGGGAGACGTCTTCGATCCGCCGTTGCAGCGCCTCGGGCCGTGTGCCGGGAAGGGTGCTCGCCACCTCGGTGAACGGTGCGACCACGGGGAGCTTCGCGGTGAGGCAGGGCGGGTGGTACACCCCGTGCGCCACGATGCCCTCCACGCTGACGTGGTCGCCGTGGCCGGGCTCGTCGTACCAGCCTTCGGTGGTACCGGTGAAGATCTCCTCGACCAGCAGGTCGCCGTCCGTGCCGGACGCGTAGAGCTCGTTCATCCCGACCTGGCTGCCCAGCCGCAACGCCTGGGCGACCTCGGCCCCACGCCGCCGGCACCTCCGCGACGTCGGTCAGCACCAGCTGCGAGACCGATCCGGCACCCCACGCGGGCTTGAGCAGCACGGGCGGTGTCAGCGTCGCCACCCCGTCGCGCAGATCCTCCTCGGGATCGGCACACCGGCGTCGCGCCAGGTCTCGCGCATGAGCCTCTTGTCTCGCGCCCGCACGATGTTCGGGCCGGCGCCGGCCAGGCCGAGCCGGTCCGCGACGTGCGCGACCAGCAGCACACCGAACCCCACCCGGTCATCGCCGCGCGGCGCGTCCAGTGCGTCCACTGTGGACGCACGGTGCCACCGGGCCCCCGCGGGTACCGGCATCAGTGCTAGGGCCCGTCCTCAAAGCTGGTTCGTCTGACGTGCTTTGATCTTGTGCCGTGGTGCGCAGGCATGAGCTGACTGATGAGCAGTGGCAGGCGTTGCAGCCGTTGTTGCCGGTCTCGGGCGCGAAAG
>NZ_BAABBE010000073.1:0-12753 GCF_039537795.1 Lentzea roselyniae
CGCGACATCCGGGCTGTTCACCAGCGCCCGCAGCTCGGCCTGTTCATCGACAGTCAGCTCCACCCCGACAGCCAACACCATCACCAGTCACGCGGATGTAAAGCAAACAGAATCACAGGACACTAGGCGGCCGGTGCATAATGACGGCGTGGAAGAACTGCTTTCGATATCCGAAGACAGCGTCGAAAAGTTCCTGAGGCGATGGTACGGCGAGCCGGATCTGCCGGCTCGCCCCCTGCCTGCGGAAGTGCGGGTGCCGGCGCGGCTGAGGGCCTGGTTCGAGCTCACCTCCCGGTGGTCCGCCGACATCTGTGCGGTCAGCGGGCCACTGGACCCTCCGGAGCTCGTGGCAGAGGACGGAAAGCTGATCTTCTGGGTGGACGGGCCGGGTTCCTGGGAATGGGGTGCGTCCCTTTCCGGGGACGATCCTCCGGTGTTCGGCAGGGAGGTGGACTCGGACTGGGTGCCGGCCGGTGAGTCCCTGTCCGAGTTCCTCCTCCACGTGACCGTGCTGGAGACCGCGATCGGGGCCTCGAACCAGTGCTACGCGCACGGCGTCCCGGTGGAGCGGTTGTCCGGGATCGTTTCCGGCTATCGCGCTCTTCCGCTGCCGGTGTTGCCGTGTCCGTCGATGGATTCCCGGATGTTTGTCGGATCGGATGCGCTGCTCCAGGTTTCGGAGAGCGTGAGCGATTTGACTCAGCCGAAGGGGGAGTTGTTCGACGTTTCGGTGTCGGTTTTGGTGCCGGCGTCGATTGACGAAGTGATCGACCGCCATCCGGAGATTCCCTGGAAGCGTTACTCCGCGGTCGTTCCAGAGGGATTCTCGCCCGATGATCTTCCGGGATTTCTCCGTTAGCCGAGGCCCCTGCTGGTGTGAGCGCCCGCACCAGGCACAATGGAGCACCGTGGGGATCTCGGAGGGAGCTGTGGTGGGCCAGGGTCAGTTGCGCGGTGTGGTTGCACTCGACGGACCGGCCGGCACCGGCAAGTCCACCGTCGCGAAGCGCCTCGCGATGGCGCTGGACGCGCGCTACCTCGACACCGGCTCGATGTACCGGGCGATCACGGTGGCGGTGCTGCGCGCCGGGGTCGATCCGACGGACCCGGGGAAGGTCGCCGAGATCGCGGACGGCGCGAAGCTCGTGGTCGGCACCGACCCGGAGAAGCCCGGGATCACGCTGGACGGTGACGACGTGTCCGTGGAGATCCGCGGGCCAGAGGTGACGCTGGCCGTGTCGCCGGTGTCGGCGACCGCGCACGTGCGGGAGCTGCTCGTGGCGCAGCAGCGGGCGATCATCGCGGACGCCGTCGACAACGTCGGTGGCATCGTCGTCGAGGGGCGGGACATCGGCACCGTCGTGTCGCCCGACGCGCCGTTGAAGGTGTACCTGACCGCGTCGGAGGACGCGCGGGCGCGGCGGCGGACCAAGCAGGACAGCGCGGCCGGACGTGAGTCCACTTTGGACGCCGTGCTGAAGGACGTGCAGCGGCGCGACAACTACGACTCGTCGCGAGCGGTGTCGCCGTTGAAGGCGGCGGCGGACGCCGTCGAGGTGGACACGACCGACCTCGACCTCGCGGGCACCGTGGACGCGTTGCTCGACCTCGTCGAACGGCGCGGGCTGAGGGTGACCGGGTGAGCGTGCCCGAGGGCACCGTCGGGTGGCTGTTCGACTTTGGACGGTGGATCGCGCGCGTTCCGTACGCCTGGCAGTTCCGGATTCGGGTGCACGGCCGCGACCGCGTACCCTTGAGCGGCGGCGTGGTCGTCGTTGCCAACCACAGCTCGATGGCTGATGGACCGATCCTGTTCGGTGTCGTGCCCCGGCGCGTGACGTTCCTGATCAAGCAGGAGATGTTCAAAGGTGTCGTGGGCAACCTGCTGCGCAAGATCGGCCAGATTCCCGTCAAACGGGGAGAAGCCGATCGCACGGCGCTGACCAGCGCGTTGTCCGTGCTCAAGGCCGGTGGCGTGATCGGGATCTTTCCCGAGGGCACGCGCGGTGAGGGCGACGTGGCTTCGGCGCAGAACGGCGCGGCGTGGCTGGCGCGGGTCGGCGGCGCGGTGGTGCTGCCGGTCGCGTGCCGCGGGACGTACCAGGCCAAGGGCTGGCGGCCCCACGTCGACGTGATGATCGGTGAGCCGTTCCACCTCCCGGACGGGAAGGGGAAGGCCGCACTCGGCGTTGCCACCGAGCAGGTGCGCGACCGCCTGGCGACACTGGTCGCCGAACTCGATGGACTTCGTATGAGTGAGGGAAGACGATGACGGACCTGGACGGCACCTGGGAGGACGAGGCCGACTGGTCAGCCTTCGACGACCTCGACGGCTCCGACGGTGAGGACTCTTCGCCGCCGCAGCCGGTGCTCGCGGTGGTGGGGCGGCCGAACGTCGGCAAGTCCACGCTGGTCAACCGCATCATCGGCCGCCGAGAGGCCGTGGTGCAGGACGTGCCGGGCGTGACGCGTGACCGCGTGGCGTACGACGCGTTGTGGAACGGCCGCAAGTTCACCGTGGTCGACACGGGCGGCTGGGAGCCGGACGCGGTGGGCCTGCAGGCCGCCGTGGCCGCGCAGGCGGAGCTCGCGATGGCGACGGCGGACGTGATCCTCGTGGTCGTGGACGCGACGGTGGGCGCGACGACCACGGAAGAGGCCGTCGCGAAGGTGCTGCGCCGGTCCAAGAAGCCGGTGATCCTGTGCGCGTCCAAGGTGGACGACGACCGGCTCATGGCCGACGTCGCGTCGCTGTGGTCGCTGGGCCTCGGCGAGCCGGTCCCGGTGTCCGGCCTGCACGGCCGCGGCTCCGGCGACCTGCTCGACGTGATCCTCGCGAAGCTGCCCGAGACGCCGCGTGACGACTTCGGGGCACGCAGCGGTGGTCCCCGGCGCGTGGCACTGGTCGGCAAGCCGAACGTCGGCAAGTCGTCGCTGCTGAACCGCCTGACCGGTGAGCAGCGCTCGGTCGTCGACTCGGTCGCGGGCACCACCGTCGACCCCGTCGACTCGCTGGTCGAGCTCGACGGCGAGGTGTGGCGCTTCGTCGACACCGCCGGCCTGCGCAAGCGGGTGAAGTTCGAGAGCGGCGCCGAGTACTACGCCTCGCTGCGCACCAAGTCGGCGATCGAGACCGCCGAGGTCGCGATCGTGCTGCTCGACGCGCACGAGCCGTTGTCCGAGCAGGACCTCCGCGTGCTGACGATGGTCGTCGAGTCGGGCCGCGCGTGCGTGCTGGCGTTCAACAAGTGGGACCTGGTCGACGAGGACCGCCGCAACGAGATGATCCGCGAGCTCGAACGCGGCCTCGTGCGCGTGCCGTGGGCGGACAAGGTCAACATCTCGGCCCTGACCGGCCGCTCGGTGCACAAGCTGGCCCCGGCGCTGCGCACGGCCCTGAACTCGTGGGACACCCGGGTTCCGACCGGCCGCCTGAACCAGTGGCTGTCGGACCTGATCGCCGCCACCCCGCCCCCCGTGCGCGGCGGCAAGCAGCCCAAGGTGCTGTTCGCGACCCAGGCCTCGACCCGCCCGCCGACGTTCGTGCTGTTCACGACCGGTTTCCTCGAGGCGGGCTACCGCCGGTTCATCGAGCGCAAGCTGCGCGAGGAGTTCGGCTTCCAGGGCAGCCCGGTCCGCATCTCGGTCCGCGTCCGCGAGAAGAAGAAGTCGGGCGCCGCCAAGAGGTGAGCTGGTCAGAGCGAGAACTTGTTCCTCGCTTCGGTGAGCCGTTCGACCAGCAACGCACATTCGGCCTGAGTGTGCGTGCTGGTCACGCCGATCCGCAGCCTGCCTTCTCCTGACGGCACGTGCGGGTGCACGAACGTTCCGACGAAGATCCCGTGGTCCATCAGCCAGTTCGAGACGGCCACGGTCTTGTGCTCGTCACCGACCAGCACCGGGACGATGTGGCTGGTCGTGCGCATCAGGTTCAGCCCGGCCTCGGTGAGGCCGTCGATGACGAACCTGACGTTGTGGTCGAGCCTGGCGCGCAGGTCGCCGCCGTGTTCCTCGACGAGCTGGAGCGACGCGAGGCTCGCGCCCGCGACGCCGGGCGCGCTGCCGCGTGAGCTGGTGTAGCTGGGAGCGAGGTAGCGCAGCTCGCGTTCGAGCTCCTTGCCGGTGAGGACGAACCCGCCGACGCTGCCGAGCGCCTTGCTCATCGTGCCGACCACGGCGTCCACCCGGTCCAGCACCCCGAAGTGGTCGGCCACGCCCAGCCCGTTCGGTCCGATCGCGCCGAACGAGTGCGCCTCGTCCACGACGACCAGCGCGTCGTGTTCCCCGGCGAGTGCGGTGATCTCGTCCAGCGGCGCGAAGTCCCCGTCAGCGCTGTACAGGCCGTCGACCAGGATCACCCGGCGGCGCTTGTCCTTCTCCTTGCGCAGCAGGGTTTCCAGCTTCTTCACGTTGTTGTGCGGGAACGTGCGCAGCTCGGCGCCGGACAACCAGCTGCCCATGTAGATCGAGACGTGGGCGGTGCGGTCGCAGAGGATGACGTCCTCCGCGGAGGCGATGGTGGAGATCACGGCGAGGTTCGCGGCCATTCCGGACGGGAAGAGGATCGCGGACTCCTTGCCGGACAAAGTCTTGAGCTTCGCCTCGATGCCGTCGTGCAGCCGGGTGCGGCCGCAGAGCAGTTGCGCGCCGTAGGTGTTCGTGCCGAACTCGTGGATCGCGTCGATCGCGGCCTGTTTGAGCGCAGGCTCCTGGGAGAGGCCGAGGTAGTCGCACGAGCCGAACATGAGCAGATCGCCGTGCGCGGCCGTCGTGACGTGGTGGCCTCGGTTGGTCTCGATCACCGGGAAGAACGGCGAGACGCCCTCGTCCTCCCACTCCTCGTACAGGGCGGTCGACTTGCCGAACAACGTCACTGGATCCCCCTGGAAAGTGCGGTGCGGTCGGTCTTGCCGTTGGCTGTGCGCGGCAGTTCGGCCACGACGGAGGGCGAGTCGATGATCATGTAGCCTGGCAGGCGTTCGGCGCAGTGCCGTTTCAGGCCGACGAGGCCCAGGCGCTTGTCGTTGCGCGGCACGACGACGGCGTGCAGTTTCGCCTCCAGGCCGCTGCCCCTGACGACGACGGCCACGGCGCCGACATCGGGGTGAGCGGCGAGCGCGGTTTCGATCTCGCCGAGCTCCACGCGGTGGCCGCGGACCTTGACCATGGCGTCGCGCCGGCCGCGGTACTCGAGCACCCCGTTCGTTCGTCTGCCGAGGTCTCCGGTGCGGTACGGGCCCCGCTGCGGTGGCTCGCCCCAGTAACCGAGCATGACGGTGGGGCCGTCGACGACGATCTCGCCGTCGTCCAGCTCGACGTTGTTGCCACAGCTGGGAGAACCGATCGGCAGTGGGCGGCTCGGATCGACGTCGTGCACCTCGTACGACGTGCAGACGTTCGTCTCAGTCGGCCCGTACCAGTTGAACAGCCTGGTGTTCGGCCACGCCTTGCGCAGCTCGAGCACCTGGTCGGACGGGAACGGTTCGCCCGCGAAGACGCAGACGCGCAGGCCGTTGTCCCGGTGCAGAAGGCCGCCTTGCCGCATCATGAGCAGCAGCGCGGACGGCACGGAGTACCAGACCGTGATGCCACGCGTGACGAGGAAGTCCGTGAGCTCCGC
Source organism: Lentzea roselyniae (assembly GCF_039537795.1). Taxonomy (NCBI): domain Bacteria; kingdom Bacillati; phylum Actinomycetota; class Actinomycetes; order Pseudonocardiales; family Pseudonocardiaceae; genus Lentzea; species Lentzea roselyniae. The sequence continues at coordinate 5,621 of NZ_BAABBE010000073.1, forward strand.
CGGGTGGTAGGCGACATCGTTCGGCACGAGGTCGACCGCGGCGCCCGCGTGGAAGGCGCCGTAGAGGTCGAACACGCTCAGGTCGAAGTTGAACGGCGCGTGGTTGCTGAGCCGGTCTCCCTGGTGCAGACCGGTTTCGCGGGCCGCCCAGGAGACGAACGCTTCGGCGTTGCGGTGGCTGACGCAGACGCCCTTCGGTTCGCCGGTCGAGCCCGAGGTGTAGAGGACGTAGGCCGGGTCGTCCGGCTCCGGCTCGTGGATCTCTGGTGCTGAGCCCGCGGTTGGCGCCGTGCGCGGGTCGGTGATGACCAGCTTCGGCCGCGCGCTCCTGATGATCTTTTCCACGCGCGCGGCAGGGTTGGCCGGTGCCACCGGTACGTAGATGGCGCCGACTCGCAGCGCGGCCTGCATCAGTGCGATGGTGTCCGCGCTCTTGTCGGCGGTGATGACGATGCGGTCGCCCTTGCCGATGCCTTGTTCCCGCAGGCCCGCGGCGAGGTGGCCGGCGCGGTCGTCGAGCTCGCGATAGGTGATCGTCGTGGTGCCGTCGTGGACGGCGGGCGCCTGGGGTGTGCGTCGAGCGGCCTCGCTGACGAGCCGGTGCAGCGCGGTCACAGGCCCAGCTCCAGTGCCGCCAGCTGCCGCTGGATGTCCGACGTGCCGGAGAAGATCAGGCCTCCCACGGCGTCCCTGAGGTGCTCCTCGATGCCCTCGCCGGTCTGGTAACCACGGCCGCCGAAGAGCTCGACGGCGTCCAGCGCGGTCTGCACGGCGGCCTGTGAGACGGCGAGCTTCGACAGTGCCGCGGGAAGCACCGCGAGGTCGTTCTGGTCGATCGCCCAGCAGGCCTTGTAGAGCAGCAGACGGGCGCTTTCCAGTCGCAGCCGCATGTCCACGATCCGGTTGCTGACGGACTGGAAGTCGCTGAGCCGCCTGCCGAACTGCTTGCGCTGCTTGACGTGCCTGATGCAGCGCTCGATCAGCCGGTCCTGCACGCCGAGGTAGATCGCGAAGAGGCAGGCGCGTTCCCAGAGCATGCCGTGCTGGAACACGAGGGAGCCGTTGCCCAGCACCGCGTCCTCCGGCACCGCGCAGTCGCGGAACTCGACGGTGCCCGCCGCGCAGCCGTTCATGCCGAGCTTGCCGAACGGCTCGCTCCTGACCAGGCCGGGCGTGCCGGTGTCGACCACGAAACCGGTGGTGCCGAGGTGGCCCGCGGTGGGGTCGGTGACGGCGTAGGTGACGTAGACGTCCGCGATCGGGCCGTTGCTGACGAAGCTCTTCATGCCGTTGAGCACGTATCCGTCGCCGTCGCTGTTGCGTACGGCGGTGGTCTTCAGCGCTCCGATGTCGGATCCGGCGTCCGGCTCGGTCATCGCGTTGGCGCCGATGAGCGCGCCATCGCACAGTCCGGGGAGCTTCTTCTTCTGGCTCTCGGAGCCGAACGCGGCGATCGGCAGCGCCACGGCGAAGAGGTGCGCGCCGGCCGCGAAGATCAGCCCGGTGTCGTGGCAGCCGTACCCGGCGGCCTCGAAGACCAGGGCGGTGTCGAGCGCGCCGAGTCCTCGTCCGCCGTGTTCGACGGGTATCGCGGCACCGAGCACGCCGAGTTCACCGAGCCGTTGCCAGTCGTATTCGCCGGCATCCCGAATTGTCCGGCAGCGGTCTCTTTGTGCGGCTGTCTGGCCGAACTCCATCCGGCTCACCCGCGCAATGCCGTGACGAGTCCGGCGATGCTTTGCAGATCTCGGAAGTTCTCCGTCGTGACTTGGGCCGGTGGAACGCGCACACCGAATTCGGTGCGCACGTACGTCACCAGCCGCGTGGTTTCGATCGACTTGAGGATCCCCCACTCCATCAGCGGTGTCGTGGCCGTGAGCTCCTCGTCCTCCCCGTCGAGGAACTCGTCGCGCACCAGTTCGGTGAGCTTCTCCAGCACGTCGCGGTGGTACTCGTCGGACATGGGTCCCCTATTCCACGTCGGCGGGTGTTTCGGTGCCTGCTCTGCCTTTGTACTGCCGAAACGGATTGTTCGGTGGCCACGCCTGGACTTGTACGACGAAGCCCGAACAAAATGGGGAGCGGGGGAGGTAACCGACTATGGCTCGCAAAGAGCGTCCACTCGACGAAGGAGACAGCCCGCTACTCCGATTCGCCGCCGACCTGCGCACACTGCGACGCGCGGCCGGCATGCCGACGTATCGCCGGCTCGCCGCGTTGACGCACTACTCGGCCGCGACGCTGTCCGACGCCGCCGGCGGCCGCAAACTGCCCACGCTCGACGTGACCTTGGCCTACGTCCGCGCGTGCGGCGGCGACGAACCGTCGTGGGAACGCCGCTGGACCTCGCTGGCCGCGCAGCCCGCCGACGTCAGGATGAACCGCGCGCCACAGGTCCGTGCCTTCAACGCGGCGGCCACGATGCTCGCCACCGTGGCGGAGGCCGGCGTCGTCCTGTGGCACATCCAGGACCAGCGCTTGGTGACAGTTCTGCCGCTGCTGGGACCACCGTTGCGCGCCTTGGTCTTCACGTCCGACGACTCGCACGTGATCGGAGTGCACACAGATGGTGTCGTGACCACTTGGGTGATCTAGTTGCCCTTTGGCATGGGGTGCGGTTGGTTGGGCTCGTGGCCGTACGAGTGGTGCTAGCCGACGACGAGGCCCTGCTGCGGCGGGGCCTGAAGGTCCTCCTGGAAGCCGACGGACGGGTGGAGGTGGTCGGCGAGGCCGCCGACGGCGCCGAACTGGTCGAAGTCGTCCTGGCCCGCCTGCCCGACGTCGTCCTGGTCGACGTGCAGATGCCGGGCGTGGACGGCCTGGAAGCGGTGCGGCGGCTGAGAACGTGGGCCACACCGCCCGCCATCGCCGTGCTGACCACGTTCGACCTGGACGACTACGTGGCCACCGCCCTCGACCTCGGCGCTCAGGGCTTCCTGCTCAAGGACGCCGAGCCAGAAACCCTGGTGCGAGCCGTGATCGACCTGGCCGCGGGCGGCGCCGTGCTGGACCCCCGCATCACCGCCCGCCTGCTGCCACGACTGCGCGGCTTCCGGGCCAACCGGCAACTGGACTCGTTGTCGGCCCGCGAACGCCAGGTGCTCGAACTGCTCGCCGGCGGCCGCTCGAACCACGCCATCGCGGAAGAACTCTGCCTGTCCGAGGCCACCGTGAAGAGCTACGTCTCCACCGTGCTGACCAAACTGGGCGTGGAAAACCGGGTGCAGGCGGCCCTGGTCGCGCACCAGGTCGGTGTGTGGTGAAGCCGCTCTACCGCGAAATCCTCACCGTGGGCATCACCACGGGCGTGGTCCTGCTGGCCCAGGACCGCCCGTTCCCGTGGTCGCTGTGGACCGCGGTGGGCGCCTCCCTGCTGCTGCCCGTACGCCTGCGCTGGCCGTGGCTGGCCGCGTTGCTGTGCGTCCCAGCCGTGGCAGGCGGCCTGGGCTGGGCCCCGGCCCTTGTGGCCCAATACCGCTTGGGCCGCAAGGAAAAGTCGATCCCGGTCCAACTCTTCTGGGTCGTCCTGCAAACCGTGGCCGCAATCGCCCCGGTACTGCTGACCGAAACCATCCCGCTCGGCTCGTTGCTGCTGGCCACCGCCTTCGCCTTCGGCCTGGCAGGCGCCCCCACGGCGCTGGGCGCCCTCGTGACCACCCGCAAGGACCTGACCCGGTCGCTCTACGAAACCCGCCGAGCCCGAGCCGCCGAACTGGAAGCCCAGGAAACCTCGGCCAGAGCCGCAGAACGCGCCCGCATAGCCCGCGAAATCCACGACGCCGTGGGCCACCACGCCACCCTGATAGCCGTGGAATCCGCCGCCCTCGCCGCCACCGCCACCGACCCCGCCGTCCGCGAAACCGCACAGCGCTTACGTGCCCTGGCAAAGGAATCCCTGTCCGAGATGCGCGCTGCCCTGGGCCTGCTGAACTCCGACACGTCCTACCCGTCCCTGCAGGAGCTGGTGGACCGCGCACGAGTGGCCGGCGTGTCGGTGACGCTGTCCGAGACGGGCGAGGCCGCGCTGTCCCCAGCCGTCTCCCGCGCCCTGTTCCGCGTGGTCCAGGAAGCCCTGACCAACGTCACGAAACACGCACCAGGCGCCGCCGTGACGGTGACCGTCGACCGCTCATCGCCCGTGCGAGTGTCCGTGGTGAACGGCCCCAGCACGCTGCCTTCCCTGGCCGACGGCGGCGGAGCGGGCCTGCACGGCCTGTCCGAACGAGTGCGGCTGGCCGGCGGCACCCTGACCACCTCGTACCGAGCAGACGGCGGCTTCACCGTCTCAGCCGTCCTACCCTCCGGTAAGTCGAAGGTTGACGGACAAGACTCGACTTTCGGCGGTGGTGCACGAGACGCGGCCAACGCATAGTTCTCGGTGTCGGTCGAGGATCGGGGGATCGGTCGGACCGAGGGACGCGGGGACCCGCACGTCGGGTCCCCGCCGTATTTCCGCAGCTCCCGCCCTGTGCCGGGGGCCGTTTTTGATCTCTGTTCCGGGTGTTGTACGATTCTCCCTGCACGCCGGGCAACCGGGAGTGTGGCCGGGACGTGGCGCAGTTTGGTAGCGCACTTGACTGGGGGTCAAGGGGTCGCAGGTTCAAATCCTGTCGTCCCGACGGCCAATGACCAGCGGGTTTACCTTTCGGGGTAGACCCGCTGGTGTCGTTTTTGCCCGATTGTGGTCGTAAAGTGGTCGCGCTATGCCGCTTCGGCTTCTTTCAACGCAGTCTCGATCGCCTTCACCGCATCGAGTGCGACATGCCGGAGCAGGTGGCCGTAGATCTCCGTCGTCGTTGACAAGGTCGAATGGCGCAGCGTCTTGGACGCCATGGCCAGCGGAACCTGCGAGCTGAGCATCGTGGTCGCGGCGAAATGACGCAGGTCGTGCACGCGGATCCTGGGCAGTCCAGCCTGCTCGGTGAGCCGATGGAACCGATGTAGGACGTATTCCGGGCGTAGTGGTTGTCCTCCGCGTCGAGTGAACACCAGCGCGCGGTCGGGTTGGCGCTCCGCTTGGTTCTGAAGCGCGGCGGCCACCCTGTGAGAGAGCCCGACCCAAGCGAGGCTGCTCTTGGTCTTAGGGGTCGTGAAAACCGGCGTGGAGTTGTTGACGTTGGACAACGTCTGGCGGACGAAGAGCACGTGCTCATCGAGGTGGACGTCGGCCCAATGCAGAGCGAGCGCCTCGCCCTTGCGCATGCCGGTGCCGATGATCAATTCGAAGAGGTTGGTCAACGGGTCGTTGTGGTCAGCGCAATATTTGAGGAATTTCGCAGCCTCTGCGGGCGACCAGCACACCGGCTCGTACTTCGTGGGACGGGTGACAGACACATACTTGGCCGCGTTGTACGGCAGGCGGTGCTGCCGTACGGCGTCGCCCAGCGCGCTGGACAGTGTCGCGAGGCAGCGGCGCAGTGTGGTGTGTCCGCGGCCGGCTTCCAGTTGGTTGCGGACATAGAGAACGACGTGCTGGTGGGAGAGATCTTCGAGTCTGATCAAGCCGATGTGCGGAATCAGGTCTTTGTGGACGTACGCGTGGTAGTTCGCCATGGTGGTCGGCTTGAGTGTCGACGCCTTGCCGCGCAACCAACCCAAGAGGTAGTCGGCGACTGTCTGCCGGTCGTCGATGACGATGCCAGTGCGCTCGTACTCAAGCACCTTGCTCAGTGCGACTTGAGCGTCTGTTTTGGTCGCGAAACTGCTGCGACGTCGTGTTCGACGCTTACCGTCGAGCGTCGGTAGATCAACAGCGTAGGTCCAGCTTCCGTGCTTGCGGTTGGCCAGCTTCGGGCAGCGAGCGCCAAGCTGGCGGCCGTCAGCGTCGCGGCAAGCGCAACGGCGATAGACGCGGCCACGGTTCGGATTCTTCATGATGAGTTCCTCCGGTTCCCTGCTCATCTGCTCCTGGTGAGCAGCGCAAGACCGGAGCATGTGCCGGATGCGACCACCGTGCGACCACAGGTTGCGTCGTTGCTGGTCAGGCTGATGTCACTTGTGACCATGACAAGGTGTGGCGCGCCTGTAGTGCCCAGCAGCAGCGTGCCTATTTCCCTCCCATCGACAAGCGTGAACAATGCCTTCGTACAACCCAGCGGACGCGACAGCGTCGGGTGGGCACGGGAACTCCGCGTCGGTCTCGGCCTGGCCGATGCGCCGCCGCGGCTGCAGGAACTGGCGTACTTCCCGGTCGACCCGTTGTGCGGCGTTCCGGCTGTGCGGTTACCGGTTGTGCAGGACTTCCGTCGGCTCCGCGAGGTGCCAGAGGCCGGTCGCCGGAGAGACTTCCGCGTCGGCACTGCAGACGTCGCTGTTTCAGCCGATGTTGCGGCCTGGCCGGGCTTTGAGTCGTGGATTGGCGGGGACGGGGTTTCGGCCAGAGCTGCGGGTCTCGTGGCCGGTTTCAAAAGGTGGCTCAGGCGCGCAGAGTCCCGTCCCGGTCTTGATCGTAGATCTCCAACGCAAGATCGTTCGTTTAGGAGTTTCTGGTCTTGTCGGAGTTTCTTAGATCTTCAACGATCTGCTGCACAGCTTCTTTGATTCCGTCGTTCACGGGAACGTCGTACACCGACACCCGCACGTTCCACCGCCCTGCGACGGCGTGCACCGACAGTTCCTGGTCTTTTGACCGGCCGGCTTCGCACGACTTGGTCGCGGAGTCCAGCACTCCGCTGGTGCAGAGCATTGGGGTGAGTCGCTCGGACTCCTCTTGGCTTGCGTAGGCGACGAGCCCGAGGCTGAGTACCTTTTTCCCGGTCGAGACGAAGACCTGGCAGCTGTTGGCCTCCTCGGAGTTCACCTGCGAGACCTCGAATCCCTTGGTGATGACCGCTAGTGGTTCGGGCTTCAGCATGCCGGGGCAGCCTGATTCGACCTTGTCGGCCAGGCCGGCTGGCACGTCGGTGCCGCACGCGGTCACGAGCGCGAGTACCGCCAGCACGCCTGCGAATCTTGTTCTCACTTGTTCCCCCGCTTCTGGCGCCTCATTGTGCGGCGCGGCGTGACACCCTGCGTGTCAGGGTGAGTTGAGTCCAGTGGTTCACAGCAAGCTGGCCTGACGCAGGGCGAGATTCGGATTGATTGACATGACCCGCAAGGCCAGGTCCTCGGTGGTCGAGGACGATGATGGGCGG
>NZ_BAABBE010000074.1:0-12510 GCF_039537795.1 Lentzea roselyniae
CGCGACATCCGGGCTGTTCACCAGCGCCCGCAGCTCGGCCTGTTCATCGACAGTCAGCTCCACCCCGACAGCCAACACCATCACCAGTCACGCGGATGTAAAGCAAACAGAATCACAGGACACTAGGTGGTCGTTTATTTCAGCGGGGTGACTTCTTCCCATTGCCGGGCGATGTCAGAGGGAGCGGGCATCGCCGCGATCTCGTCGGACACCTCGGCGGCCGCCCGTTGCAGCCTGGCGTCCTCGATCAGCCGTGTCAGCAGCTCCGGCGTGACGGCCTTCGGCCCGGCCGCGAGCCCGGCCCCGCGCTTCGTGACGAGGTTCGCGTGCACGGTCCGGTCACCGGGTCCCGGCTCGACCAGCTGCGGCACACCCGCCGCGAGAGCACCTAGCAGCGTGCCGGCCCCACCGTGGTGCACGATGCCGTCGCAGAACGGCAGCACGCGGGGAAGCGGCACCCACCCGACCGTCTTGACGTTGTCCGGCAAGCCTTCCGCACGTTCCGGCCGCACGAGCACGAACTCGGCGTCGACCTGCTCGGCCGCCCTGGCGACGGCAGCCATCATCCTGCCCGCGCCGGGACCGGGCGCGGTGCTGCGGCTGACCAGGATGCGCGGCTTCCCGGCGGGTTCGGTGAGCCATGCCGGGACCTCACCGTCACCGCTGTAGGCGACGAACCGCAGCGGCTCGCCTCCGGAGAACTCCGCGACACTCCGCGGTGACGTGCGCAGAACCGTTGCGGGAGAACGCACCTCGGCCTTCATCCGCGCGCCCACCGCGCTGGTCAGCTCGAGGCCGTCGAACAGCGACACGTCGTGCACGATCGAGGGCACGCCGAGCGCGGATCCTGCGGCGGCCAGCGGCTCGTGCACCACGACGTCCGGCTTCCACCGCCGGGCGAGCGCCTGCAACGGCTCGGTCATGGCGTCCCCGACCGTGCCGAACATCCGCGAGACGAAGTCCAGCCTGCCGCTGCCCCGCATCTCCCGCTTGGCCACCAACGGATGCGTGAGCATGATGCGCAACGCGATCGGTCCGAAGCGGACGTTCGCTGGGACGACGTCCTCGACGTGCAGGCCGGAGTCGCGGACCCGGAGCGCCTCGCCGCCGGTCGCGACCACGACATCGTGCCCGGCGTCGCGCAGGGCGAGCGCGAGCGGCATCAACGGAAAGACGTGACCGAGCAACGGTGCGGCAACCACGAGAACACGCATACACCCAGGTTAACCGCATGCGCGTGGGTGCTCCGGCTGTCAGACTCCCCGCCATGCCGCGCCGCTGGAACGAGATCGACTGGGATGAGGACCGCCCTGGCCAGAAGAAGCTCGTCGCCTCGCAGAAGACCCTCGCCTGGGAGCGGGTACCCCTGAGCGACCCGGCGCTGGACCGGTACCTCGAGCAGGTCGCCGCAACTCACGTCCACGGCGGATACCTGATCAGCCGCTGGCGTGCGGTCGAGTACTCGGACACGACGGCCTGGTTCATGTCCAGGAACCGGCTGGACGAGTACGACCTTCTCCGCGTCTTCTTCAGCAGCAAGGTGGTCAGGAAGGGCCTCGCCGAGCTGCAGGTTCCACGCAAGCTCAAGCGAGGCCTCTTCGAGGAGCAGTGGGCGGGTTCGCTGTGCCTGGACGGATCCCTGGCCGGTGTGATCGTCGACGGCGGCGCGTACGAGGCGTACAAGGGTCCGGCCCGCGAGGCGAAGGCGCTGGCCGCGGCCGCCGTCGAGGCGCTGACCCAGAACCGGTTCGCGGACTTCCGGGTGGACGTCAGCGAGGTGGCGTGGACTCCGTGGTTCCACGACATCGCCTGGGACCACACCTTCGTCCTCACGGACTTCGCGAACGCCGAGCTCACGGTCCTCTGCATCACCGACACCGACTAGGGCTCGACCAGCCGCCGCACCGCCTCCTCCACGCTTCGCCGCCGCACCACGTGATCCGAACTGTCCGCCGGAGCGTTCGACCACATCGAGGCGATGGCCAGCACCATCACCAACATCTGCTCGGCGGAGAACCGCGTCGACACCAGTCCCGCTGACTGCGCCTCCCGGATCGCCTCGATCTCACCGGTTCGGTTGACCCGTCCCGGCCGCTCCAGGCGGTGCCAGGTCGCGAGCCGGGCGAACTCGGGGTGCTCGTGCTGCCGGTCGTACAACCGGGCCGCGTAGCCCGGCAGGTCGGAGGCGTCGAACTCCACGAAGGCCGCGTCCACCACCTCGGCCTGCACGGCGTCGAACAGCTCTTCCTTGCCGCCGTAGTAGGTGTAGGCGAGACCCGCGGAACATCCGGCGATGCGGGCGATGCGTTCCATTCGCGCGCCGGCGATCCCGTAGGCCGCGAACTCCACGAACGCGGCGTCGAGCAACCGGCGGCGGGTCTGCTCCCGATCGCGGTTGGCCATGGTGATCAGGCTATGGCGAAGGGCCGCACCCTTGAAGAGTGCGGCCCCTTGACGGAGGTTCTACTTGGCCATGTCGAACCAGTTGAAGCCCTCGACCATCTGACGGGTGGTGTCGCTCAGGTAGCGCGGGCCGGTGAGCTCCCAGCGGTCCACCCACGTGTAGGTGCCCGGCTCCAGCGACTCGTCCTCGGTGGTGTTCTCGTCGTCCACGGAGGGCGAGTACTGCAGGAAGTGGCGCTTGGTCAGGGTGACGTCGAGCGCCTCGTACGCGGACTGGGTGTTCAGGTAGTCGCCCTGGTTGTGGTCGCCGGCGCGACCGGGGTCGGCGAGCTTCAGCTTGATGGTGTTGCCGCCGAACGAACCGGTGGCGGACACGACCGTGACGATGTGGCCACCGGTGCGCTGCAACGTGTCGTTCAGCGGGCCGTTCTTGTAGCGGCCGTACACGAGCTGCAGCGGGCCCTCGTTCAGCTTGCGGGCGACGTCGCCGGCGAAGTCCGGGTTGTCGATCGTGCTGACGCGGCCCCGGGAGGTCTGCCAGCCGGCGTCACGCGCGGGCTGGGTGGCCTTGTCCCACGCGGTGCGCAGGTTGGTCAGGCTGGTGCCGCCGTCGTAGCTGGCGTCCGTGCCGATCCGCGAGATCGAGCCGGTGACCATGTTGTAGTCGACCTGCTTCATCGGGTCGAGGTATCCGACCTTCACCGGTCCCCAGCCGATCGGCGCGCCCTTCACGTGCGCCCAGTAGTGCAGGACGTTGTACAACGACGCCGGCCCGCAGTAGGCGTTGCCGTTGCTCTCCAGGCCGGTGCGGAACTGGTCCACGTCGCTCACGCCGCACTTGCGGACGTTGAAGTCCGGTCCGACGAGGTCGGAGGCGGTCACGCACGGCGCCGGGGTGCCGATGACGGTGTCGGCGGTGGCCATCGGAGCGAAGGCGGTGGCGATGGTGGCGGTCGCGGCGGCGGCGATCAGAGCGTTGCGGATCATCTCGGTGTCCCCTTCGAGATCTTGTGCTTCCCTGTGGTGACACAAGATTCGCCGAGGTGAACCCCCAAAGGCATGAGGGGAGATCCCTCAACCTCCTGGCGCGGAACATGGGTGTATCAGGGGCACCCCCACGTCGCTCCGCATCAGGCGAGGACGCGGGCGAGATCCCTGCGACCTGCGATTCCGAGCTTCGTGTAGATCCGGCCGAGGTGGTTCTCGACGGTCTTCGGCGTCACGAACAGCTCCTGCGCGATCTCCCTGTTCGCCCGGCCCGTCGCGGCCAGGTCGGCCACCCGTCGTTCGGACGCCGTGAGCGACTCCGCCCCCACCACGACCTGCCTGCGCGGCCGGTCGCCGAGCGCCTCCAACGCCTCGACGGCCCGCGTCCGCAGCACGGCGGAGCCGCACGCCGAAGCGAGGTCGATCGCCCGGTGCAGCTGTTCCCGCGCGTCCGACCGCCGTCGTGCCACCCGCAGCGCCTCGCCCAGGTCCACCAGCGACCGGGCGAGCTCCAGCCGTGACGGCGAACCTTCGAGCACCGACACGGACTCGGTCAGCAGCTTCAGCCGCGAGTCGCCGCAGGTGTGCGCGAGCAGCCGCAGAGCCGCGCCGACCTCGGTCGCCGCACCCCACTTCCGCGCGATGCCCAGCTGTTCGGAGGCCAGTTCGGCAGCGGGCTCGCCGAGCTGCAGCAACGCCCGCACGGCCACCCCGCGCCACGGGATCGTGGGCGGGTCCACCTGCACGGCCGCCATCGCGTCCCGCTGCCGGTGCGCCTCGTCCAGGGCACGGGCCGCGTCCCCGCGAGCCAGCGCGATCAGGCCCCGCACCTCGTGCAGCCAGATCGTCGGCATCATCGGGGGAGCGTCGGCGAGGTCGAACGCGTCGATCACGGTCTGAGCCGCGTCGACGTCACCGCGTTCCAGCGCCGCGTAGGCAGCGAAGTGCGTCGAGGTGGCCCTGAGCCCGACCACCTGGGACACCGGGTCTTCCTGGGCGATGGCCGCCAGTGCGCCCTCCGCCTCGGCCTCGACCGCCTGCATGTTGCCGCAGCGCCAGTTCAGGAACTGCGACGCGTTGGTGACCATCGCGAACTCGACCGGTGAGCCGTGCGCGCGGACTTTCAGCCGTGCCCGCTCGATCTCGCGCCGTGCGACGTCCACGCCGTCCGCGGCCATCAGCGCGAGCAACGCCACCAGCCACGCCACCATCGCGTCGGTGCTGCCGGTCGCGTCGTCGAAGTACGCGCCGTTGGCCAGCGCGCGCGTCGCGGTCGCCGCCACCTCGTCGTGCGGCCACACCTCGTAGCGGCCCATCTGCGCGAGGAGACCGAGCAGCGTGCGTTCGTCCGGCGTGCTGCCCGCGAGGTCGGAATAGCCGCTGAGGTGTGCCGACGCGACCTGCCGCTGATCCGGCAGGAACGAGCGGAACACCGCGAGCCGCGCCTCCAGGTGCAGGCGGGACTCACCGTCCGGCCGTGCCGCGATGGCCTCGGTCAGCTCTTCGATCGCGGCGGCGGGTCCCTCGATCGCGGCCGTGGCGGACGCCGCCGCGGCCACGAGCTCGGCGTCGGGCAGACCGGCTGCCGCGGCCTTCAGATGGCGGTGCGCGGTCACGGCGTCGCCGGTCCGCAGCAGCGCCCGGCCCAGCTCGGCCCTCAGCGCGGCGTCGTTCGGACGCTCGTCCACGGCCCGTGCCAGGTGCGCGGCGGCGGTCTGCGGGTCGCCGGCCGACAGCAACGTGGACGCGGCCCTGCGCAGCACGTCGGCGGCGTCCGGCAAAGTCCCTTTGGGAGCGTGGACGAGGTGCGCCGCCACCCGGTCGGCCGGTGCGTGGCTCTCCCACAACGCCTTCGCAGCGCGCGCGTGCAGCGAGGCGCGCGCGATCGGCCCGAGACCGGTCAGCACCGCCTCACGCACGACGGGATGCACGAACTCCAGGTACTCCCCGGTGACGATCACGTTCGCCGTCACCAGCGCCTCGACCGCGGCGGGCAGATCGGCGACGCCGGCCAGTGCCGCCGACTGCCACGGATCGGCGTGCGACCCGAGGACGGCGATCGCGTTCGCGAGCGCCACGGCGTCCGCGGGCAACCGGCCGAGCGTCGCTCGGAAGACGGTGCTGGGGCCGAGCCCGCCGATCTTCGAGGCCGTGTCCGCGTCGTCGAGCGGCAGCCCGATGGCCGCCAGCTCGTCGACCAGCACCCCGGACAGGAACGGGTTCCCGCCGCTGGCCTGGTGCAGCGCCTTGATCACCTCGGGGTGGCCGCCCACCAGCGTGCCGAGGGCCTCCGTGGTGAGCGGGCGGGGGAGCAGCCGGTCCGCCGACACGCTGAGCGCGGCGAGCGGCCCGAAGTTGTCCGCCGGCGGGCGGGTCGCGACGACCAGCGCGATCGGCAGATCGGCGATCCGGCGCGACAGGTAGACGAGGAACTGCAGCGACGACAGGTCCGCCCAGTGCGCGTCGTCCACCGTGATCAGCAGCGGGCGGGTGGAGGAGAGATCCACCGCGACCCACCACAGCGAGTGCAGCGTGCGAGCGAGCTCGGCCTCGCTCGGGTCGTGCGCGGCGTCGTCGAGTGCCTTGAGCGCTGCCCCGGACGGCCCTGCCAGGATCTTCTCGCGGATCTCGCCGGAGTACCGCGAGACCGACCGCTCGACCATCTGCCGGACGACGCCCCACGCCATGGCGCTCTCCAGGGCGTCGCCGACAGCTTGGAGTCTCCCGAAGCCGCGCTGCTTGGCCAGCTCGCGGCACTCGTGCACGAGCCTGGTCTTGCCGATGCCCGCACGGCCCTCGATGACGACGACACGACCCTCACCACGGGTGGCTGCGTCGAGAGCTTCACGAATGTGCGCGATCTCGTCGTCTCGTTCAAGTGGTTCGCGCACGAATTGATCGTAGCGGCCATCTGGCGGGCTACATGCTGGTCATCGACACCGCATCCGGGCGACTTGATGCTCCATTGGTGTGAACGTCAGCTGACGCATCCGGGCTGGGACGGTTCCCCGCCGGCGAACTGCTTCTCGACGAACTGCTTCGCCTGAGCCGGATCGACCACGAAGCCGGTGCCGGTCGAGGTGCTGACGGAGTCACCGACCGGCAGGGTCGCCGCCCGGATCTTGACCGGTCCCTGGAACCGCTGCGCGAACTCCAGCACGTCCCAGCCCTGGTCCACGCGGATCGTCCTGCCGATCTCGCGGGCGAGCGGGAGCGCGTTCTCCTTGGTGATCTTCGCGGCCAGCGCGGTGAGGAACGCCTGGTGCCGCTTGATCCGGTCCAGGTCGCCCATCGGCAAACCGTGCCGCTGACGCAGGAAGGCGAGCGCCTGGTCGCCCTTGACCGTCGACTTGCCCGCCGGCAGATCGGCGCCGCTGAACTTGTCCTTCGCCGCCGCGGTCAGGCAGATCTCGACACCGCCGACGGCATCGGCGATCTTGCCGAACTCGGACATCCTGACCGCGGCGTAGTGGTCGACCTTCGTCCCGGTCATCCTCTCGACGGCGTCCGTGAGGCTCTTCGGGTCGTCCAGGAACAGGCCGTTGATCTTCTTGCCACCTGCCCCGCCCGTCCAGGCGTCGCGCGGCAACGACACGACGTTGACCGACCCGTCGGTCTCGAAGCGCGCGTACACCATCGTGTCGGTGTGCTCGTGGTCGTCGAGGCCCAGGAGCAGCACGTTCTGCGCGGTGACGGTCGCTGGTGGGTTCGTCGCCGGCGCTGCGTCGGTCTTCTTGACCGCTGTCGGGATGATGAGGGCCGCGGCTGCAGCCGTCGCGGTCAGCGTCGCCACTCCGACGATCAGGCCGAACGGCTTGCGGCGCTTCTTGCGCTTGTGCAGTTCGGCCAGCACGGTCCGGTAGTCCACGCGCTCCTCGGCTTCCGCGGCGATGGCCGAGCGGATCAGGTCGTTCATGAGTGCACCCCCAAGGTGGCGGACCGGGCGAGTTCGTGGGAACGCAACGTCTGCAGTGCGCGAGAGAGCTGGCTGCGCACGGTCGATTCCGCGCAGCCGAGCACCTGTGCGATCTCCGCGTCTGAACAGTCCTCGTAGAACCGCAGCACCAACGCCGCACGTTGCTTACGAGGCAACACGGCGATCCGTGCGCGCATGGCCTCCCGCTCAGCGTGCGCGTCGGCTGGATCAGCCGTCGACGGCGCGTGCCGAGCGAGCTCACTGCGTTCCACCGCGATTTCTCGCGCCGCCCTGCGGTGCCGCCACGACAGGTAGTCGTTGGTCACCATGCGCTTCAGGTAGAGATAAGGAGCGTCCATCGCTCCGATGCGATCCCACTTGCTCTGCGCGCGCATGAGCACGTTCTGCACGATGTCCTGCGCCAGGTGTTTGTCGCAGGCGATCGCGGTGGCGTACCTCAACAGCCGGTCGAGCCGCTCAGCGACGAACTGGTCGAACCCCACGCCGCCCCCTTCGTGTCCATGGTCTGTTACGGCTCGGGAAACCCCCTTGCTGCCGTGATCCGCTGCATCGGGTTCTGTGGTCCGGCTCACAGATGTCTCGGTTTGGACGGATTTCGGTGTGAAGTCTTTTCACGTTCACGCCGATCGGTGAGCCTTCACCCCATGCGCATCATCCCTGCACTCGCGCTGTTGTCGCTGCTGCTCGTCCCCGTCGACGCTGCTGCGGCACCCAACGGCTCGTACTACCTGCAAAGCGCCGTGACCGGTCAGAACGCCGCCGTGTCCGGCTCGTCCGTGGTCCAGCACCGCCCCAAGGGCAACGAGGACCGCCAGCAGTTCACCTGGAACGGCAGCACGCTCTCCGAAGGCGGCCAGTGCCTCGGCCGCGCCGGTGACGCTGCCCAGATGGTCAGCTGTTCCAGTGCCGACGCCCAGTGGGTCGCGGTGCTGGACGACCAGGACAGATACCGCTTCAAGGACCCTGCCTCGTCCCGCTACCTGATCGCGTCCGGCACCGACCAGGTTCGCGTCGGCACCGGCAACGACACGTGGTTCCTCACCCCGGTCAACCCCGTCCGCGTCCAGCCGCCGGGCGACCCGCGCCTGGACGAGATGACGTTCCTGACCGCCCACAACGCCTACGCGAACGGCGTCGACGGCGGCTTCACGTTCGGCAACATCGCCCCGAACCAGTCCCGCGGCATCGTGCAGCAGCTGAACGACGGCGTCCGCGGCTTCATGCTCGACATCCACCAGACCTCCGACGGCGCGATCCTCTGCCACAACAGCTGCACCCTCGTCAGCAAGCCGGTCGCGCTCAACGTCGACATCCAGCGCATCGTCGACTTCCTGAAGTCCCGCCCGTCCGAGATCGTGACGGTCTTCCTGGAGGACTACGTCTCAGCCGATGTGCTGCGCTCCGAACTCGCCCGCGTCAACGGCCTGGGCGACGTGCTGTTCCGCGCCGAGGGCGTTCGCGAGCACGGCTGGCCGACGTTGTCGCAGATGAGGGCCAGTGGCAAGCGTTTGCTCATCTTCACCGACCACAGCCCGGACGGCCGCGAGAACTCCGGCGTCCTCTACCAGCGCGACTGGACTGTCGAGAACTACTGGTCGATGGGCTCTGGCACCGGCACCTCCGACTGGTCCTGCTACTCGCGCTGGAGCAAGCCGCTCACGGCAGAGGAACCCGGCTTCCGCCCGCTCTTCGTGATGAACCACTTCCGCGACGTCCCGATTCAGGGCACCGTCGCGACCGACAACTCGAAGGCAGCCGACCGCGCCCGCCGCTTCTGCGAACCCGCGGCCCGCAAGACCCCGAACTACCTGGCCGTCGACTTCTACCACCTGAACACACCGGTGCTCCCGGCCGAACGCCATCCGTCCGGCGCCGGCTCCGTCGAACTGTCCGCGACCCCGGCGCTCTGCCTCGACAACAACGCCGGTGGTACCGCCAACGGCAACCCGGTGCAGATCTGGACGTGTAACAACTCCTACGCGCAGAAGTGGCGCGTCGTCGCGGACGGCACCATCGCGATCTCCGGCAAGTGCGTCGACGTCAACAACAGCGGCACCACCAACGGCACGATCGTCCAGCTGTGGGAGTGCAACGGCACGGGCGCGCAACAGTGGCGCGTGCGGTCCGACGGCTCGGTGCAGAACCCGCAGTCGGGGCTGTGCCTGGACAACCCCGGTGCGTCGACGACTCCCGGCACCCGCCTGAACATCTGGACCTGCAACGGTTCCGCGGCTCAGGCCTGGAAGTTCCGCTAGGGCTTGCGAGCGAGGCCCACGTAGACGTCCTCCGGGCCACCTTCTCCGGCCGGGCCGAGTTCCGGGTGCCACTTCGGCGCCGGGACGACGCCCGGCTGGAGGATCTCCATGCCCGCGAACATCGGCTCGAACTCCGCCAGGGACCGGAAGTACATCGGGTCGCGGCTGTGCTTCATGGCCTCGACGACGGCGCCCATCTCCTGCGGCTTGAAGTCCGCGGTCAGGTGCGAGAGCGCGACCAGGCTGCCGGACGGCATGGCGTCGCGGTAGCGGGCGACGATCTCGGCGGGGCCCTTCTCGTCCGAGACGAAGTGCAGCACGGCGACCATGAGCAGGCCGACCGGCCTGGAGAAGTCGATCAGGTCCTGCACGACCGGGTCGGAGAGGACGTCCTGGGGCCGGCACATGTCGGCCTGGACGACGCCCGCGTTGTCGTTGCCCTCCAGGATGAGCTGGCTGTGGGAGACCGCGACCTCGTCGTAGTCGACGTAGACCACGCGCGCGTCGGGGTTCTCCTGCTGCACGATCTCGTGGACGTTGCCGACCGTCGGGATGCCCGAGCCGAGGTCGAGGAACTGGTCGATGCCCTGCTCCATCATCAGCAGGACGGCGCGGCGCATGAACGAGCGGTTCGAGGACGCGATGGCGCGGCCGTCGCGCAGGACCTGCAGCACCTTCTCGCCGACCATGCGGTCCGATGCGAAGTTGTGGCCACCTCCCAGCAGGAAGTCGTAGACGCGTGCCGCGCTGGGCACGTCCGTGTTGATCCCAGCGGGCACCCACGAGAAAGGCTCGGCCATGCCGTAAAACCTACCTGTTTGCGCGCACGCGTGTACCGGCCCGGATCGGGTGAAAGGGTCAGCTTCGGCGTGCGAACCGGTGCGCGATGTGCTCCACCAGCACGGATGCGCCGGCATCCCGGGCTTCCTGGTCCAGCCAGCGCAGGTGGTCGTCGACGCGCGCCGACCGCAGGTTGACGGCGGTTGCCACGGCTGCCGCACCGAACTCCCCGGCGGTGACCGGGTCGCCGAGCGCCAGGTGGTTGCGGGCCAACGCGGTCAGCGTGAGCACCCGAGCGCGCACCCGATCCTCGCCGTGGGCGTGCGCCGTGAGCGACGCGATCGCCCGCTGAGGATCGCTCAGTTCTCTGCGGTCGGCCCACGAGTTGTGCGCGGCCACGAACCCGAGCTGGAAGGCCTTCAACGCGTCCTCAGGTGCGTTGTGGTGCAGGAACATCCGGCCCGCGCGGGTGAGCACCGAGGCGATCAGCGACTCGTTCTCGGCCTGCCTGGCCAGGGTGAGCGCCCGCGAGAAGTGCGGTAGTGCGGCGCCAGGCATCCCGCTGTCGAACGCCGTCCAGCCCGCCAGTTCGTGCACTTCGGCAACCGCTGTCCACATCTCCTCGCCGCCGACGACGATGAACGGCTCCACAGCGTGGAGGTGCTCCAACACCAAGGGATAGCAGGCAATCCCGCCGTATCGCCGGTCCAGCGCGCGCAACGCCTGTGTGCGTTCCTGCACCTCAGACGGCTCCACACGGCCCACAGGTGCCGCGGCCGGTACCCAGTCGAAGGTCGGCGCACCGACCAGGACGCGCGCAGCGTGCTCCAGGAACCGTTGCCGGGCCTCGGAGTTCTCCCGGATCAGTTCCTCTGCCTCCTCGAACCCGTCGGCCACGGCGAGCCGGCACCACCGCGCGGCCTCGGCGTTCTCGCCGAGCGCGAACAGCACCCGCGCCAGCCGCAGCGCCGCGTCACCGAGGCGCTGGTCGGCGGCGACCCGGAAGCGCACGGCGGCCTCGCGCAGGTCCCCCGCCCGTTCCGCGGCCTCGCCCAGGCGGTAGAGGCGTTCGACGGCCTCGTCGTGCTCGTGCTGGGCCAGCAGCTCCTCAATCCTCATCAGACCCTCCGAGAATCCGCCGCAGTTCGGCCCGGCCGCGGGTGAGATGCGTCCGCACGGTCGACTCGCCGACCACGAGCACCGAGGCGATCTCGCTGACCGGGTAGCCGAGCAGGTGGTGCAACGCCACGACCTCGCGGTGCCTGGGGGACAGCCGGCGCAGGGCGGAGTGCAGCGCCTCGGCCTCGTGCACCTGTTCCAGGACGTCGGCAGCGGGTACCGCGACCAGCGGGGTCTCGTGCTGGTGCCGCTGCTGCCACCGTCGCATCAAGCGGATCGCGACCTTCAGCACCCACGCCTCGGGCTTGTCGTACGCGTGGATGTCGTCCCAACGGTGCTGCGCGATCAGCAACGCGTCTTGCGCGATGTCCTCGACCACGCGCGTGTCGCCGTTCAGGGCCGTCAGCGTCCTGGTCACCACGGGCAGGCACGTGCGGAAGAACTCGGCGAAGCCCTGATCCGGCTCCGGTGTGCTCAACGGTCTTCCCTTCAGCGTCCGCTCGGGTCGTTCACCGCCCATAGGCGACCTTCACCGGTGACAGGCGCTGAAGCCAGGAAAGGCTGAGTCGAACGC
Source organism: Lentzea roselyniae (assembly GCF_039537795.1). NCBI lineage: Bacteria > Bacillati > Actinomycetota > Actinomycetes > Pseudonocardiales > Pseudonocardiaceae > Lentzea > Lentzea roselyniae. The sequence continues at coordinate 12,056 of NZ_BAABBE010000074.1, forward strand.
GCGTGTTCACCCGTTTAGCCTCATCGGCCGTTTGGTCAAGCCGTGACATCCAGACACATGAATGACCCGGTAGAGCGAACATCCTCTGTGGACAGTCGCGCAGGGTGACACCTCGCTCGGAACCGGATTCCGATCGTGGATCAAATCTCACCCGATAAGGGAAAACTGTCTACGGAACGCAGTGAAAACTGGAAATCAAGCGGCCATCCTCGCGAGGCAAATTCATCAGGAAGTGTGACAAGTGGTCGCGTTTACCTGACTGATGGCGGGTGGAACTGCGGAAACGGTGGCATTTTCCAGGTTCCCGCAGTGTGCCCCGTCTCTTGCTGCCTAGTACTCCAGCCGGACTTCGTGATCTTGGCTGTTGAGGGCCCGGGAAGACGAGCGCGGCCACCACACGATCATGAGTAGTTGTGTGGACAACTCAAGATCAGGTGGTGGCCGCGGCTGTCATC
>NZ_BAABBE010000075.1:0-12423 GCF_039537795.1 Lentzea roselyniae
ATGCTGGCCTTCGTCGCACGGCGGGTCTTCGCCGAGGGGGTCGCCCTGGTGTTCGCGGTGCGCACCCAGACCTGTGACGACCAGTTCACGGGGTTGCGCGAGCTGGAGGTTCGCAGCCTGCCGGACGCGACGCGCGTGCGCTGCTGGACTCGATGCTCCTGGGAAGAGTCGACGCGCACGTGCGGGAGCGGATAGTCGCCGAGGTCGCGTTGGAGCGTGAACATCTTGTTCGCGGGGCGCCCCAGCGCTGCTCGCGCTGGGGCGCAGACATCGCGACCCGACGACGGCGAGGCGGTTCGAGCGTGGCTTCGCCATGTCGGGTCGAACATGCCAGGCTTCACCGTCCAACCGCCAGTCAGGACAACTTCTGAGGTCAGTTCCGACGTGGGACTGCTTTCCGCGTCAGTTCAGATCAGGGGTACGGCGTAACCCGCCGAACCCGCAGTGCTCGATGCGCACAACCGACATGCCGCTCTCGGTCACACCGGTCCAGGCTCCTCCGTCCTGCGTGGACAGAAGGCGCACCGCCTTGGTCGAGCCCGGCGCCACGACGATCCGGCTGATGGTCACCCGCATGTCGTCGTTGTTGGCGGACGCGACCGCGAGCAAGGCTTCCACCACACCGCTGGGCAGCGTGATCTCCGGCTCGAACGGCAACATCCACAGGTCTGTCGGCGTGACCGCGGGCAATGCGATCTCCTGCCCGCCTGTCGTCTTCCGCCACCGGGGGACGCGGAACACCAGGCCGTTCGATCGGTATCGCTGACCGGCGGACAGCGGCTGGTCCTCGCCGGTCACGTCGGCAGCGTCGACCGCGGGAACCACCGCAGGGGACTCGCCGTACACCAGGTTCACCGACGCCACGCGGGTGCCGTCGCGGCGGTCCACTTCGACGGTGACCTGCCAGCGGCCGTCCGGCAGCGGGGTGCCGTGACCGCGCTTGACCAGGTGCAGTTCGTCCTCCGTGAACACCAGCGCGTCGATGCGGATGTCGATGTCGGTGATTTCCTGGAGGTGCTGGCGCGGCCACGGGTAAGGGCCGACCCAGTCACCGACGCTGATCGCGTGCTCCAGCACCACCGATGCGGGCACAGCCGGCCTGCCGCCCACCGTCACGTCTGCGAAGCAGGGGTGGTCGGCGCGGCGCAGCACGTTCACGCACTCGATCTCGCGGTGCAGCTGGTAGCGGGTCAGCTCGCCGAGGTGGAAGTCCGCGGACGTCCAACGGGTGTAGTCGGCGTTGCCGTACATCAGCAGCAGGCGATTGCGCAGCTGGTGTGGCACGATCGCGCTGCCGAACCGGCCCATGAACAACACCTCGGTCTGCGTGCCGGACAGCACCTCACGCACCCAATGCGCCATTCCGTCCGACGGTTCGATCGTCGAGGTGTAGCGCACCGCTGAGTGCGGCCGCACGATGCTGCCGACACCCTCCCAGGTGTGCCAGAGGACGGTCTGCGCCGGAATGCCCAGTTCGTCGCGGACCCAGCAGTTCAGTCGGGTGAGCCCGTCGTTGGCCGCGGCGTAGGACACCTGGCCGATCATGCCGCCGAGCCTGCCCGACAGTGAGCCGACTCCGGACACGAGCTTGAGCTTCGCGGCGAGGTCGGGGCGCCGCCGGATCTCCGCGAGCATCGTGGCGAGGCCGTCGATCTTCACGGAGACGACGCGCACCACGGTGTCCGGCGACTGCTGGTTGAACCGCACGGCGTTGTCGATACCGGCGTTGTGCATCAGGACGGTCGGTCCGCCGACGCGGTCGAACAGCTCGCGCACCTGTGCGGGGTCGGTGCAGTCGCACGGCACGTAGTCGATGCGCAAGCCCTTGGCACGACCCGACTTCAGGTTCTGGTGGATCGTGCGGGCATTGGTGGCGCGTTCGATTCGCAGCCGTGTCTCGCGCAACTGGCCCGGCTCGGTGGCTTGCAGTTCCCGCCACCGCCACGCGGCGAACTCCTCGTCGTCGTGATCAAGCCACACGTGCCCGGCTGGCGGTTGCTCTCGACCAGTCACGACGACCCGGCAGCCGGTGGCCGCTGCGAGTCCTTCCGCGGCAACGAAACCGATGCCGCGGCCACCGCCGGTGATCACGACGGTGTCGCTGGGACCGAGGTCCAGCGTGGGTTCGGGGTTCGGGATCTTCGCGCTCATCAACGTCGTGCGTTCACCGGCGAGGTGGCCGATTTCCGACAGATCCCAGCGCCCGCACTCGAGCAGCAGCACCCGTGCGATGCGATCTGGCGTGATGTCGTCGACGTCGACGACCTTCTGCGCCGTCGCGGGCAGCTCGTACTGCAAACCCTTGCACAGTCCCGCCCACGCCCCGCTCAACGGCTGCGGAATGCGCGTGCCGCCGTACCCCATCCGGCCGCCCAGGTGGGTGACCGTGACGTAGAAGTGGCGTCCGAAGCGGGCTTCGCCGACCCAGCGGTCGTACACCGAATGCAACGCGCGGGCCGACTGCCTCATCGGTTCCTGCCATGACTGCTCGGTCAGCGCGTAGCCGGAGCCCAGCACGTTGAGATCGACGATGCCGTCGACGCCGTCCGGCGTGCTGCCGTCCGTCTCTGGACGTCGCACGACGACACCGGCTTTGGTGAGCTCGCCGCCGACCTGGTCGACCAGTGCGGTGTCGGCGCCGAGCAGGCAGACGGCGCGGCCGACGAGCCATGTCGCGTCCGCGTCCGCCGGCAGCGACACGGGATGCGGTGAGTAGACCAGCCGGTCGAGCGGTCGGGTGAAGCCCTCCGGCTGCCATGCCACCTGATGGTGGCGCACGGCCGGTGTGTCGGGGGTGCTTCCAGGAAGCAGCGTCTGGACGGTCATGGTGCTCACTCCGAGTCCGAGTACGAGGAGAACTCACCGGTGGTCGCGTGCACATGCCCGAGCACGGTGCCGGACAGGCCGCGCACTCTCGCCACGACCCGAGCGTTCGCGTCCACGGCCACAACCTGGTGCCAGCCTGGCGCACCTGCCGCGCTGTGCAATGGCGTCGCGTGCAACGCGATCGGCGTCCCGGCTGCGCCGTAGAGCTCGATGGACGCCAATTTGTTCGGAACCAGCAACGGGGTCCGGCCGTTGTCGTCCACCCGGAGAGCGGCCAGCCGCGCCATGGCATCCAGCAACACCGCTGGCGTGTGCCAACCGTCCAGCCAGCAGGCCTTGGCCGGGTCGAGCCGGTACTCCGCGGACGCGCCGAGCTGGTGTACGCGGCTATCACTGGTGCAGTTGAAGATGCCGGTCAAACGGACTACCGGGTTCTCCGTGTAATACGGGTCACCGACCGGCACCGGGCAGATCTCACGCCACGTCTGCAGCCACGCCGGCGGCTGTGGCTGGGTGGTGCGAAGCCGGACAAGGGTGCGGAAGCGTTCCTTGTCCGCGACGAGCACCTGATCGTTCGGCGCGAGTACGTCGGCGGCAACTGTCACGCACATGACCGACTCGTGCTCGTTCTCCGCCACCAGCTCACCGGTGACGCTGAACGGCTGACCGCTCCGGCGAACGCGGAGGAACTGCCGGAACTCCATGTCCTCGAAGGCGAACGCCACTCGACCGGGCACCAGGTGCGCCGCTGCGGCGATGGCCAGCTCTGGCACGAACATGCCGGGCAGCGTGGGCACACCGTGCACGAGGTGCTCGTCCAGGTACCGATCTCGCTCGGGGTCGAGCACACCGCGCAGGACGACCTTGCCCGGAGTGGTCTCGACGGTGTCGAACCGGAACGCTGCAGGTGCAACTGTGCTGTCGCTCGGCCTGCCGGTCGGCGCCACGACACCGATCGGAACTCCGGTGGGCTCCCTGGCGTCATCGGTCAGCCAGCCAGGGGCGAAGTGCGAGAGCATGCTCGTCTCGCTGCCGCTGAAGAAGAGCGAGGTCCGAGGGGACATGACGGCCAGTTCCCGGCCGAGGTGAGCGACGCCCTCGGCGCTGCCGATCGGGGTGAGGACACCGTTCTTCTCCAGCACGGCCTTCAGCTCTCGCTCCGCACCCATGCCCGCCTCGCCCCACAGGCCCCAGCCCATCGTGAACTCGCGGCAGCCTCGCGAAGCCGCGTACGCGGAAGCCGTGTTGAGGAACGCGTTCGCCGCGGAGTAGTCGGTTTCCCCGCTCATGCCGAACGATCCCGAGATCGATCCGCAGTTCAACCACGTCTTCGGCGTGCGTCCGGCGAAGGCCTGCTTGAGCGCGGTGTACGTGCGGACCTTGAGGTCGCGGACGAACTCGAACTCCTCCACGGACTTGGTCGCGATCGTGGCCGACTTGGTGGTGCCGACGATGTTGAGCAGTAGGTCGACCGAGTTGTGCGCGGCGAACACGCGGTCAACGGCCACGCGAACGGCAGCGCTGTCACGAGTGTCGCAAGCGATGTAGGTGACTCCGTCAGGACCGCAGTGCGTGCGGAGTTCAGCGAGGTTCGCCGCAACCTTGCGGGCATCGGCGATGCGCCGCAGCGCTGCGACCGCCTCGGGCACGGAGACCGCACCGGGACCTGTGGTGCGTTCCCTGATGAACTGCGGGCGCCGAGCCGCGAACCGCTGCTCATCCTCGGTGAGCATCGTCTCGTCGACGTCGTCGATGCGGTTGCTGCCGAGCACGTAGATGTGCGATGCACCGGTGCGGGCAAGGTGTTTGAGCATCTCCGCGCCGATGCCGCGGCCGCCGCCCGCGGCGACGACGACCTCATGTCGTGTCGTCGTCGGGGAGGCGTCCAGCCGGACAGGCTTCGGTGTGATGACGAAGCGGATGCCGTTCACGCGGTAGGCCACTGGATACCCGCGAGGCGCAGTGGTTTCCGCGACGACGTGTTTCGTCGCGGTGGACAGATCGCGTGAGCTGTCCACCGCCACGCGGACAGTGCAGCCGGTCAACTCGTGGGCGAGCGCCAAGCCGAGACCGGTGAACAGTCCGGTCGACGGGTGCGGTACGTGCCCTTCGGAGACACCGCCCAGCACGCTGATGAGGAACGTGCCGCCCACGAGGTTCGCCGAATTCTCCTTGGCCGCCTTGTAGACGCGGGTGTTCAGCCGCAGAACCTCACTGTCCACAGTGGACAGATCCGCGTCGTTCAGGTTGACAACGACACGAACGTGTTTGACGTGAGCGGGCCTGGACTCCTGGATCAGCGTGGGGTCGTTCGTGAGCACGAGCGTGTCCTCGGTCAGGAACGGAGCCTCGGCGGTGACTCCGGTCAGCGTCCGGGGCACTGCCACGAGCTCGTGGCGCTGGTGGATCTCCTGCGGTGGCACGCGGTCGACGCTGGGACGCACGCGCATTGTGGTGGTATGTCTGCCGCTGCGCCGCGTCAGGGTCACCTCGTGGTCGTAGCCCGCCAGAAAGCTGATCAGTTCCAGGCCACCGGAAGCGCCGAGGAGTACCGGGTCGAAGAGTGTCGTCATGAGCTGATTTCCCTCATCAGGTCGACTCCGGCCAGAACGGGAAGATCTTCGCGCTCGGCCACGCTGAGCCGGGTGAGGGCGAACAGCACGGCGCCTTCCTGGACCGGACGATCACCGATGTCATCCGTGGTGCCGGCGAAGAGCGCGGGCCATTCAGGGCAGCTGTTGCCGCTGGCGGCGCCCACGAGCACGAAGTCGAGATCACCGAACCGCAGATACCGCTCGGCCAGCGCGAAGGCGGCCACGAGTGATCGGTCACCGTCGTCGACAGTGATGGTCGGCCCGTGCAGGTCGAAGTGGTTGGACAGCCGAGCCGCGAGGATGTTCGGCATTTTGCCGGCGTAGGTGTCCTTCGTGGACGGCTCCGCGCAGCTCTCCACCAGTTCCCGCAGATGCTCGGTGAACGCGAGGACGGCGTCTGAACCGTCTGCGCCCACGAGCGTCTGCCGCACGTCGTCGAAGTAGATCCGGAGGTTGGCCAGGACGGCGTGCTGCGTCGGACCGGTGTGGCCGACGATCACACCGGTCGAATCCGGGTTGCGGCCAAAAGCCTTCCGCACGACCGGATCAAGGTCCTGCATGCAGTCGACGAGCATCAACTGCGCACGGTCGAGGTGTGGCAAGGTGGTGCGGGGAAGCAGCAGCTTCTCCAACGATGGCATCGGGTACTCGCGGCCGAAGCAGACCTTGCCCGCGGTGGGCAGCGTGCTCGACCAAGCGGCGATGACCAAGTCGTCGTCGACGACCGGCCCGTAACCCGAGTGGGTCGTACCACCGGCGACATGTTCGCGTAGCAGCAGATGCGCGTTTGTGCCACCGAAGCCGAAGCTGGACACGGCGATGACGCGTGGCTGCCCGTTCCCCTTCTTCGGCAGTGGCACGTGCTCACGTGGCACGCTCAGCTTGGTCTCGTCGAGACCGAACGCCTCCGGTGCCGACCGGAAGCCGTACTGCGCGGGGAACAGGTCGTGGCGCAGCGCCAGCACCGCGTGGATCACCGAGACCGCACCCGCGGCCCAAGCGGTGTGACCGACCAGCGCCTTGTTGGACACGACCGGAATGGCCACGTCGTTGTAGTGCTCCCGCAGACCAAGGAACTCGCACCTGTCGCCGGCGGGTGTGCCGGTCGCGTGCGCGATGATCGCGTCGACCTCCTCTGGACGCACGCCCGCCCGGTCGAGAGCGAGGCGGATGCCGCGGGCCTGGCCCTTCGACGACGGCGCGTACACCGCGCGACCCTTGCCATCGGCACCCGTCCCGAGGCCCGCCACGGTGGCGAGGATCTGGTCGCCGTCGGCGACCGCGCGATCCAGCCGCTTGAGCACCAGCAGCGCTGCACTGTCGGTGAACAAGGTGCCGTCAGCCTCGGCGTCCAAGGCGTGCACCGCGCCGCTGCGCGACAACCCGTTCAGCTTGTCGAACAGCACGGACGTCGACGGTGTCGCCACGAAGGAACCACCGCAGACCGCGATGTCGCAGTCGCCGGTGAGCAGATCACGCATGCCGATGTCCATGGTGTGCAACGACGACGAGCACGCCGTGTCGACCAGCCTGACATTCGTGTTGTCGGGCAGTACGCCGTCACATGAAGCCGCCACAGCGCGGTGCAGCGGGAGCACACCTGGCTCCACGGAGTCGTCGCCGAGGTGCTTGGCCAACGCCTTCGCGGCGACCGACTCGCCGAGGCCGTGCCGCTCGAGCTCGCGCTGCACGGCGCCGAGCACGAGTGCCTGCTCGAGGTGCTGGCTGCCGTCAGGCGTGCAGCCGATGGTGTACGCGAAGCGGTCGGTCTCCCTGCGCGTCACGTGCTCCAGTGCCTGATACAGGCTGTGACGCAACCACAGGGCGTTGAAGTCCCACGGCGAACCGTCGCGGTTCTTGAGTTCGGCGCGCAGCAGGGCGTGCGGCTGGAAGTCGGTGATGAAGCCGGCTCGCTGCTGCCTGCTCTTGTCCGGCACCGACGGGTCGTCGCTGCTGAAGTGGTCGGTGTTCCATCGATCCGGGGAGGGCAGGGTGAAAATGTCGGCGCCCTCGACCAGCAGGTTCCAGAACTCCTCCGGCGAATTCGCTCCCGGAACGACCATGCCCATGCCGACGATCGCAATGGTGTCGTCGATCATGTCGTCGTTCCGACCGTCGCACGGTTGTCGATGATGTAGTCGACGATGCTGTCGAGATTGCTGAGCGTCGTGGGTGCGGAGACGTTGCCGCTGGTCAGGTAAAAGAGCTTGGTGACCTGCTGGAGCAGTTCGGTTTGCTGGACGGAGTCGATGCCGAGCTCCGCTTCGAAGGCTGCTTCGGGGGTGAGGACCTCTTCGGGATAGCCGAGCGTTTCGGCGTAGAGACCGCGTACCCGCTGGAAGACTTCGTCGCGAGCAGCGAACGGAGCTGCCGTCACGCTCGGGACGACTTCGGCCTGCACGTTCCTGACTTGTGGGGGCACGACAGGGGGTGCCATCGCCGGGGTGTCGACCGCGGAGGGAGTGGTTCCCGCGACATCAGCCTTCGCGGTGTGCGCGGTCAGGAAGTCCACTGCGGCTGCGGTGTCGTGGAAGGGCTCCACCACGGTGGCCATCGGAGCATTGGCCCGCACAATGCCGGCGAGCGTGCCGCCCGGTCCGAACTCGACGAACGCGCTCGCCCCCGCCCGGCACAGCCGGTCGATCGCGGTACCGAAGTCGACGGGCACAACCAGGTGCTGCGCCAGCAGTTCGGCCAGGTCGTCGGTGTCGCGGTAGAAGCGACCGCTGATGGGGGAGTACACGGGCGTGCGAAGCGGAAGCTGTGCGAACGCCGTGAAGCGCCGGCGGAGTTCATCGCGCGCCACCTGCAACAGCGGGTTGTGGAACGGGTGCGGCGAGCGCAGCGGCGTGGCATTGACGCCGATGGCTGCAGCGACAGCGGCAACCGCGCGCAACGGCTCGGCAGGGCCGGACACGACCGTCTGCTGTGGACTATTGCGGACCGCGATCACACTGGCGGCGTCACCGACGAGCGCAAGCATCTCCTGCACCCGCTCGGACGAGGCTCCGAGAGCCAGCATGACGCCACCAGAGCTGTCCAGCTCACGCAGCACGCGGATGCGCTCGCAGAGCAGGGCAGCACCGTCGGCGATCGAATAGGCACCAGAGCAGACCAACGCGGCGATCTCACCCAGGCTGTGGCCGAACAGGCCGGTCAGCCGGACTCCGTCGGCGTGCAGCCGCTGGAACATCGCGACGGACTGGGCGTACGCCGCGAGCTGTGCCAGGTCGGGGTCCTGCCGGAACAGGCCTTCAGCGGTCGGTGGATCGGCGCTGAACACGACAGAGGTGAGGTTCTTCCCCAGCAGAGTTTCAGCGGCGTCGTCGACAGCGGCATATACCTCGCGCACCACGACGTCACCGTCGCGCCAAGCGTCGAGCAGTGCGCCCCTGCGGTAGGAGCCCTGCCCTGGGAACATTCCGACGAGCATCTCGACATCACGAATCATGGAAAGTCCTCCGTACGTGTCGGCCAAAGGCAGCGTGTTGGAGCATGGCTGTGCAGGCAGCTCTGGCTTGGCCAGAAAACGTGTGTCCGGCCTCCTCCCCCGCGCGCTTCCGTCGCCGGCCGGTCGCGCAGCCGGTCGATCTCGGTGGTCAGGATGACCGGCCGTGCCTCAGCGGGCACCTGCTCGACGTGACGAGCCGGAACGGATCCGACCAGTTCAGTTGCTGTGCGGCGAGCCTCGACGGCGCGATCCAGCTCCGCCCTTGGGAAGTCCGCAGCGCGTCACTGGGACGCCTGGAATCGAGAGCCGTGCGACCAGTCGGTGCCAGCGCGTCTGACCTCGTCATTGGTATCTCCAGGGGGACGGTGGTTGGTCATCACGGTTGCTCCTCCGGGAGTCGCAGCTACCTTCACCCGTCCGGACGCCTGTAACAAGGCCGCAGTTCCGTGAGGTGGAACGTTTGGCTTGGCGTCCAGCGCTTGCGATGCGGCCTCGGCTGATGTAACTCGCTGCCCAGGTTCGGGTGGATCGGATGACGGTGGGAAAGTGGCGATCCCGGTTCATCGGGGGACGGCTGGGTGCCTGGTGGGACGAGGAGCGCCCAGGCTGGCCGCTCTTGATCACTGTCGATCAGTCCAGGACGTCATCGTGAGACGACCTGGAGCAGACCCCGCGCAACGCCGAACATCGGTCGCGGACGTTGATGGCTGAGCGCACCGGGCTGGGCAAGTCGGCCATTGGGCCGATCTGGCGCGACTTCTGCCTCAAGCCCCATCGTGCCGAGACGTTCGAACTCTCCATCGACCGGCTGTTCGTGGAGAAAGTGGTCGATGTCGTTGGCCTGTAACACAATCTGCCCGAGCTAGTGGTCCTGCCGTGTGTGGATGAGAAGAGTCAGATTCATGTGCTGGACCGGTCTCCATCTGGTGCTGCCGACGAAGCCCGGCATGCCTGAGCAACGCTTACACGACTACGTCCGCAACGACATCACCATCCTGATCACCGTGCCGCCGACAGCACGGTGATCAGCGAGCTGCACTACCAACAAGTTCCTCATCACGATTGACAAGACCGTGCCCGCCGAACTGGACGCCTGACCTGCGACAACTACGGCACCACAAACCCGGCGATCGGTTCCTCGCCAACTAGATCATCCCCGAGGCGCGGAACTGCTCGGCTGGCCGAGCCGCTAAATATAATCGTTCCGTCACGCGGAACCCTACTTGTTGCTGGCCCCGAATGACCCTTAGGGTCGGTATTGCAGAATAACCGGCAGGAAAAGATGCTCACCCGATCGCTGTCGTGAGGGGGCATCCTTCGAGGAGGCAGTTGTGGGTGCCGTCGTCAACGACTATTCGGGTAACACCTACCTTATCGATATGCTGCGGCAATTAGGGGTCACCCTGTATGCGGGAGTCAATGGCGGAGGCGTCATACACCTCGCCAAGTTGATGGTGCCGGTTCGGACACTCAGTAAACGAAACGTCGCAGGACCAAGCCTGTTGACCGTACCTGAGTACACTGCCGGCTTCGTGCCGCTGGGGCACTATTTGGCCACCGGGCAGGTGGCCGCGTGCCTGACCACGACCGGTGCTGCGACCAAACTGGCTGCCAGCGGCCTGAGTGATGCCAAGGCGCACAACATTCCGGCGGTATACGTAGTCGCGCTCAACTCCACCTCAAACTACGGTCGCTCGCCATTGCAAGACGTTTCTGATGAAGGTGCTCACATCGTGGCACAGTTGCGTGACGAACTTGGCGAAGCGTGCTTTCACGTCACAGACCTCGATGTGTTGCCCAAACAGATTATTCAGGCGCAGGGCCATCTCGCCCAATGCCGGCCGGTCGCCTTCGCGGTGCATCCAGACGTGCTGGCCGGTCCGATGCCAGCTGGTTCGGTGCCCGCCGTGTACATTCCCGATCCGCCTTCACCGGTTTTCACTGATGTCACCCGATTCCGGCAAGTGGTCGAGGGCCGCAGGGTGGTTCTGCTCGTGACAGACGAGGCGGCGCGGGATCCTCGCATGCCGGTACTTACCACTGAGATTGCCGCGACACTTGGCGCGCCGGTGTTGTGGACTGCAAACGGTGCCGCTGGAGTGGCCGCCGACAATCCATACGGATATGGTCACGTTGGGTTCGGCGGCAACGACGCAGCCACCACACTGTGGAATGGGCTTCAGTCAGATGACGTTCTCATCACCCTAGGGTTTGAGCCAGGTGAGTACGTGCTCGGCCTTGCTCCCGTTGCCGCTGGCGACGTCATTCACCTGACCGAGTGGGAAGCGCCCTTCGGCCATCGGAACGGCGGCTTCGCTCACCGCTGTTCGGGAAGGTACTGGAGACTCGGTGGACCGATCTTCGAAACGGCCCGCGCGCTTATTATTGAGGCCGGCACCGTACGGCAGTTGCCAGCACCAGCTCATTTGAACACCGACCGACCGAATACTCGCCATAGGGCTGACACAGTTGACTTCGCTGCTTTCCTTGAACGCCTGCACAGCCGCTGGCGCGTACCGTCTCTCGGCTTCGACGACGTGTCGATGGTGTACAAGGACCGACCTTACGTCACTCAGCGTCCACATCCGCTGATGCGCACCTATACCGCCTACCAGGGCTCAGCGATGGGTGGAGCATTTGGCCTGGCCGTCGGCGCGCGTATCGCAGACCCAACCCAGACGGTTTACTGCTTCTCCGGCGACGGTTGCTATCGCCTGTATGCTGGCGCACTCCCGGAGACCGCCCGACTCGGCCTGCGGCTGTTTATCATCAACAACGGCTCCTACGCGCTTGTCGAACAAGGCTTGCGTCATGTCCTGCCCGACACGTCAGAGGATCGCTTTCACAGCCAGTTGGCACCGGTGGATCATGTGGCGGCCGCTCGCGCCTACGGCTGGGACGCCTTTCGGGTAAAACCAGATCTTTCGAATCTTGACGAAATTTTAGATGCGTGTCAGACATCAGGTGACCGGTCGCTGCTTGTCGATGTGCCCGTGGATGCGAGCCAAAATATCGGACCCAACCCGAGGGTGCGCCGGGCGGTACAAGCCTGTTACCTTTAATGCGGTTTGGACCGTGATGAATCGGGACGAGTTGACCGCAGTTTCCCAATTCATGTGCGAATGCAGTGAAGCGCGGCGCAGAAGGTGTTCGGTTTGTCGTGTGTTTATTTCGGCTCGCTCGTCGCGAGACCCGCGGCTGTCACAACCTGTCGGACTACCCGGACCTGGATCCCGCACAGCAGGTGAACCTCGTCTGGTCAGGCCCCAGGTCGACCGGGAGGAGATCCCTCCCGTGCCGGACGAGATCGCGTCGCTGAACGAGTGATGTCGACACGGCCGGCAAACTGGTCGAGTGACACGAGAGAGGGGGGCGGGAGCGCCGGGGATGGCTCCCGCCCCCTCTCTCGTCACGGCAGCCGCAGCGCCGTGGTGAAGAGGAAGACGCTGTCCTCCAGCGCCTCCACCCGATGCCTGCGCTCGGGCAACGTCAGCAGATCACCGGGCAGGGCCTCCCACGAGTTTCCCCCGGCCACCAGGCGCACGTGACCGA
>NZ_BAABBE010000076.1:0-11558 GCF_039537795.1 Lentzea roselyniae
CCCGGCCCACCGGCAGGGGCACTGTCTTTCAGCAGGACTCAGGCGTCCAGGACAAAAGAGTGCTCACCCGCCGGCCGGCTACCACCAGGAGTGTGCCGGATGGCCACTCCCAGAACTGATTAGGACACCAGATGAGTTGGTGGCGCAACGCATCCATCTACCAGGTCTACCTGCGCAGCTTCGCGGACGGCAACGGCGACGGCATCGGTGACCTGGCCGGCCTCCGCGCCAGGCTCCAGCACATCGCGAGTCTCGGTTTCGACGCGATCTGGCTCAACCCGTGGTACCCGAGCCCGCTCGCCGACGGCGGCTACGACGTGGCGGACTACCGCGACATCGAGCCGGTGTTCGGCTCGCTCGCCGACGCGGAGAAGCTCATCGCCGACGCGCACGGGCTGGGCCTGCGGGTGATCATCGACATCGTCCCGAACCACTGCAGCGACCAGCACCCGTGGTTCAAGGAGGGACTGTGGGACCGCTTCCACATCCGTGACACCGAGGACCTCCCGAACGACTGGAAGTCGCGCTTCGGCGGCCCGGCGTGGAGCAGGCTCCCGGACGGCCGCTGGTACCTGCACCTCTACGCCGCCGAACAGCCGGACCTCAACTGGGAGAACCCGGCCGTCGAGGACGAGTTCGAGGACATCCTGCGGTTCTGGCTCGACCGCGGCGTCGACGGCTTCCGCATCGACGTGGCCGACGGCCTGGTCAAGGACTTCAGCAGGCCCGACGCCGATCAGCCCTACTCCGACCAAGACGGCGTGCACGAGATCTACCGGAGCTGGCGCAAGATCGTCGACGAGTACGACGGCGACCGCATCCTCGTCGGCGAGATGTGGCTGCCCGACCCCGTCCGGTTCGCCAGGTACCTGCGGCCAGACGAGATGCACAGCGCGTTCAACTTCGACTTCCTCTGCTGTCCCTGGAACGCCCAGGAGCTGCGCCGGGTGGTCGACGACACGCTGGCCGCGCACGAACCCGTCGGCGCGCCATCGACCTGGGTTCTGTCCAATCACGACGTCACCCGGCACGTGACCCGCTACGGCCGCGAGAAGACCGGGTTCTCGTTCGCGGACCGGCAGCACGGCGCCCCGACCGACTTCGAGCTCGGCACGCGCAGGGCCCGCGCCGCGATCATGCTCACCGCCGCGCTTCCCGGCGGCGTGTACGTCTACCAGGGCGAGGAGCTGGGGCTCTGGGAGGTGGAGGACCTGCCGGACGAGCTGCGCGAGGACCCGGTGTGGCACCGCTCCGGCTTCACCGACCGCGGCCGCGACGGTTGCCGCGTGCCGCTCCCCTGGTCCGCCGACGACGGCCCGAGCTGGTTGCCGCAGCCGGAGAACTGGCAAAAGTTCTCGGTCGCGGCCCAGACGGACGACCCCGAGTCGATGCTCAGCCTGTACCGCCAGGTGTTCGCGCGGCGTCGCGCGATCGACGGCGACCTGGAGTGGCTCGACCTGGGCGAGGACGTGCTCGCGTTCAGGCGCGGCGCCCACACCTGCGTCGTCAACCTGTCGGACCGGGCCGTCGACCTGCCCGGCACGGCGACGTTGTCGAGCATCCCTCTGGTCAACGGCCAGCTGCCGCCCGACGCCGCTGCCTGGTTGGGCTAGAAACGGGCCGTTCTGCTCGCCCATCCGGGCATGCCCGAAAGCCGCGCCCCAGGTGGGCGCGGCTTTCGTCGTGTGAAACGGGCAGAAATCGGGCAGGATCTCGGTCAGTTGTGGCGGCGGCCACAACGTGACGTGGGTGTTTCATCTAGACACAGCCCGAACGGGCAACCCCAGAGCCGAATGGGCAGGTGAAATGCGAGCCGAGGAACGCAAGCGTCGCATTCTGGCCAGGGCCCGCGCCGACGGCCGTGTCGACGTGGTCGAGATGGCGCAGGAACTGCGCGTCGCGCCCGAAACGGTCAGGCGCGACCTGCGCGTGCTCGACGAGCACGGCCTGGTGCGGCGAACGCACGGCGGTGGCGTCCCGGTCGAGAGCGCCGGCTTCGAGACCGGACTGCGGTTCCGTTCCGGGTCGCACGTGCCGGAGAAGCGGCGCATCGCCAAGGCCGCCGCCGAACGGCTGGACGACGCCGAGACCGTGTTCATCGACGAGGGCTTCACCCCGCAGCTCGTCGCCGAGGCGTTGCCCACGACCAACCCGCTCACGATCATCACCGCGTCGTTGCCCACCGCCGCGGCGATGTCCGAGCACCCGTCCTGCACCGTCCTGTTGCTGGGCGGGCGGGTCAGGGGACACACACTGGCCACAGTGGACCACTGGACGACGAGGATGCTCGGCGAGATGGTCATCGACCTCGCCTACATCGGTGCCAACGGCATCTCCCGCGAGCACGGCCTGACCACGCCCGATCCGGCGGTCGGAGCGGTGAAGGCCAAGGCGCTCGGCGCGTCCCGGCGGAAGATCTTCGTCGGGGTGCACACGAAGTTCGGCGTGTCGAGCTTCCACCGGTTCGCCGAGGTCTCCGACCTGGAGGCGATCGTCACAGACAACGGCCTCTCCGCCCACGAGGCACACCGCTACACGTCGCTCGGCCCCAAGGTCATCAGGGCCTGAGGCTCCCAGTTTCGCCGGCGCGGTACCTCCCCTCTCTTCAGCGCGCCCGGAAATCCCCCGGAAAGGAAACGACGATGTCGTCGATCCGCACACCTCTACGCACACTTGGGGCCGCCACCGCTGTGTTGCTGCTGGCTTCCGCCTGCGCGGGCGCCGGAGGCGGTGGGGGCAGCGGCTCCGACTCGGTGAACGTGCTGATGGTGAACAACCCGCAGATGCTCGACCTGCAGAAGCTGACCGCGGACAACTTCACCAAGGACACCGGCATCAAGGTGAACTTCACCGTGCTGCCCGAGAACGACGTCCGCGACAAGATCAGCCAGGACTTCTCCAGCCAGGCCGGGCAGTACGACGTGGCGACGATCTCCAACTACGAGACGCCGATGTACGCCAAGAACGGCTGGCTCGCGCCGATGGACGACTTCGTGTCCAAGGACAGCGCGTTCGACCAGGCCGACATCCTGGAGCCGATCCGCCAGTCGCTCACCGCCGCGGACGGCAAGGTGTACGCGCAGCCGTTCTACGGCGAGTCGTCGTTCCTCATGTACCGCAAGGACATCTTCGAGGCCAAGGGCGTCACGCTGCCCGAGAGGCCGACCTGGCAGCAGGTCGCGGAGGCCGCCGCGAAGGTCTCCACGCCGGAGGTCCGCGGCATCTGCCTGCGCGGCCAGCCCGGCTGGGGCCAGGTGATGGCACCGCTGACGACGGTGGTGAACACCTTCGGCGGCACGTGGTTCACCAAGGACTGGCAGGCCCAGCTGAACGCGCCGGAGTTCAAGGAGGCCACCAAGTTCTACGTCGACCTCGTGCGCAACCACGGCGAGGCGGGCGCCCCGCAGGCCGGGTTCGCGGAGTGCCTGAACAACATGACGCAGGGCAAGGTCGCGATGTGGTACGACGCCACGGTCGCCGCCGGTCTGCTGGAGGCGAACGACTCCCCGGTCAAGGGCAAGCTCGGCTTCACCCAGGCCCCCGTCGTGAAGACCGACAGCTCCGGCTGGCTCTACACCTGGGCGTTCGGCATCCAGAAGGCGTCGAAGAAGCAGGACGCGGCCTGGAAGTTCATCTCGTGGGCGTCCGGCAAGGGCTACGAGGAACTGGTCGGCAAGAACCTCGGCTGGTCGAAGGTCCCGGACGGCAAGCGCTCGTCGACCTACCAGCGCGCCGAGTACAAGCAGTCCTCCGGCACGTTCTCCTCCCAGGCGGAGGCCGCGATCAAGGGTGCGAAGCCGCTCGACCCCGGTGTGCAGCCGCGGCCGGCGCCGGGCATCCAGTTCGTCGGCATCCCCGAGTTCACCGACCTGGGCACCCAGGTGTCGCAGCAGATCAGCTCGGCCATCGCGGGCGCGGTGTCGGTGGACGACGCGCTGAACAACGCCCAGGGACTCGCGGAGAAGGTCGCGCAGAAGTACAAGGGGCAGTGAGATGGCGGTCCTGACGCGGGAGCGGTCGGTCGTCGACCGGCCGCCTCCCGTCCCCCGCAAGAGCTATCCGAAGTGGGCGCGGCGGGCCCCGTTGCTGCCCGCCCTGATCTTCCTGATCGTCGTGACGCAGCTGCCGTTCGTGGCCACGCTGGTCATCTCGTTCATGAAGTGGAACTCGCTCGACCCCACCAGCCGCGGGTTCGCCGGGTTCGACAACTACGTCAACGTGTTCACCGACCCCGACCTGCGGTCGTCCATCGTGAACACGATCGTCCTCACCGCTTCGGTCGTCCTGATCAGCCTGGTCCTCGGCCTCGGGCTGGCGCTGTTGCTGGACAAGAAGTTCGCCGGCCGAGGCCTGGTCAGGACGATGCTGATCGCGCCGTTCCTCGTCGTCCCGGTCGCGGCGGCACTGATCTGGAAGCACGTGCTCTACAACCCGGAGTACGGGCTGTTCAACGGAATCCTGAACTGGCTGGGCTTCTCCGCCCAGCCGGACTGGATCAGCTCCATGCCGATGTCCGCCGTCGTGCTGTCGCTGGTGTGGCAGTGGACACCGTTCATGATGCTGATCCTGCTGGCGGGCCTGCAGAGCAAGCCGGTGGAACCCGTCGAGGCGGCCAGGATCGACGGCGCGTCGCCGTTCCAGATCTTCCGCTACCTGACGTTCCTGCACCTGCGGCAGTACCTGGAGCTGGGCGCACTGCTCGGGTCGATCTACATCGTGCAGAACTTCGACGCGGTCTTCACCATCACGTCCGGTGGCCTGGGCACGGCGAACCTGCCGTACATGATCTACCAGACCTTCTACCAGGCCCACGAGTACGGCGAGGCGTCCGCGGCCGGTGTGATCGTGGTCGCCGGGTCGATCCTCATCGCGACGTTCGCGCTGCGCGTGGTGTCCTCGCTGTTCAAGGAGGAGGCGCGATGAGCAGGATCTGGGGTGTGCTCGCCTGGTTCGCCGGCATCGTGTTCTTCGCGCCGGTCGCGTGGATGTTCCTGACTTCGCTGCACAGCGAGTCGGACGCGGCCACGAACCCGCCGTCGATCGCGGCGCCGCTGACGCTGGACGGCTATTCGGAGTTCTTCGACGGTGGCGCGTGGCCTCCGCTGCTCAACTCGTTCAGCGCCTCGATCGGGTCGACGATCATCGTGCTGCTGCTGGCGATCCCCGCCGCGTACGCGTTGTCGATCAAGCCGGTCGAGAAGTGGACCGACGTCCTGTTCTTCTTCCTGTCCACCAAGATGATGCCGGTCGTCGCGGCGCTGCTGCCGATCTACCTGATCGCGCAGTTCGCCGGGATGCTCGACAACATCTCGTTCCTCACGCTGCTGTACTGCTCGATGAACCTGCCGATCGCGGTCTGGCTCATGCGGTCGTTCCTGTCCGAGGTACCGCGCGAGATCCTCGAGGCGGCGTCGATCGACGGCGCCGGGCTGATCACGATCCTGCGCCGGGTGGTGGCACCCATCGCGATGCCCGGCATCGCGGCGACGGCGTTGATCTGCTTCATCTTCAGCTGGAACGAGCTGTTGTTCGCACGGGTGCTGACCGGTGTCGTCGCCGGTACCGCGCCGGTGTACCTGACCGGGTTCGTGACCTCGCAGGGTCTGTTCCTGGCCAAGGTCTGCGCTGCGGCCGTCGTGGTTTCTCTGCCGGTGCTGATCGCCGGGTTCGCCGCCCAGGACAAGCTGGTCCAGGGCCTGTCGTTGGGAGCAGTCAAGTGAAAGCAGCAGTGATCACCGGCGTCGGGTCCGTCGAAGTGACCACTGTGGACGATCCGCCCTGCGGGCCCCGTGAGGTCGTCGTCGACGTGGCGGCCTGCGGGTTGTGCGGCACGGACCTGCACATCCTGCAGGGCGAGTTCGCTCCCACGCTGCCGGTCGTGCCCGGCCACGAGTTCGCGGGCACGATCGTGGAGATCGGCTCGCGGGTCAGCGAGCTGAAGGTCGGCGACCGCGTGGCCGTCGACCCCTCGCTCTACTGCTACGAGTGCCGGATGTGCCGCGCGGGCAAGAACAACCTCTGCGAGCGGTGGGCCGCGATCGGTGTCACGACCTCCGGTGGCGCTGCCGAGTTCGCGGTGGCGCCGGTGGCGAACTGCGTGAAGCTGCCCGACCACGTGCGGACCGAGGACGCCGCGCTGATCGAGCCGCTGTCGTGCGCGGTGCGCGGATACGACGTGCTGCGGTCGCAGATGGCGTCACGGGTGCTGATCTACGGCTCCGGGACCATGGGCCTGATGATGCTGCAGCTCGGCAAGCTGACCGGGGCGTCGTCGATCGAGGTCGTGGACCTCAACGCGGAACGCCTGGAGACGGCCGTGCGGCTCGGCGTCACCGCGGTGGCGGGTACGGCGGACGAGCTGGACCGGCCGGAGGGCTGGGACGTCGTCATCGACGCCACCGGCAACGAGAAGGCGATCCAGGACGGGCTCGGCCGGGTCGCGAAGGGCGGCACGTTCCTGCAGTTCGGCGTGTCCGACTACTCCGCCCGGGTCACCATCGAGCCGTACAAGATCTACAACCAGGAGATCACGATCACCGGCTCGATGGCGGTGCTGCACTCGTTCGAACGGGCGGCGGACCTCTTCGCGACCGGAGTGCTCGACCCCGCCGTCTTCATCAGCGACAGGGTGCCGCTGGACGACTACGCGGGGGCATTGGACCAGTTCAGGGCCGGTAAGGGACGCAAGATCCAGGTCCTGCCGTGAACTGAACGGAACGATCGTGGGGACTCGTGTATCCAGAGGAGTGCTCACGACTCCTTCCAGACATGTCGAAGTCCGGGCAGAAGGTAGTACCGCCGTACTTTTCGCACATGTCCGACGAAGAGCTCCTGTCTTGGTACGCGGAGCTTCAGGCGCGGGCGATGAACCCGCAGTCTGAGGACGTCGATTTCGACCATGTCCACAAGGCCGCCAAGCCGATGTCCGTCGAGGAGCTGCGTCACCGGATCATGACGTTCCAGGGCTGGCCAGGTGGCATCAGCACCCTCGACGACGGTTCGCCGTTCCACAACCTGTGGCACTGGCTCAACGACTGACCCGGGCCGAGGTAGTCCTCGCCCGGGTCATTGGCGCGTTGGTGGCCGCGTGTGTGCTCTTCGCCGTCGTGCACACAGCGGTCACCGGCGCGATTTCGCATCCGCGGAACTGGCTGATCGCGATCGCCTTCACGCTGCTCGGTGTGCGGGTGATCGGGCACGTCAGCAGGTCGGCCGTCGGGTGGTTGCTGCTGGCCATGGGCGTGTTCGGCGGCATCGCCGTCGCGGTCGCGGGCCAACCGGCCGATCATCCGGCTCGCTGGGTCGAGGCGTGGGTCTGGTGGCCGACCTACGCGCTGCTGCCTGCCGTCGCACTGGTCTTCCCGAACGGGAAACCGCTGAGCGGCCGGTGGTGGATCGCCATCGGGGCGTCGCTGCTGAGCGCTGTTCTCGGCACGGCGGGGCTCGCCTGGGGATCGTGGGGTGATCCGGCCGGGTTCTGGCGCGGTGGTGGTCCCGCGGCTGCCAAGACGATCACCGCGATCGCCGTGATCGCGGCCGGGATCGCGGTCGTCGCCGCCGTCGTGTCGCTGGTGCTGAGGTGGCGCAAGGCCGAAGGGGACGAACGGCGGCTGCTGGTGTGGGCGGTCGCGTTGATGGCCCTGGCCGTCGTCGCGACCGTGGTGGAAACGACGGACGGGCACGTCGCGTGGCTCGTCGGTGTGCTGGCGTTCCCGGCAGCCGCGGTGATCGCGATCGTGCGTTATGGCCTGTACGACATCAGTCTGCTGATTCACCGGTCGTTGCTCTACGGCACGTTGACCGTGGTGCTGCTGCTCGTCTACATGGGCGTGATGCTCGCGGGCGGGCAGTTGTTCGCGGACGACGCCGAAGTCATCGGCGTGGTGGCCGCCGGGTTGGTGTTCGCGCCGATTCGCAGCTGGGTCCAGCGCAAGCTCGACCGGTGGCTGTTCGGGGTGCGCGCTGATCCCTATGCCGCTTTGTCGACCTTGAGCGAGAAGCTCGAACGGTCGCAGGACGTGCTGCCGACGGTGGCCGCCACGGTCGCCGAGTCGTTGAAGCTGCCGTACGTGGCGATTCGCGGTGGATCCGTGCTCGCAGAGCACGGCCGCAGCCGCGGATGGCCGCAGCTGCGTTTTCCCATGACCTATCGGGGTTCTCTGGTCGGCGATCTCGTCGTCGAGCCACGTGCCCCTGACGAACGGCTGAGCGATCGCGAGCTGAGCCTGCTCGTCGACCTGGCCCGCTCCACCGCGCCGGCCGCTCAGTCGATCAAGCTGACCGCTGATCTGCAGCTCGCCCGTGAACGGCTCGTGCGCGCACGCGAAGAAGAGCGACTGCGGCTCAGGCGCGACCTGCACGACGGCGTCGGACCGGCGCTGGTCGGGATCCGGTTGCAGCTCAAGGCGTTGCGACGGACCTTGGGCACCGTGCTTGACCCGGTGCTCGGTGACGTCGACTCGACCGCCGGCGAGGTGCGCCGGCTCGTGGACGGGCTGCGGCCGCCGATCCTGGACCAGGGACTCGCGCTGGCCGTGCGGGACGAGGCCGCGCGGTTCAACGGCGAGCTGACCGTCCGGGTGGAGGCGGAGGAGATCGACGGGCTGTCCGCGGCCGTGGAAGTCGCGGCGTACCGGATCGTCGCGGAGGCGCTGACCAACACCGCGCGCCACTCCGGTGCGTCGACGTGCACGATCACCGTGCGGCAGGACGGTGATCTCGTCGTGGAGATCGTGGACGACGGAAGCGGGGTCGCGGCGGACGCGCGGCCCGGGGTCGGGCTCGACTCGATGCGGGAACGCTGTGCGGAACTGGGCGGATCGTGCACAGTGGGACCAGCGGAACCACACGGCACCAAGGTGGTGGCGCGGATCCCCATGGAGGCCCAGTGACGCGGGTTGTGATCGCGGACGACCACCCCGTGTTCCGGCGCGGGCTCAAGGCGTTGCTGGACGGTGAGGACGGGCTCGAGGTCGTCGGCGAGGCGGCGGACGGGGCAGAGGCCGTCTCCGTGGTGCTGACGCTGCAACCGGACGTCGTCGTGATGGACCTGCACATGCCCGTCCTGGGTGGAGTCGACGCGGCCAAGCGGATCCTCGAAGCGCAGCCGTCGCTGGGCGTCCTCGTGCTGACGATGCACGAGGACGACGAACTGGTGTTCGCGGCGATGAGGGCCGGTGCGCGCGGATACCTCGTGAAGACCACCGACGACGACGAGATCGTGCGTGCGGTGCAGGCCATCGGGGCCGGTGAGGCGATCTTCAGCGCCACCATCGCGCAGCGGATGATGGGCTACTTCACCGCGATCTCGTCGTCGAAGGCGGTGGCGTTCCCGCAGCTCACCGACCGGGAACGGGACGTGCTGGAGCTGGTGGCGTCCGGGCTGGACAACACCTCGATCGCGCACCGGCTCTCGTTGTCGCAGAAGACCGTGCGCAACCGCGTGTCGTCGATCTTCACGAAGCTGCAGGTCGCGGACCGCGCGCAGGCCATCGTGCGGGCGCGCGAGGCGGGACTCGGAAGTCCCTCGTAAGTGGGGACAACGGTCACCTGACGGCGGGACACGTCCCCCGCTTCGATCGGCGACATCCGCCGAAGGGGGCCAGACCGCATGGACATCACCTGGGACGTCGCACACGCGCGGCTCAGCCACGAGAGAATGCTGCACATCACTCGGGCGCTCGTCTCGATGCGACCGGAGACCGTCACGCTGGGCGGAGGGGAGCCCCTCGGCGTGCCGGGCCTGTTCGAGATCGTCGAGATGTTCCGCGCCGCCGGGATCGACGTCGTGCTGCGCACTTCCGGCAAGTCGCTGCATCCGTCGATGGTCAGGACTTTGCTGGTGTCGTGTGCGCGCATCGAGGTGTGCGCGATGGCGTTCACCCACGCCATGCACGCGTTGCACCTGCTCGACATCGGTGCCGCGAAGCTCGACCGGCATGCCGTGTTCGGGCTGGACGCCACGGGCATCCGGCGCGGGTTCGACCGGCTGGAGGACTTCTGCGCCACCACCGCCTTCGAGCTGCCGCACTTGGCGTTCATCGCGTTCAGCGACACGATCGGGCCGGACCACGCGCAGTACCTGCAGTCGCTGGCTCCGCAGTCGGTCCGGGTGACCGTGGAGACCGCGAACACGTCGGTCGTCAGAGCCAGTTGATCAGGGCGCGCCAGGCGGGGGTCGAGAACGCGAGAACGTCACCGCTCGCGTTCTTGGTGTCCCGCACGAGCGCGTCCTGAGCGAGCGAGACCTCGACGCAGTTGCCCGAGCCGTTCGCGCTGCTGTACGTGCTCTTACGCCAAGTCCGTTCCTGGAACATCGGAGTCCTCCCGCAGTCCGCTGACGTATTCCGCCAGCTTGCTCCGCGATTGTTCCTCATCCAAGGCAACGGCATCCAGCCGCTGAAAGAGCCTCCTCGCCCGCGCGACAGCCGTCTTGTCCTGCGCGAACACCTGGGCCATGTCGTTCTCGGTGAACACGACCGGAGATGCCTTCCCGAGCTCGTACAGCACACATGCGGAACGGAACGCGGTGACGTGCGCGGGCACGATCCGGAGGACGTGCGTGTGGAAGAGGAGACGCAGGTACTGGTCTTCGCGCAGCTGGGCATCACCCAGTCGCATCCGCAAGGCGAGTTCGTGCACGTAGAAGAGGCACTCCGGGCGGTTCGGCCGCCTCATGACCGCCTGTCGTGCCATGCGCGCCTCGACGTACTTCTCGATGTCGTCCGGTGCCTCGATCTGACCGTCGACGAACAGCTCCCGTGCGTACCGCTCCGTCTGCACCAGGCCGGGCGCCGTCATGACGTCATAGCTGATGATCTTCGTGGCCATCGCCTCGGTCATCGCGAGCGTGCGGAGGTTGTCCGGCACCTGGGCGAAGTACAGTCGAAGGCGTTGTGGTAGCGGCTGCGGAACTCCTCGAAGTAGTCGATGTCCTTGCCGCACGTCGCCAGGTACTGGACGAGGTCGATCTCGCTGGCACGCGCTTTGCCGCGCTCGATGTTCGACACCTTGCTCGGGTCCCAGCCGAGTTGGACGGCCATCGCGTGGCCGTTGAACGTGGTGCACGACTCCCTGAGGCGGCGCAGTTCGTCGCCGAGATCCCGGCTGTACGCGGTGGATGCGATCGCGGTCATGCGTCCGAAGCTAGGGCTTGGATTCAAACCACGAAACGGGCTCGTTCGGGTGAAAGCGTGGTGCGTTGCGGGCGTGGGGGCGGCGGTTGCGTTGGGGCGGCACGGCTTCGCGTTCGGCAACCCGGCACATGCCCTCCTGCGTCGGGCGTGTGCCGGACCGAGTTTCTGTGGTCGCCGTGCGTAGGTGGTTGCGGGGCGTGGTGCCGGTGCGTGCGATGGGCGCCGATTGCGTAGGTGGTTGCGTGGTGCGGGGTGCGTGCGTCTAGAGAGAGTGTGCGCGCACGGTGCCATAGGGCGCTGACCTGCGCGTTCACCCGATTGTGGAATGGAATTCGAACACGTGTTCCTGCCACAATGGACGCATGCCACCCCTCGGACTCGCCACTCCGCTTGAGCTCCTCGACGAGCTCAAGCGGAAAGTCC
>NZ_BAABBE010000077.1:0-11093 GCF_039537795.1 Lentzea roselyniae
GGGAACGCACGGCTGGAAGGTGGCATTGAACACACTGATCAACCTCTTCCCCGGTCGCATACTTTTCTGATAACCTACAAATGTAAGCAAATCACCTCTGGCTTACACAAAAATCGTGACAGGCTCGCTCACACGGGAGAACGCTCGTTTGAACAAACGGTTGGACACCACCGAGACCGCTCTGGACATCATGGGAAAAGCGCACGCTCTCTTGGAAAGTCTTTCGGAGAGAGCGGATTCCGACGAGCAGCGCAAGAAACGCTGACCCGAGCCTACGTGTCCATGACCGCCGGCGGTGTGCCCACCAGACAAGCCGCCCAGCTGGCCGGCCTGGTGCGCTCGACGGCGATCCGTCACGGCAAGGCCGCGACCGCGCCCACGCCGGTGGTCATGCCACAACCGGCACCGGCCCCGCTCAACAAGCTGACCGTCCTGGAACGGCTGCGGATCCTCGATGTGCTCACCAGCGCGCGGTTCGTGGACCTCGCGCCGCTGCAGATCTACGCGCAGCTGCTCGACGAGGGCCTCTACCTGTGCTCGGTGTCCACGATGTATCGGGTCCTGGCGGACAACAAGCAGGTCAGGGAACGCCGCCGGCTCGCGCGCCACCCGGCGAAGGTGTGCCCGGAACTGGTCGCGACCGCACCACGTCAGGTCTACAGCTGGGACATCACCAAGCTCGCGGGCCCGGTGAAGGGCACCTACTACGACGCCTACGTGATGATCGACATCTACTCCCGGTACATCGTCGGCGTCCATGTCCACGCCTGCGAATCCGGTGTCCTGGCCAAGGAACTGATGGAACAGATCTTCTCCGTCCACGGGGTTCCGCAGGTCGTGCACGCCGACCGGGGCACGTCGATGACCAGCAAAACCGTCGCGGCCCTGCTCGCCGACCTCGACGTCACCCGATCACACTCGAGGCCTCGGGTGTCCAACGACAACCCGTACTCCGAAGCACTGTTCAAGACCCTGAAGTACGGCCCGGAATTCCCCGAACGCTTCGGATCGCTGACAGAGGCGAGGCAGTTCATGGACACCTTCACCCACTGGTACAACCACGAGCATCGACACACCGGCATCGGCCTGCACACACCCGCGGACGTCCACTTCGGACTGGCCGCCGCCAAAGCCGCCGACCGGCGCACCGTCCTCGCCGAAGCCCGCGCGCGGCACCCGCACCGGTTCGGTGGCATCACCACCGCGCCAAAGATGCTCGACCTACCCGACACCGTCTGGATCAACCGACCAGACAACGACACCGACCAGACGACCGGCACAGAAGCCGCCTAACACCCACTGGCCTCATTCACCTTGACAAATTCCGGTTGGGTAGGTGGTGTCCGAGGCGTCGTGCTTGGGCGATTTCGGGTGCGCCGTCTGCGATGAGCCAGGTCTTGTGGCTGTGCCGGAGTCCGTGGAACGTCAGGCCGGGGCGGATCGGCACTGCGCGGACGCCTGGGTGCGGTCGCCCTTCGTTGCCGTTGACCGCGGGGTTTGAGTACTCGGCGGATGAATGTGCTGCGCCACAACCATGTTCCGCTCTCGGCGGTGAACACGAACTCGTTGTCGTGCCGCTCAAGGTGTTTGCGGAGCATGGTGATGAGGAACGGCGGCAGAGTGATGGTTCGGGCTGATGAGGGGGTCTTGGGTGAGCCGAGCCACCGCGTGTGCGCACTCTCGTGTAGTGCCCCGGTGCGTGGATCGATGATCAGGACGCCGCGGTTGAGGTCGATGTTGTCTCGTCGTAGACCGGTGAGTTCGCCCCAGCGGCAGCCGGTCCAGGCGGCGGTGATGATGAGCAGGCCAGCGGTCTCGCCGCCGAGTGCTGCGGCTTGTTCTGCGATGCGGAGGACTTCGGTGGGTGTTGCCCAGACGCGTTTGCGTTCGATGCGGTGGCTGCGTCGTCCTCGGCGTCGGTAGCGGCGGATGGGGTTGGTGGGGATGAGGTGTTCGTCGGGGGCGTCGGTGAGGATCATCGACAGGACCTTGACGATGGTGGCGATTGTGGTGTTGGCGTAGCCGAGTTGGCGCAGGTCGCTGATCCATTTGTTCACGCCGAGCGTGGTGATGGCGCCCAGTGGTGTGGCGCCCCAGCGGAGAAGGATGTGGCAGCGAAGAACGCTGCGGTAGTTGTCGATCGTGCGTGGGTCGAGGTCGAGTGCGGCGAACCAGGTCGTGACCCATTCGGCGACGGTGGTGCGGCCGCGGGTGGGCTCGAACCACGTGTTGCGGCGCTGGTCGCACTCGATATCGGCGGCGTAGTTGTCGGCTGCGCGCTGCGTTGTGAAGCCGGAGATCGAGGCGGTGTGCCCGTCGCCGGTGCGGTAGCGGACTCGCCAGGACTGAGTGCCGATCTGTTCTGTCCAGGCCATGACGACCTCCAAGCGACGTGGTGGTGTCGTCCGTTGTGCGCCGTTGACGGTCTGATCGCAAGTTGAGGTGGTCTGCACGGCCGTGGTCTGGCCTGTGGGGAGCGCCGAGCGGTCTGACGGGGCTTGCCGCTGGTCAGTGCGCCGTCTCGCATCGACATCGGTGGGGAACTGATGATTTGTCGAGACCGGTGAGGAGGCCCGCAGGTGCCTCGCGGTTCCGCCGGCGAGTCGTGCCCAGGCGGGCCGAAGCTGTGGTGCGTGTGTGACTCCTGTGTGCTGAGTCTCGCATCGTTGGTCGCAGGCGCTTGCCTACGCCGAGGAGGCTGTGTGATTGCTCTATTTGGAGTCTGTGGTGTGTGATCGACGTTAGTTAGCGTTCCTGCGGGTACGCCGGGTAATTGTGTGGTCACCGGGGGGTGATCATCGCCTGGTGGTGGGCTTAAGGGGGGTCATGCTGATGTCGCGTGCTGCGGAGCCGCTTCACAGACCAATGGTCACGATCGTCTGTCTCGCGGGATCGCCATCCGCGCGTTCGTCCGGCCTTCGCCGGTTATCCGTGACCTGCTGACCGCCTCGTTTTCTCCTTTGATCTGCCGGGTTTAGCCCGGTTTCCGCCGTACCAGCACGCCTGCGTTCGCCTTCTGTTTGACGCGCGGGTGTGCTGGTGACGGCTGCTGTCTTCGGTGTCTGCCGATGGATTTCTGTTATTTCCTTTCACGGGAGTGTGGATGAGTCTGCCTGGAGTCAGACGGACAAAACGGTCGTACAGACCCGGTGGTAGATCGCCGGTTGCCGCGGTGCTGGTGGCGGCGTTGGTCGCTTCGGTGGTGCAGGCGGTGCCCGCGATCGCGGTGGCTGCGCCGGCGGCGGAGTATCGCGATCCTCGTGAGTTGTCGTCGTGGCCGAATCCGAAGCAGGAGGGCCGCAAGCACGAGTCGCCGAAGGCGGCGGGTGACTTCCGGCCGTTGATGGGCGCGGATGCGGGCAAGGCGGCGTCGAAGTTCGATGCGAGGACGTCGAAGGAGGTCGGCCGGGCGGAGAAGTCGGTCGACTACGTCAACCCCGACGGCACGCGCACGACGGTACTGTCGAAGGTGCCTGTCAGTGTGCGGGATGACAAGGGCGCGTGGCGGCCGGTGGAGACCCGGCTGGTCGAGGACCGCGGTTCCAAGCGTGCCAAGGTTGATCTGCACCAGTTGAAGCCGGAGTTCGCGGCGTCCGCCGAGGACCGCGGTCTGTTGACCCTGGGGCCGATCAACCTGGGTGAGTCGGGTCAGCGGATCTCGGTGGCGCTTGAGGGCGCCAAGCGGGTCGGCCGCCAGGTCAAGGACTCGAAAGCATCCTATGTGGACGTGCTGCCGGACACCGATCTTGAGTACGAGGTCGAGCCGGGCGCCGTCAAGGAATCCATCATCGTCAAGAAGCCGACGTTGACCAGCAGCTGGGTGTTCCGGATGGACACGGGCTCACTCACCCCGTCGCTGCAGGACCACGGCGTGTTGATCAAGGATGCCAAGGGCAAGGTCGTCGCGTCGTTGCCGCCGATCGTGACCTGGGACTCGTCGGGCAGCGCAAAGGACAACAAGGCGCCCGCGCAGACCGGCGGCACCTACGGGCTCAAGCAGGACGGGAAGTCCTGGCTGCTGACCGTGTCGGTCGACCCGAAGTGGCTGAACGACAAGGCACGTGTGTTCCCGGTGATCGTGGACCCGACCTACACCTACGGGTTCAACAACGATGACGAGTCGAGGGCCTACAAGTCCGACGGCTTCCAGTGCACCAACTGCGGTATCGCGGTGGGCAACTCCAAGTCCGGCCCCGGCGGCGGTGACTCGATCTGGCGTACGGCGTTCCGGCACGACTTCACGCCGTTGTTCGGCAAGAACATCGTCGGCGCCCGCTACGACTTCTGGCGCAACGCGCAGACCGGGTCGAATTTGTCGTGGCAGTCGAACCTGCACCACGCGACCTCGTTGGACATCAACGGCGTCGGCCAGTTCCTGGCGTCCGGGCCGATCGGTGACCGGGGCTCGATCCAGTCCAAAGCGCTGACCGACTTCATCGCGGGCAAGGTCAACGCGCGGGACAACAGCACCTGGTTCATGCTCACCGGTTCGGAGGGCAGCGACTGGTCGTACAAGAACATGCAGGTCAACCTGATCGTCGACCACGGCACCGCGCCGCCGGCGACGTCGCTGGTGAGCCCGGCGGACGGCAGCGTGCTGACCAGCCTGACGCCGACGCTGTCGGTGAGCCCGGTGAGCAACCCCTCCGGTGACGGCACCCTGTACTGCTTCAAGGTTGCCACGGGAGCCGACGGGCAGTCTGGCACCGTGGTGGACTCCGGCTGCATCACCAGCAACACCTGGACCGTCCCGCCAGGTGTGCTCACCGACGGCACCAGCTACACCTGGACCGTGCTGACCGCGCTCAGCGGCGGTGTGACCACCACGACGCCCAGCTGGGTCGGCCGCTTCAAGGTGAACCAACGGATCGGTGACGCCGGGCCGGCGCCGAAGGACACCCTCGGCCCGGTGACGGTGAACCTCGCGAACGGCAACGTCACCACGAAGATCGACGGTCCGACGTTCGCCAGTGTGGGTGGTTCGTCCGGCCTGTCGTTCACCTACAACTCGCAGGGCCGCGAGCCGTACGGGCTCCGCGCGTCGTACTACAACGACAGCACGCACTCCGGTGCGCCGGACGCGAACCCCGTGCTGGTGCGCAACGAGTCCCAGGTGAACGCCGACTGGGGCACGGAGTCGGTGTTCGCTCCCGCGCTGACGCCCGACTGGTTCGTGGGACGCTGGGAGGGCTTCTTCCAGGTTCCGGCGACGGGCACTTACCACTTCGGTGGTGTGCATGCGAACGGCGCGAAGATCTGGGTCAACAACACGTTGGTGTACGACAACCCGAATACCTCGGACGTCAACTTCGCGCTGAAGAGCCAGAACGGCCCGGTCACCGAGATCGCGCTGACCGCGGGTCAGCGGGTGCCGATCACGGCTGAGCTGTACCACCGCACCGGCGCGGCCAGGATGAAGCTGTGGGTGCAGACCAACGAGGCGTCGAACAAGGTGGTGCCGCCGCAGATCGTTCCCGCGTCGTGGCTGTACACCCAGGATACCCCGGCGCTGCCGTCTGGCTGGCAGATCAACACCAGTCTGGTGGGCGGGGAGGCGACCTACGTCAAGGCGCAGGTGCAGGACCAGTCCATCGTGTTCACCGACTCGTCCGGCTCGAAGCACACTTGGGCGAGGACGGGCTCCGGCAGCTACACGCCGCCCCTTGGCCAGGATGGCATCCTCGGCCTGGACACCACCGGCAGGATCACGCTGCACGAGGGCGGCGTGGTCACGACATTCAATGCCGACGGCCACCTCGCCGGCCAGTCGACCGCGGCGGACAGCCTTTCTCCCGCGGCGAACGTGATGACCTGGACGGGTTCGCCGTCCCGGCTGTCGCAGCTCGGCGATCCGGTGTCCGGCCGGGCACATCGCTTGTACTACAACCGTTCCGGCGATGACTGCTACGCGGGGCGCACGCCGCCGCCCGGCTCGGACGCGCTGCCGCCGGCCCACATGCTCTGCCGCATCGCGTACTGGGATGGATCACAAACCCTGCTGTGGTACCGCAACGGCACGATCTCTCGGGTCGAGAAACCCGGTAGCGACTTCACTGATCTCGGTTTCAACGCCGATGGCACGCTGGCCTCGTTCCGTGGCCCCGGCGTGGTCGACTGGGTGGCGCAGGACCCGGCGACGCGCAACATCGCCGAGACCTACACGGCGATCAGCTACACCGATCTGGGTGGTCGCCGAGCGGCGGCCAACGTCCAGACGCCGTCGGCGAACGGACTGGCGAACGGGCAGCGACTCGGCCACACCTACCGATACGACAGGGCCAACCGTCAGTCCTTTGTGGACATCTATGGGTTGTCTCCGGCAGCTGGTTACGCCCTGAAGGTCACCTATGACGACGCCGACCGGCTGCTGACGAACACCGACGCGACCGGCAGGACGACCTCCAGCACGTGGAACAACGAAGACCAGCTGCTCACGAGCACCGACAGCGCCGGACGGGTGTCCACGACGGTGTACGACCACGCCGACCGAGTGGTTGACCGGTGGGGTCCGGCTCCGGCGAACTGCTTCAACGGCCAGGTGCCGACAGCAGCCTGCTCGGCGACGGTGCCACGTGAGCAGACGATCTACGACGCGACCATGCAGGGTCTGGAAGCGACGTGGTGGGACAACGCCCGTCTGGCCGGCACGGTCAAGACGCACGTGACGGGTGGGCTGGGCACGGGTGGTGCGATTGATGCGCACTTCGACGGCACCACGCCACCGGCCGCGGGTCTGCCGGGTGCCGGGTACTCGGCCCGGCTCAGCGGCGAGATCGTCTTCCCCGACGCCGGCCAGTACGCGCTGCGGGTGCTCGCGGACGACGGCGTGCGCGTCTCGATCGACGACCAGCCTCTGATCGACGCCTGGCGTGACCAGGGGCCGACCTCGTACACCGCGAACTACACCTCGCCGGCCGCAGGTGCGATCAAGCGCATCCGCATCGACTACAACAACACCGGCGGTCCGGGCGACCTGCACCTGTACTGGACCCGGCCGGGTGGCACCGAGCAGGTCGTGCCCGGCGCGAACCTGCGTCCCCGTTACGGCCTGGCCTCCTCAAAGATCAAGTCCGAGTCGGCCGGCGTTGCCGACGAGGTCGTCGGGACCAGCTTCACGGACAACGGTCTGGACGCCGCGTACGGGCTCGCCACCAGCACCACGAAGGGCGCGCTGACGACCAGGGCGAGCTACGAGGCGGTCGGCAACGGATACCTGAGGGAGGTCGGCAAGACCAAGCCCACAGGTGCCCAGACCGTCTACCAGTACTACGGCAACACCGAGACGCGGGACAACCCGTGCACAACCCAGGTCGACGCGGTCAACCAAGCAGGCATGCCGAAGCTGACCCGTAAGCCAGCTCCCGCGTCCGGCTCCGCCCTCGAGGAGGAGCAGATCTACGACGCATCCGGCAGGGTCGTCGCGAAGAGCTCCAGCGGTACGTGGACCTGCACCACCTACGACGGCCGCGGCCGGGTGACCTCGATCAAGCACCCCTCGACGTCGTCTGCGGCGGAACGGACCGTCACGACGAACTACGCGGTGAACGGTGACCCGCTCACCTCCTCGGTCAGCGACCAGAACGGCACCGTCACCACGAGGGTGGACCTTCTGGGACGAGTGGTCGAGTACATCGACGCCCACGGCGTGCGCACCGAGACCACGTACGACGAGGCAGGCCGCACGGCCATGGAGAAGGTGAAGGCGCCGAACAGTGCGGCGCAGCAAACGACCTCCACCTACGACGACGCCGGTCGGGTACTCACCGTGTCACTCGACAACATCCCGCTGGCCACCGTCACATATGACGCGGCCGGTGAGCTGGCGACGGCCACCTACGCCAACGGTGCCTCTCTGACCTCGATCGGCAGGGACACGGCGGGCCGCACGGTCTCGCAGACGTGGAAGACCAGCGACAACGTGCAGGTGGTCTCGACCGTCACCAGGACGCGGAACGGCACGATCATCGACGAGACATTGGGAGGCATCGACGCCAATCCGAACGGGTCGAACTACCTCTACGACGGTGCGCGCCGGCTGACTCAGGTGTGGACCACGGGGCACCACTACACCTACGACTTCACCTCGGCAGCGAACGCGGCGTGTCCGGCGGGCACGCAGTCGAACGCCGGTCTCAACACCAACCGGGTGCGTCAGCTCGATGAAACCGCGAGCGGTGTAGCAGAAACGAGCTACTGCTACGACGCCGCGGATCGACTGCTCGCCACCGTCGGCGGGACCGTGGTGAGCGGGGTGCAGTACGACAAGTTCGGCAACACCACCCAGTACACGGTCGGCGGCGCCACCACCCACCTGTCCTGGGACGGCGCGGGCCGCAACATCGCGGCACGCTCCACCGGAACCGACCCCGCCGACGTCTCGTACCTCAGAGACGCCACCGACAGGCTCATCCAGCGGAATGCCGCGCAGGGCGACACCGTCAACGTGGTGCGCTACGGCCACACCGCCGCCGGTGACACCTCTGACGTCGCACTGGGTGCCGACAACACGTTGCTATCACGCACCTTCAGCCTTCCTGGCGGAGTGATTCAGACGTGGACGCCCACCGCCGCCGCGCGGACGACCGACCACCCGTCGGTGCGAGGTGACCTCGCACTGACGACCGGTCACGACGGCAAGCAGATCGGTGCGCTGCGGACGTACACGCCCAACGGCGAGCCGCTGAAGACGGACGGCACGGTCGACCCGGACGGAGTTCCCGACAACCTGCCCGGTCAGATGGACCACGGCTGGGCCGGACAGCACCAACGCCCGTACGAGCACGCGGGTGCGCTGTCCATCGTCCAGATGGGCGCCCGTCCCTACAGCCCGATCCTCGGACGATTCCTGTCCGTGGACCCCGTCGACGGAGGCAGCGCGAACGACTACGATTTCGCCGAGCACGATGCTGTCAACAACGAAGACCTGGACGGCCGGGCCTCACACCGTGTGCTCGGGAAGAGCCAGATGAACTGGCACGAGCGGATTCGCTGCATGTGGCTCCCTCGTCAGTGCACGATCTATCTGGCGATCTCAGTCTGGGCAATGCGCACAGCGGCGAGTTGGTACCCCTGGTGGGAACGCGGCCAGAACGCCTTCCGGCATTGCATCTGGCAGGCGATGCTCGTGTTCACGATGGGCTACTGGGTAGCCTATGCCTGGGCTACCGCGCACGAAGGAAACAGCAGGGGCAAGGATCACGACCAAGATCTACACAACAACATCTGGGGACGCAGTGTCGGTCTCGGCATCAGGGGCTACGGACCGTGGGCGAAGGACATGGCAATTAGGCGTTGTAATGGGCATCTGTCGTCAGGACGGTTGAGTTCTTGGTGAGACGTAAGTTTCGTTGGTCAGTGCTGGGTGTGGCCCTTCTCGTGGCCGCACCCGGCCTGGCCGGATGCGGCCTCGGGAAGTTCATGGAGCGGGAGTGCACCCCTGAAGCTGACGCCCTCGTGAAGAGACTGAAGGCGAGTCCGGTGCTCGAGTTGCTCCCTCCTGGGGCAAAGGGCCAGGAAATTTATGCGACGAGGCCCTGCGACGACGAGGACAACCTCGGTGAGGTGGGCAGGAAGATGAGCTCCACATTGGAGGACGGTGAGCTACTTGCCTACTTCCACGAGGAGTTTCCCAAGCAGGGATGGGTGCTGCAGCAGGAACTGGCAGGCCTCCCTCGTGAGCCCAACGGGTTGCGCACAGGCGAGCCCCACCAGTGCTACGAAAACCCGGCGGAGCCGAACGTAACGCTGGAAGTGACGCTGGGCCTCGGTGAGAATCCCGATACAGACCTACATGTGACGTTCATCTTCAACGGCAGCACATACAGCTGTGCCAACACCACTTCTCCGCCACAGACCCGCTAGGTGCTCAAGGCTGTTCCTGTGGGGCAGACTTCTTGGTCAAATGATCTTGCTACGGCCTGGGTCCTCCGGTTGCACGGCACCAGCGACGACATCGTCTGGTTGGATGACGTGAACGCTGCTGCGGTAGTCGTAGAGCCCTTCTAATCCCGGTTTTTCTGATCAGGTCGGCCACGGACGGCACATGCCGTGAGTGGCCGATCTTTGCGTGGAGAGTGTCATGTTCCGGCGCCTGGCCGATGTTCCCGTGCTGGTTCGAGTTCTGTGTCCTGTTCTTGCGGTGATGGCCGTTGCGGTGCTGGTCGTGGCGTCCGGTAAGGGGTCTTCTCAGGCTGCTCCGATTGGTACTCCGGACGAGCGCAGGTCCACGTCCGCTGAGCAGACGACAGTGAGCTCGTCTGCTGGTTCGAGTTCCAGTGTCGTGACCACGACGACGTCGGTCAGTGGCGTGACGAAGTCGTCTGCCGCTACCGGTTCGTCTGTGCCGCGGCCTGCTGCGGTGGCTGCGCCGGCGACTTCGGTGCGGAGTGTTGTGGCGCCGTGGTTTGTGAGTCGTGTGGGTAGTGCGACTCAGGTGAACTCGGTGGTGGGTTCGGGTGGGTCGAATGCGACGTTGTCGACGTGGCAGAAGTCGGGGAGTGACTGGGCGCAGGTGCTCGGTGGTGTGGCGGCGAAGGTCGGTTCGCCCGGGATCTCGAGTTCTTACGGGGAGTCGTCGTCGGCGACGCCGGCTGGGGTGTTCGCGATCACTGGTGCGTTCGGTCGGCAGGCTGATCCTGGTGCTGGGGTGTCGTACTTTCGTATCGACAGCTCGGACTGGTGGGTCAGTGATGTCAACAGTCCTGACTACAACACTCATCAGCGGTGTGCTCGTGGGACGTGTCCGTTCAACGAGAGCACGTCGGAGAACCTGGCTGAGCATGGTGCTGTCTACGACTACGCCTTGGTGATGGGCGTGAACTCTCAACGCGTCCCTGGTGCGGGTAGCGCGTTCTTCGTGCACGTCACGAACGGCGCTCCGACTGCCGGCTGCGTGGCGATCCCCGCGAGCACCCTGGCGTCGATCGTGCGTTGGGTTCGTCCCGGCACGGTGATCGCGTTGTCGCCGCGGAATTTGTCAAGGTGATTGAGACCAGTGGGTGTTAGGCGGCTTCTGTGTCGGCGTGTTGATCGGTGTCGTTGGCCGGCCGGTTGATCCAGACGGTGTCGGGTAGGTCGAGCATCTTCGGCGCTGT
>NZ_BAABBE010000078.1:0-10075 GCF_039537795.1 Lentzea roselyniae
CGACCAGGAATCGGTCCGGCGCACTTCCCGTACTCAGACCGAACGCGACCTTCAACGCCTCACGCTGGGGTTCAGGCAGGTGGCCGAGCCGCCCCATGAGCGGCGTGCACAGCTGATGCAGCCCCGCAAACGCCGGCTCCATCTCGGACTCGACACCCCTGGCCCGCGCGATCCGGCATCCCTCGGCACGTTCCACCAGATACTCCACCAGCGCGGACTTGCCGATCCCAGCCTCACCTCGCAGCACCAGGACCTGACTCCGGCCAGACCGGGTGTCCATCAGCAACCGATCCAGCGCCTCACACTCGCTGCGCCTGCCGCGCAGGATGCGCTGAGGGTCGCTAACCGACATGACCACCACCACGCGCGTCGGACGAGCCCAACTCCGGTCGACACGGGCTTCACCAGGCCGGCTCACACCGACGACGAAACGCCGACACCTCGCGCAACGGCACGGGCCTGCCGGGCGGGTCACCGGGAGTTGACCCGCACCGACATTCGAGGATCCGAGGCAGGGCGGCACACGGCGTGCCGGCGACGCCCACGGCACCTGTGTCCAGTGTGGAGGGTCGAACTCGACGTCTAAATTCGTTGGCTGATAGCGTATACGATCCTGCTCGCCGCACCTGAGCTTGCCGGAACGTCAGTGCGCCGCTGACAACTTCGTCGAATGAAGTCCCTCAGCACCAACGCAAAGGGCGCCACCGCCATCACCTCGGTCGCGATCGCTGTCGTGCTGTCAGCGGGTACCGCTCAGGCCGTCGCATCCGGCAACATCGAGGTGTGCGGCACGAACGAGGCTCGTATCACGGTCAAGTTCCTCGAACGTGGCGGTATGTCGGTCATCCCCACGGCCAAGTGACACGTGCAAGCCATACCCGGCAAGAAGCCCGAGCGCATCGAGGTCTCCGCCCAGGTCAACAACCGCAAGCCCAAGGTGCTGGGTTCCGCGACAATCGACATCCGCAAGGGCGTCAAGGTCTACGACAGCACCGATCCCGGATTCATGGTGAAAGTGACCTCGTCGGCCTGAGTCCGATCGCCGCCCGCCGGGCTCAGGCCCTCATCACGCACTCGACTGTTCCCCACGTGACAGCCATCGCGTCTGCATTTCATGGCGCCGTTGACGAGCGTGGGCCAAGATCCCCGCAGCCGGTCACGTGAACCTCTCCTTCGACCGGACTGGCAGCCACCATGTCGCACCGAAGAGGACTTGGCCGGATCGGTCACTCCCCCCGGCTCCGACGGTTGCTGTGGTTCAGGTGGCCAGGGCGGAGGCGCTGCTTGACAGAGGCATGCCGCTGCTCGGCGAGCTCGAAGGGTGGAGCCGACTCGTGATTGCGGGGTTCGTCGCGGGGGCCCGCGAACTCGCGGTGGATGCGCGGCGGCCCCTTGGTGCACTTCGACTCGTGGTGCACCACGATTTTCCTCGGTCATTGAGGCATCGGCGCGGTCTTGAGCGGACGGCTCCGCGGTCAGCACATGGGCGGCCAAGAATATCTGACGCAGCTCGCACGCGCGTTGAACGTTGCCGCTACCGCCGGCGTTCTCCGCCTTGGACGCCGGGGCAAATGTACGACGACGCCGAAGCCTGTTCGAGCCCGTGTTTTCACAAGAACATCCGTTCAGGAGAAACCCCGACTTCAGAGGTCCTCCAGAAACGGCCGGGCCTGCGGCGTGCGCGAACCGGCCGCTGTCCACACAGCACGACACCTTGTTCCAATGTCGACCATGAGCATGGCCGCGAATGTTTCCGCATCGTCTCAGGTCGAGGTGGCTTCAGTCTTCTCGGAGCCGCGGGACACGAGGACCAGGCGCTGTGAGTTGTCGTGCCCAACCAGACCGGATGAGCTCCTGCACCGTGTTCTGGCCTGATCTCGATGTTCCGCGCGCTGGAACGAGGTGTATCCGCCTCGTCGTTCTCGCGTCAAACTTCCGATCGGCAAGGCCAGTAGCAGATCGTCAAGGCGAAGTAGGTGATGCGTACATGGCCGTCGAGTCGATGTCTCTGGAAACGTCCGAGTCAGCCGCGCCGCCACGAGGCTTCAGCCTCTTCGAGGTTCTCGCTGAGCCCGAGAACCTCGCCGATCCTTATCCCGTTTACGCCTGGCTCCAGAGGAACCACCCCGTCTACCTGGACCCCGACGGTACCGCTTACGTTTCCCGCTACGCCGACGTCCACCACATCAAGAGCCCGGACCTCCGCGACGGCCTGTCGGACGACCACGCCTCGCACACCCTCCGCAACATCAACCTGTCCATGATCAAGGCGGTACCGCCCAAACACACCGAGCTCCGCCGCGTCGCGGCCGCCGCCTTCGATCACAGCCTTCTCGCCCGGTCCGCGGCCAGCATCCGGAGGGTCGCAGAGGACCTGGCCGCCGGCATCTCACACGACCTGCGTCAAGGCCACGTCGTCGACCTTCACAACGCCTACTCCGTGCGCCTCACCCAACGCACTTCGGCCATCGTCTTCGGCATCCCCGACGATGATTTCGACATGCTGGCCCCCGTACCGGCCCGCATGTTCGAAGCCCTCTACCCGAAGAGGACCCCGGACTCGAGCGCCGACGCCGACGCCGCCTCACGTTTCCTCTACTCCTACATCGAGGACGGCATCCGCACCCGACGCTTCGTCCCGGACGCCGGCTTCGACCGGATCATCCGCGCGGGCGACCGCACACCGTTCGACGACGTCGTCCGCCTCTGCTGGCTGCTGTGGTGGGGCTCCTACACTTCCATTGCCACAGCTGTCACGCTCTCCGTCCTCAACCTCCTCGAGAACCCGGACAGCGCACCCATGCTCCGCACGCGGACATCGGACTGGATCGAGGAATCGCTGCGCTTCCGCAGCCCGCACATCATCAACGCCGCGAACCTGACCACACGCCGTGAACTCACCATCGGCGACACCGTACTGCCCGCTGGAACCCCAGTCCGGTTCATGACCGGAGCGATGGACCGCGACCCGGACGCCTTCGAGCGAGCCGACGTCTTCGACCCGACCAGACCGAACCGCCCGCATCACGTGGCCTTCGGCGGAGGCGTGCACACCTGCATCGGGGCGCAACTCGCGCGCATGGAACTGTCCGTCGCGCTCACGACCATCCTGGATCACCTGCCGCCGTTCCGAATCGCCGGGCAACCCACTTGGAGGCCCTACAGCACACAACGGATCTGCCTGAGCCTCCCCATCACCGTGGAGGAACTGCCGTAGCGCGGGGCAGGTCGTGCCCCGCTTGGGGTCTCCTGAACGTCACCGCCACCCGATCGCCGGCATGGGTCGAGGCGCTGTTCACCGCCGACCGCCCGCAACGGGTCGATCTCACGGCTCCGCGTCTCGTTCGCTACCACCTGATCAGGGCCGGGCTGGAACGGCATCCCTTCGTGCTGACCCTGCACCACGCCATGATCGACGGATGGTCGTTGTCCCTGCTGCTGGGCGAGTTGTTCGACCTGCCCGCGCTGGGCGCCGACGATCGCACACCACTCCCCAGCCTGACCGCGGCCCTGCGGTCCCCCAGGCCCACGAGCAGGACGTCCCGCTCGGCGCGATGGCGGACGTCTGGGTGGCCACGCTGCGCGACTTGACGGGCGCCGAAGACCTCGTGTTCGCCGCGATGGTCGCCGGCCGCTCGACCGAGGTGCCATGGCTGGCCGAGGACCTCGTGCAGGAGGCGATGACCCGGCTGTGGCAACGGCCCGAGGTGGTGTCGAACCGAGACAGGATCACCCCGTGGCTGCTCACCGTAGTGCGCAACCTGCACATCGATCGAGCGAGAGCACGCGCCCGGCGCCCACTCGAGGTCGCCGACATCTGCGACAACACCCAACGTGACCACGCGGACGAGATCCTGCTGTCAATGACAGTGACGGCCATGCTGGACGTCCTGCGGCCGCAGGACCGCGAGGTCCTGGAGCACGTGTACCTGCGTGACTTCACCCTGAGCCAGGCGGCACACGAGCTGAACATCCCGAGGGCACGGCCAAGTCCCGGCTGCGCCGCGCACTGCGGTTGCTCCGGGACGACGCGGATGATCCGCTCGCGGCCTAGCTGCCGCACACCCCGGACAGTTCGGCGTTCACGGTGAACCCGCTCCATCCGGCTCTGTCACGCCGCCTCCCTGGTGCAAACAAGACAGTGTCCCAGTTCATCAGGCGTGCTTACTGTTGAGCGGGCGGCCCGACAGCACCGGGGAGTGAGGACGACTCCGTCTCGAGTCGCACCGGGGTCCGCGCCGACAGAGCGATGGACACCGTCACCGAAGGCGAGGTGGCCAGCCGTGTCACGGTCCACATCGAACTGTGCCCTGGGCGCTGTTCGTCACGGACACTGCGGTGTTCTGGCAGAAACAGTCATCTCGACAGACACGGCCGAATCAGTACGGGTTCCGTGTGGCGGAACACGACTTTCCCGGCGTCCACCTGTTCCTGTTCGCGGTGATGGGCACCGTAGGGCTCAAGCCGGGCGCCACGACCACGCACAGTTGGGTCGACAGCCCGACTTCCCAGGTCGCGGGCAACGAGATGTGGGGCATCCGCAAAGGGCCGGCGGAGTTCACCTTCGACCACGACCCGGCACGTTCGAGCTGAGAACCGATGACCTGCCCGCCGTGCGCGGCGCCTCACGACCGGGACTGAAACTGCCCGCAAGGATCCCGGTCAACCTGACACTCGCGCAGCCGCTGCAGGGACGCACGCGGTTCGTTGCATCCGTTCGAAGGCGCGCGCTGAGATGGGCAGGCAACAGCTCGAGGACGCGTCGGCGGCCGTTCCCACACTGCGCGGAGCTCGTGCACTCAGCGACGTCCGGCTGAAGCACTTCGAGGCCGAGTTCGACGCCTGAGCCTGCTGGACGCGACGTCCCACCCGACCACGACGGCCCGCGCAGCACCAGCACCACTGTGCGCACGCGTGACGGATTGAAAGCTCACGGCGGCGACCCGGCAACGCCCGAGCACTGAGGTGGCGCTATCCGTGACGGCGCAGAGCTGTGCCGTCCGGTGTGTCGAAGGCGGTCGGGCGCGTGACCTGATCTTGAAGGTGGGGCTCGACGCCGATGAGGGTGCCGCACTCGGCAACGCCCTCAAGCAGATCCGACAACGCGGGCTCGACGAACTGAGTAGCGAGCGGCGCGGCACCCCCGTGCAGGGGGCAGGAGCGGACAGGTCGACCGCGGTCTGCCCCCTTTTGCCCTATCTCGCCGGGTCGTTTGGCGCCAGGCCCCGCCGGTGCCGGAAAGCACCCGGCGGGGCCTGGCGCGCGTTCACGTCCTGGTGAGCCGTTCCGCCAGCTGGGCGATGGTAGGCCCCTGCATCAACTCGATGATGTTCACCTGGGCGGTCAGTTCCCGCTCCAGCCAGGACTTGAGCTCCACGGCCAGCAGTGAATCCAGGTAGTTCACCAGCGGCATCGTTTCGTCGAGGTCGTCGAACGGGATGCCCAGCAGAGTGGAGATCTTCGCCTTGAGCCTCTCCTTGACCAGTTCGTCACCCACCTCAGCGGTCTGGACCTGCTCGTCGTAGGCGCAGTCGGCCGCCATGACCGCGAAACGTCGCTCGTCACCCCGCGCGCGCAGGAACTGTGGCCAGTTCATCGGCAGTACGCCAACCCGCGGCTGGTCGCCCTGGCACAACCTGGTCAGGACCTGGAATGCCTGCCGGGCGGTGAACTCGCGCATCCCGGTGGCGCCGACGAGTTGGCGGATTTCTTCGCGCTGGGAGACATAACCGACGTCAGCGAAGGTTCCCCAGTTCACGCTCAGCGCCGGAAGGCCTCGTGCGTGCTGCGCTTCGGCAAGCTGATCCAGGAACGTGTTGGCCGCCGCGTAGTTGGCCTGGCCGATGTTGCCGATCATCGAAGTGGCCGAGGAGAACAGCACAAACGCGGCCAGCGGCAGATGTTCGGTCAGCTCGTGCAGATGGAGGGCGCCGAGCAACTTCGGCGCGACGACCCGATCGTACCGCTCCCGGTTCATCACCGTGATCAACGAGTCGTCCAGCACCATCGCGCTGTGGATGACGCCGTTCAACGCGGGCATCTCGCGCTGAACCCTGGAGAGCACGTCGGCCAGTTGTTGCCTGACAGTGATGTCCACCCGTTCGACGACGACCTGGGCATCGCGTTGCCGCAGTTGCTCGATCCTCTCTTCTGCGCGCTCGTCGGCACCAGAACGCCCCAGCAACACCAGACTGCGGACGCCGGCGTCCACAAGGGACTCCGCCATGGCCAGGCCCACCCCGCCGCAACCACCGGTGATCAGCCAGGTGCCGGTGAACAGCGGCGCGGCCGGCAGGGGCGACGCCTGAAGTTCGTGTTCGTCCATCGACAGCACGATCTTGCCGATGTGCTTGCCGGCGGACAGGTGGCGGAACGCGGTCTCGACCTGTGAAGGGTGGAACACCCGCGTCGGCAGCGGTCGCAGCTGACCCGTGTCGAACAGTTTCAGCAGTTCCTCCAGTTCGACACGAACCGCCTCGGGCCGGTCGACCAGCAGCTGGCGCAGGTCGAAACCGAAGTACGCGAGGTTGCGCAGGAACGGCCGCAGGCCGAACTTGCGGTCGTCCAGCAGATCCCGCTTACCGATCTCGACGTAGCGACCGTAGGCGGCCATACAGGAGATGCTGCGGTCGACGGTCTCCCCGGACGCGGCACTGAGCACGACATCGATACCGGCGCCGTTCGTCGCCGACCGCACCTGCTCGGCGAAGGTGACCGACCGTGAATCCATGACGTGGGCGACACCGAGCGCTCGAAGCAGGTCCCGCTTCTCTTGGGTGCCGGCGGTCGCGAACACCTCGGCACCGATCGCGCGAGCCAGCTGGATCGCGGCGAGCCCGGTGCCACCCGTCGCGGAGTGGATCAGCACTCGTTCCCCGGCCTGCAACCGGGCCAGTTTGCGCAGCGCGTACCACGCGGTGAGGAACACGATCGGCACGCAAGCGGCCTCTTCCACGGCCAGTGAGTCCGGTTTGGGCAAGACGCAGGAGGCATCCAGCGTGATGTGCGACGCGATCGCGCCCTGCGCGCTGCTCAGCGCGATCACCTTCTGACCGACGGTCAGATCGCGGACGTCCGGGCCGACACCGGTGATCACGCCGCTGCACTCGGCGCCGAAGCGGTACCCGGTGCCTGATTCCAGCGTCGGCACGTTCCCGAGCGCGGTCATCACGTCCAGGAAGTTCAGGCCCGCCGCGGTGATCCGCAACTCAACCTGGCCAGGGCCAGGAGGCGTCCGTCGCACGGCCTGCCAGGTCAGCTCGTCCAGCGCGCCGGGGTTGGACATCTCCAAGCGGAACCCGGTGCCATCCGGAAGCTGGCGAGCGTCGACGGGCTTGCGCAGCTCGGTCACTCTGACAAGGCGGCGGATGAACCGTTCGCCTGCCCGCAGCAGAACCTCGCGCTCGTCGTCGTCCCGCCACAGTTCAGCCCACACCGCGTCGACGTCCGTCTCGTCCGGCGCGGCGTCCAGGTCGATCAGCTTGGTGACCGTCTCCGGCAGTTCCAGGTTGGCGACCAGTCCCACGCCCCACGCCGCCGCTCCGTCGAGCCGGACGTCGTCGTTTCGCTCACCGTGCACGCCACGCGTCACGACGAAGAGCTTGGGGATCCGCTGCCGGGCCAGTTTGACGACGTCGAAGCCGTCCGCGCTGGAGAAATCGATCGCGCCTTTCAGCAGAACATCGGAGACGTCTTCGTGTACCCGTCCACCGCGGGCCTCGATCCGCTGGACGAGCGCCCGCGCCAGTTCGCTGCCATCGGATCGGACGAGCCAGTCGCCCGTGCATTCCGGTTCTTCGTCCGTCTGTGCGGCTTCGGCCAGGGGCCGACGGGCGAGCAGGACCGCCTGACCACCGGATTCGTCGTTCTCCGGGAAGGCGACGACTTGGTCGAAGCCGACTGAGTTCAGCAGCTCTCGCCAGTGATCGGTGGTCAGCAGCGGCCCATCCGGCCGCAACTGGAGATCACGGAAGTGCCACCAGCCCGCGGTCAGGCCAAAGGTCAGGTCGAGCCACCGGTTGCCGGGCAGCGCCTCGATCAAGCCGAGCACGCCCTGTGGCAGGAGGACCTCACGCAGTTGCGAGATCGTGTGCTTGAGATCGGCGGTCGCGTGCACGACGTTGGAGGCCAGCACCAAGTCGAAGGAATCCGGCGAGATTCCCTGAGCCTCCATATCGCCGGTGATGTCGAGTGTCTGGGCGGAGAAGAAGGGATAGCTGCGGAACTTGTCGTTCGCTGCCTGCACGAACGCGGGAGAGACGTCGGTGAAGACGTACTCGCACCGCTCGGCGGGGAGTACCGGCAACAGGTTCGCGGTCAGGCCGCCGGTGCCGCCGCCGACCTCCAGCACGCGGATGGTGCGTCGGCTGTCGGCTTCGGTGACGAGACGGGCCACCGCCTTCCGCATGATCATGTTGTGGAAGCGGCTGATCGGCGACGTCTGGTAGATCGGCTCGGTGTCCGCGTGCGAGCCGCCTGGGAACAGCACAGTCAGCGGATCCACCGTGCCGGCGAGAATGTGGTGCAGGTGCT
Source organism: Lentzea roselyniae (assembly GCF_039537795.1). NCBI lineage: Bacteria > Bacillati > Actinomycetota > Actinomycetes > Pseudonocardiales > Pseudonocardiaceae > Lentzea > Lentzea roselyniae. The sequence continues at coordinate 8,533 of NZ_BAABBE010000078.1, forward strand.
TACCGGTTCGCCTGAGCAGCTGTAGTTCCCACACACAGGCCGGGTGGTCTTCGAGTGCCCGGCGCCACAGCAATCCCGAATCCAAGTCGATCGGCTGCACGACCTCGAACACCCCGTCCCGATCGGCCAGCAAGCCATCTGCGACGAGGAACCGCGCCAGACCGGCGAAGGCCTTGCGGTGCGCCTCTTGGACTTCCGGCAGCGTGAAGGTGTCGCCCACGGCGAGGTTGTGCCCGAAGGAACGCAGGCAATCCGCCACGTAAGCCGAGCAGAGGCGACGCAGATCGGTTTGGTAGGCCTCGGTGTAGGAGTTCCGGTGCAACCGCTCGACCAGTTCCGTCAGCTCGAGATCCGCGGAACGCAGCTCGGCGGCGAGAGCGCTGCGACAGGCAGTCTTCTCGCCGGTCGGCTGCCAAGCCAACCGGTAGAGGTGGTTGTCGAGGTTCTGCGGATCGTTCGGCAGGTTCTGCCGCACCATCTTTCCGTGCATCGGCACGTACTCCGCGATCAGTCGTCCTTGCGCGTCCAGTACGTAGACGTCGACGGACAGTCCTGTGATGTCGAGTTTGCGGAGTTTGGTGTAGCACCAGGCCGCCGTCGACAGGTCGCCGTGTACTCGCACCGCTTCGATCGACGTCGGAAGATACGTGAACGGCAACAGGTCGTCCGTGCGGTCGTTCAGCGGATGCAGGATCGCGCTCTGGAAGCACGCGTCCAGGATGACCGGGTGCAGCAGGTAGTCCTCGGTCTTGCCTTGCAGCAGCTGTGGTGGCTTGATGTGCGCCAATGCCTCGCCCGCGCCCACGTGCAGTCGCTCGATGCCGTAGAAGGAAGGGCCGTACGCATACCCGCGCTGTCGCATCAGACCGTAGATCGCGGCTGACTTGTGCACACGCGTGCACCGCTCGCGGATGCCCGCGATGTCGTACTGCTTCGCCACCGGGCTCGCGCGGTGGAAGCGTCCGTGCACGTTGCGGACCCAGTTGTCGCCTCGAACCGGCCGGTTGTGCACCTCGAACGTCCCGGAGGCCTGATCCAGCTCGATTCGGCTGACCGTCGGCTGCTCCGGGTCGAGCACGCACGCCCGTTCGAACTCGACGAACTCGAGGCTGACCGGCTCACCCAGCAGTGCCTGGCCCGCCGCCAGCGCCGCCTCCACATATGCCGCGCCCGGCACGATCACGGAGCCGAACACCTCGTGGTCGCGCACCCAGGTCAGCCGGTAGTCGTCCCATTTGATCTCCCAGGTGGGGCGTATCGAGTCGACCCACTTGAGCATGGGGTGGCTCTGTCCACCGGCCCGCTGCCGGAGCGAGGTCTCACTCTCGTTCCAGTAACGCTGCCCCTGCCAGGGGTTCTTCGGCAGGTCGACAGCGGTTACCGCGCCGGGGAAGCACTGTTCCCAGTCGACGTGTCCGGAGCAATAGTCAAGACCTGTGGATGAAGATCTTTATGCTGCGGTGGGTGGTGCGTGTTCGTCGGGTCGTTCGACGAGTGTGCCGTTCTCGAAGCGGGCGCCGGCTCGGACCAGAGCGACCAGTTG
>NZ_BAABBE010000079.1:0-9583 GCF_039537795.1 Lentzea roselyniae
CGTGCGGGGTCGCGTGGACGCGCACGAGATCGGCGAACTGGTTGACCAGCAGCACCCCACGTCCGCCGCGCAGTCCGGCCGGCCGGGGTCTCCGTCCGGCGAGGGGGTCGGCCAGCTGTCCGGTGTCTCGGCGGCGCGGTGCTTGCGGTGCAACTCGCCGATCACCGTGCCGTCGGCCACGTTGAACGCGGCGAACAGACTGGTGATGCCGTTGCGGACGTAGTCGTGAGTGCGTCGCTCGGGCATGCCCGGCATCATCGGCAACACCGGCTGAGACCGGTCCAGCGCCTGGATCTGGGACTTCTCGTCCACACACAGCACCACCGCCCGCTCGGTCGGATTGTGATACAGGCCAACGACATCCACGACCTTCTCCACGAACAGCGGATCGGTGGAGAGCTTGAACGTCTCGGCACGATGCGGTTTGAGGCCGAAGTCGCGCCAGATCCGGCCGATGGTCGACTTGCTCAAGCCGGTGCGTTCGGCCATCGACGCCCGCGACCAGTGCGTGGCGTTGCGCGGGGTCTCCTCCAGCGTCGCCACGATCACCTCCTCGACCCGCTCCACCGTGATCGACGGCGGCCGGCCCGGCCGTTTCTCGTCGACCAGGCCGTCCAGCCGATGCTGCAGAAACCGCCTTCGCCACTTCGTCACCGTCGACGGATGCACCCGCAGATCCTCGGCGACCTGCTTGCCCGGCAGGCCATCCGCACACGCCAGCACGATCCTGCACCGCTGCGCCAGCACCTGCGACGACTTCGCCCGCCGCGCCCACCGCTCCAGCGTCTCCCGCTCCTGCTCGGTCAACGTCACCTCAGCAGGAGGACGTCCAATCCGCGCCGTCAGCCCACTAGACTTACCTGGCGGATTTCCGACGCAGGACACTAGACCGCCGCTCCCGCTGATCGTCGACTACATCGACGCCCACAAGCACGAGTTCGGAGTCGAGCTGATCTGTGCCGTGCTGACCGCAGCCGGCGTCAAGATCGCTCCGAGCACCTGCTACGCAGCTCGTTCCCGCCCGCTCTCGGCACGTGCGGTCCGCGACGCGGTGGTCACCGAGAAGATCAAGGAGGTGCACGAGACGAACTACGGCGTCTACGGTGTGCGCAAGATCTACGCCGAGCTGGCCCGCCAGGGCGGGGTCACCGGGCTTCCGGTCGCCCGCTGCACCGTCGCCTGCCTGATGAAAGCTGCTGGGCTGCAAGGGATTTCTCGACTGAAGACCCCGCGCACCACGCGCAGCGGCAAGGGTGGCGACCCGCGCTCAGACCTTGTCAAGCGGGAGTTCGCCGCCCCGGCGCCCAACCGGCTGTGGGTCGCGGACATCACCTACATTCGCACGTTCAGCGGCTGGGTCTACGCCGCGTTCGTGCTCGACGTGTTCTCCCGCCGCGTCGTCGGCTGGCAGCTCTCCACGTCACTGCGCACCGATCTGGCCCTCGACGCCCTGGAGATGGGGCTGTGGACCCGCAGCCGCGCCGGACAGGACACCAGCGACCTCATTCACCACTCCGACAGCGGAACGCAATACCTCGCTGTGCGCTACACCCCCAGCGTCTGGCCGCGGCCGGCGCGGTCGCATCCGTTGGCAGCAAAGGAGATTCCTACGACAACGCCATGGCCGAGGCGTTCAACTCGATCTTCAAAGCCGAACTCGTCCGCAACAAAGGACCCTGGCGCGGCGCCGACGACCTCGAGATCGCCGTCGCCGCGTACATCGACTGGTACAACCACCGCCGGCTACACGGCGAACTCGGCCTGATCCCGCCCGTGGAACACGAGACCAACCATCACGACACAACCGCACCCGTCCCGACACCGAGCGGGTAATCACACCCTCCATCAAATCCGGTACTTGACAAACCGGAACTCGACGACGCAGATGCATCGGCTGCTTCTCACTGCTCGACGTACTCAGCGCACGCGATCGTGCCTGCCGGAATTTCATGGCCTGCGAGCGATGTCGCCGACCGACCTGCAGAACTGATGCGGCCGTGGATAGCGGGGGCTCGACAAGCTGGGTAGAGCCGCATCAGCGATAGATCGAATTGTCGCTGAAGTCGTCGTCCTCGACCGACTTCGGCTTCCGCAGCTCAGGCGTACCGAAGGCAGGAACGGACACATCGGTGTCCAACTGACCTGCCAGCCCGCCGACCGCGTTCCGGAACTCGCCGAGCACGTTGGCCGCCGCACCTTCCCTCACCCGCCGCACCAACGCCATGAGCCTCGCGGCGAGCTCCGGGTTCTGTGCGATCTTGAGATCGAGCAGGGCCCGTTCGGTGCCACCGTCACGGTCAGCATCTTGTCCTCAGAGGTGACGGTCTGCGCCGCCATCTCCGGGTTGCGACGGAACGTGGCCGCATTGCGCTGCAGTTCTGCGGTCGTGGCCTCGAAGTCGGCCAGCCACTCGCCCGGGGTCATCGTTCGCTCACTTCGTCATCGGTCTCGGCCCGTACTTCTCCAGACCGACTTTCGGCGACACGCCGATATCGCCGTGGCCGATCGACTTGGACACTCCCACTTCACCCTTTGCCGGCGGGTTGTCCGAGGAGTAGACGACGTACTGGAACGACATGTGGTCCTCCCGGTCGTACGCCGTGCTCAGCCAATAGTCACGGTTCGCGATGTCCTCCAGCCGCTCCCAGACCTCGGCCGTGAACGACTCCGCACGGACGATCACATCGAGATCGATCTGCTGCCCCGAGTCGATGCCATGCACGTAGACGTAACTCGCGTCGACTACCTCAGCCTGCGCCTTCCAGTCCGCCACGATCTTCTTGCAGAGCTCGTCCACATCCTCGTAGTACTGCACGAACGCGTTGCACCCGGACAGCAGCCCGACCAGCAGCACAACCAGGCCCACCACACCGGCCACACGTCTTGCCGCGCTCACTCCACTCCCTCCCGCTTCCCGTAACAAGCCGACGTCACCTCGGTCGGTTCTGGTCCGAAGGTGACTGTTGTGCGGTTCGCGGTCGTACCGGAACACCCGCTACTCAGCAACCTCTACGGCCGCCGGTAGATCGAGTTGTCGCTGAAGTCCTCGTCCTCGACCAGCTGCTGCTTCGGCTTCCGCGGTTCAGGAGTACTGAACGCGGGCACTGACACATCGGTGTCAAGCTGTCCTGCCTGTCCGCCGACCGCACTGCGGAACTCGCCCAGCACGTTGGCCGCCGCACCTTCCCTCGCCTGCCGCACCAACGCCATGAGCCTCGCGGCGAGGTCCGGGTTCTGCGCGATCTTGAGGTCGAGCAGTGCACCGTTCGGCGCCACCGTCACGGTCAGCGTCTTGTCCTCGGAGGTGACGGTCTGCCCCGCAGCCTCCAGGTTGCGGCGGAACGCGACCGCGTTGCGCTGCAGTTCCGCGGTCTTGGCCTCGAAGTCGGTCAGCCATTCGTCCGGAGTCATCGTCCACTCACCTCGCCGGCCTCGGCCCGTACTTCTCCAACCCGACTTCCTTGGAAACACCGAGACCGGCACGGTGTATCGCCGTATCAGGCCCTGATTGAGTCGGCGGAGGGTTGTCCGAGGAATAAGCGGCGAACCTCAACGGCATGCTGCCACGGTCGTAGGCCGTGCTCTGCCAGTAGTCGCGGCTCCCGATATCCTTCAACTTGTCGATGAGCTCGTCCGAGACCGACTCCGCACGGATGACAACCTCGAAGTCCAGCTGCTGCCCCGAGTCGATGCCATGCTGGTAGCGGTAACTAGCGTCGGTGACTTCGGGCAACTCCTTCCAGTCCGCCACGATCTTCTTGCCGAGCTCGTCGACGTCCTCGTAGTACTGCACGACGCTGTTGCACCCGGTCAGCAGCCCGACCAGGAGCACGACCAGGGCCGCCGCCCTCGTGACCGCACTCATTTCACGCCCTCCCTCGCCACTCGATAACGCAGCAACTGCGACTCATCGCTACCTCGAGTGAATGCGCCAGTGCTGTCCATGAACCGCCGCACCGATGGATCCGATCCCTCGTCCAGCTGTTTGGCCACGGCGACGTAGTTCTGATCGACTCGAGGCTTGTTCGGATCATTCTCGTCGTACCGGTAACCGCCGATGCTGTGGTTGTTTCCGACGTTTCCGGTCTGGTTCTCGAAGGTGACCGTCGTGCGGTTGGCGGTGTTCGGGTTGTCGGTGGCATCGAGGTGCGGAACGATGTCGCCCTTGTTCTCCAGCGACAGCATCTGCACATTGTCGGGAATGTCGATCCGGCCCACCGGGGAGCCAGCGGTAACCACGTGCGTCACGTTGTACCCACCCGAGATGAGGCCGTTGGTCGACTGGGCGGCCACGATGCCGCCCTGGCTGTGACCGACCAGCATCACCGGGACACCGGTTCCCTGCGCGCCAGCCTCGTGTAGCGCCTTCTCGATGCCTTGCTGCAGAACGGTTCTGTTGCCCGCCATCGCGTCGACATTGACGCCCGTGTCGTTCGCGCTCTTGGGATCCCACGGTGCGTTCCAGTCCTTGGTGCCGGGAATGTCCACCACATAGCCCGTAACCTTGCCGCTGGCGTCCTTGATGACCCGCACGTCGATATTGCTCTGGTCGCCGTCGTCACGGGGCCTGTTGCGTTCATCGAGGCCCAGCATGATGTCGCGCAAGCTATGCGGACCGGTGTCCGGCAGAGGATCGAAAGAGGTAACGACCGCCGTGCCGTCCGCGTACGTCGCGGCCAGCAGGTCCAACGTGGTGGCCAGGTCGACAGGCACGCCGAGCGACGACAGCATGCCGGGTGACATGCCGATCAACGTGTCGACCATGCCGGGATGGTCGGCCAACCACTTGTTCCAGTCACCGTCGTAGTTGGCGTACACATCTGCGGCGATCGCTGTACCTGCTGCGAGTCCAGCGGCGACAACACCACCTGGCGCAGATGCGACCGCCAGACCCGCCATCCAACGGGATGCGTCGAGTCCTCTCGCCGCGAGCTCGTCCGCGGCCTCGTACGCCAGTTTCGTGGCGCGCAGGGCGTCCCCGCGCAAGCTGATGGCTGCGGAGGTGGCGGTGAGACCGTTGGGGCCGTCGAGCGCCAGGGCCATGGCCGCCTCGAACTTCACCACGCCGGACGGATTCAGCAGAGCTGAGGCGAGCACATGCGGCTCAGCGAGGAACTTGTGCCCGGCCACCGCAGTCTTGATCATGTCGTCTGCGACCTCGCCGGCGAGGGCGCTCATCGCCACGAGGTCCTCGCCCTTGGCCCGGAACCCACCGGCGCCACCGCTGACTTCGATACCGGAAACCGGAGCAATCCCGACCGTCATGTCCTCAGGCATTACAGCGCTCCTGCCACAGCGGGGGCGACCCACGTGCCCAGATCCTCACGAGCAGCCGGTTCCAACCGCACCATGCGACGGCCGGAGCCGTCCGGTTCGGGTTCGAGGCCGCTCCAGCCGCCATCGGTGTGCACCCAGCTGACCTGAGACGTCATCCCGTTGCGGCCGATGACGAGACACCTCAACGCCCCGTCCGTCTCGGTCGCCACCTGCTGAGCGAGTGCCGCCTCTCCGCCAGACAGTTTCAACCTCGCCACCACGGCGGCTGGACCACCGGGGTCGGCATCGCGGAACAGCCGGGCGGCGCCCATCTCCTGCAATGCCGCCAGCGGTAGTCGGCCGCGCAACGGGGTCTGTTCCGGTCCTGCTCCGCCCAGGCGTGACTCGATCCCGGCGTCGGTGTCCTGGCTCTCGGGTGGAACCGCCCGGATCAGTTCCTTGCCCAGATCCGCCGAGGCGAACATCGACATCTCCACCGCGCCGTCACCCAGCTCGAACAACGACGCACCCAACGGGCCGGAGATCGCGTGCACGCTGTGCAGCCCCTTGCCGTCGATCGCCGCGACGGTGTCCAGCATGACCATCGGCAACGCCAGGATCTCCAGGTTCTTCACCACCGACCGGTGCACCTCGCCGCCCACCCCGTCGACCACACGCTTCTTGATCAGCCCCGCCTCGGCAGAGCCGATGTCGGCGGACGGCATCCAAGCTGGCAGCAGTTCGACACCGGCGCGTTCGACCAAATACGTGAGCTCGCCCGCGGTCAACAGCAGCCGGTGCGGTGCCGGGGTCACGCGGGCACCCCCTGCCCACGCAGGTACTCGCCCGCCTCCAGCCACGCCTTGTCACCCGCAGGCGGCAGGTTGTCCGGACCCCACTTCCAACCCGTCCACGGCGGCTGCGGAGGCGACGGCGGCTGACCACCACCGAACCCCAGCGCATCCGCGACACCGTTCGCGATATCCCGTACCGCCTGGTTGAACGCGTCCACCGCACGGTTGAACCTGTCGATCGCACCGGTGAACCAGCCCACCACGGCCTCGGAGATCTTCTTGATCATCGCGATCACCTCGCGCACTTCCTGCGCGTGCCGCCGCAGCAGCGCGGCCGCCTCGGCCAGCCCGTCCGCAGCCTTCTCCAACTGCCGCCGGTCACCACCAACCGTCTCCCGGCACCGCTCCGCCGCCACCGAGTGCCACTCCATCTTCCGCGCATCGTCGTCAAGCTTCTTGGCCCGATCCCGCACGCCATCAGCACGTTTCTCGATCTCGCCCGCGATCCGGTCCAGCTCGTCCGGGTTCCCGTACATGCCCTCCACCCCTCACTCACAGCGAGCGAATCATGACAGGTGGTAGACGCGCACGCCGTTCACCCGGAATTGCGTGCTTCTACCTATCCCCGACGCCGATGTCGACCGCGATCTACTCGCGGACCGTAGTGATCAACCCCTCAAACAGGGACAACCCGCCCTGTAACACTCCGTAGAGCACTGGTCGACTGGCAGTATGACTGCCGGTCACACACCGTGGGAGCGGTGTTCGGGGAGGGAAGATCCACGTGTCAGGGGAGATCGTCTGCTCGTTCGTCGAACTCGACGTGCTGGGAGTGGCGCTGCGGCTCGACGTCCGGCAGTTTCCGTTCTCGATTCCGCACTTCGCCGTCGAGGTGGAGGAGCGGCTGCGGTTGGGACAGGTCGCGCAGGATGAGCTGATCGCACGCGGGTTGATCCGCAGGGATGACTTCGCCCCTGAGTTTGTGCAGGCGCTGAACGTGTACGCGCGTGGGCGGGTCGCCATCGCCATGCGTGGTGTCGCTGACCAGGAACAGCATCTTGCCCTTGCGGTGATCGATGACCACGCCGGCGTGCTGGCGGTGCAGGAAGGCGAGGCGTTGCGGTTCGAACTGAACCGTCACGGATTTGAGACCGGCTTCGGTTTCAGACCAGCGCCGGTCGGCGTGGCGGGTGTTGAGAGTAGTACGCGGCTTCGTACTCGGCCGGGGTCAGGTAGTCCAGACGCGAGTGCAGGCGGGCGTTGTTGTACCAGTCTGCCCATTCCATGAGCGCGAACTCGACCTCGGCGAGGGTCTTGAACGGACCGTGGCGGTTGACCACCTCAGTCTTGAACAAGCCGATGATCGACTCCGCTAGAGCGTTGTCATAGGCATCGCCCACCGAGCCTATAGACGCCGAGAGTCCTTGCAGAGCAAGGGATTCGGTGAACTTCACCGACGTGTACTGGGCGGATTTAATCGGTCGTCGCAACACTTCGATTCTGGAGGTGTTGATGGGCAGGCCGGCGGGGTGGATGAAGGCGTTGACGGGCAGGTCGGCGATGAAGTCGCCGGGGGCTCCGTCGCTTCGTCGGGATGTGGAGCGGTTGTTCTGGCATGAGATCGCCAGGGGGCTCACCAGTGAGGACGCCGCGATCGCGGTCGGCGTGTCGCAAGCGGCTGGCAGCCGGTGGTTCCGGGAGCGTGGCGGCATGCCGACGTTCATGGTCACTTCGTTGTCCGGCCGGTATCTGTCCTTTGAGGAGCGGGAAGAGATCGCCATACTCAAAGCTCAGGGCGCTGGGGTGAGAGAGATCGCCCGTCAGCTGGGTCGTGATCCCTCGACGATCTCCCGGGAGTTGCGGCGCAACGCGGCCACTCGTGGAGGCAAGCTCGACTATCGGGCTTCGGTCGCGCAGTGGAAAACGGAGCTACTGGCGCGGCGTCCCAAGCCAGCGAAGCTGGTTGTCAACGAGCCGTTGCGCGAGTACGTGCAGGAGCGGCTTGCGGGCCAGGTCCGCCGCCCGGACGGGACACCGGTGACGGGACCGGGGACGGCGCCGTGGAAGGGCCGCAACAAGCCACGGCGCCAAGACCGGCGATGGGCGAACGCGTGGAGCCCGGAACAGATCTCCCACCGGCTGAAGGCGGACTTCCCGGAGGATGAGTCCCATGCGCATCTCACACGAGGCGATCTACCAGGCGCTGTATGTCCAGAGCCGCGGGGCGCTCAAGCGCGAGCTGGTCACCTGCCTGCGCACCGGCCGAGCGTTGCAGGCTCCCCGTTCTCGTGCCCGCAAACGCCCAGACGGGATGGTCACGCCCGAGGTGATGATCAGCCAGCGGCCCGCCGAGGCCGCCGACCGCGCGGTTCCCGGGCACTGGGAGGGAGACCTGATCATCGGCTTGGGCAGCTCCGCGATCGGCACGCTGGTCGAACGGTCCACCAGGTTCACGTTGCTGTTGCACCTGCCCCGCATGGACGGTCACGGCGTCGAACCGCGCGTGAAGAACGGCCCCGCCCTGGCCGGCCGCGGCGCCGAGGCCGTCCGAGACGCGATCGCCTCGGCCATCGCCACCCTGCCCGAACAACTGCGACGATCTTTGACCTGGGATCGGGGCAAGGAGATGGCCCAGCACGCCCAGTTGCGCATCGACAGCGGCATCGAGGTCTACTTCGCCGACCCGCACAGCCCTTGGCAACGCGGCACCAACGAGAACACCAATGGCTTGCTGCGCCAGTACTTCCCCAAGGGCACCGACCTGTCCCGCTGGAGCCGCGACGAACTCGACGCCGTTGCCACCACGCTCAATAGCAGGCCTCGCAAGACACTCAGTTGGCGGACACCAGCCGAAGCCCTCAACGATCAGCTACTGTTGCTCCACCAAGCCGGTGTTGCGACGACCGGTTGAACTCAAGCTGACTGCCGGCATCCGAGTGGTGGATCAGCCCGGGCTCGACCGGGTAGCCATAATGATCACGGCGCCACACGGCCATGTTGAGAGCCTTCGACACCAGCGCGGTCGTCCTCGAGCCGGACGCGGTCCAGCCGACGATCGCGCGGGAGTAGGCGTCGAACACGAACGCCACGTAGGCCCAGCCTGCCCACGTGGAGACGTAGGTGAAGTCAGCGACCCAGACCAGGTTCGGCGCGGTCGCGGTGAAGGTCGCGGTTGAGCCTGTCTGCGGCGCGTATCCCGTCCTTGGCCGGGATCGTGGTGCGCTGCTTGCGGCCTCTGACCACGCCGTTGAGACCGAGCCTGCGCATGATCCGGTCCACGGTGCAGAACGCCACGTCGTGGCCCTGACGACGCAGATAGCGGGTCATCTTGCGGCGCCCGTACATCTGCTCTGGCTTGCCCCGCAGCTCGCGCAGGGCGTTCTCCAGATAGGCATCGGTGACATCCCGGGCCGAGGGTGGCCGGCGGCGGGCCTTGCGGTAGGTCCTGGGCGCGATCTGGATTCCGTGCTCGGTGAGCACATCACAGATCGACTCGACGCCGTAGACCTGGCGGTACTCGTCGATGAAACCAA
>NZ_BAABBE010000080.1:0-9340 GCF_039537795.1 Lentzea roselyniae
CAGCGCCGAAGATGCTCGACCTACCCGACACCGTCTGGATCAACCGGCCGGCCAACGACACCGATCAACACGCCGACACAGAAGCCGCCTAACACCCACTGGTCTCAATCACCTTGACAAATTCCGCACCGCAAAGCGAAGCGACGGCAGGGCGGCTCATACCGCTAGTCGCGCGAGCGCCAGGCTGCGCCGGCAGTGTTCCATCAGTGTGCGGTTGGCCCGGCTGGTCGGGCAGAGACCGCAGATCGCACAACTGATCGTCAGATCTCCGACGAGTTCGTCCACGGCAACGAGTGCGGCCCGGTCGCATCGGCGGCACCACCGATAGCCAGTGGCCGCGTTGGCGTGGAGCGGTGACGAGACGCAGTCGTGCAGCCATCTCCGATGGCTGCGACAGGTGACTCGATCCATGGGATCGAGATGGCCACCGTCCTCGACGGCATCCTCCCGTTGCAGCGTTGTGAGCAGCCTCTCGTTGGCGGTCACCATGTCGGCCCTCCCGACGTTCGTTCCTGCATGCGCTGTCCCAGTTTGTGGAGCATCGGCGTCATGCGCCCGCGGGAAACTCCCTAGTCTTCTGAGTTTGTCGGATCTTCGGCGGGCCAGGCACGCGCGTGCCGAGTCCGGAGTTGGTGCCGCTGATCCCTGTCCAACGATGAGCGTCTGGTCTTGGAAGGCTGAACGCGACGACGAACGACCGCGTGGGCACTGGCGATGCGTGCGCCAGGCCGCACCGCGTGGTCGGGGGCGGCGTCCCTCACGGGTGCCGGGGAGATGAGGTTTGGCGTTCGCCGTGCTCACGTCCTAGCGAAGAGGTGTGCGACGACGCGGAACTGGTGAAGTTCATCCACATCCACGCAGAAGCGGAGGCCAGTGCAGGAGCTTGCTGCTGGTGCGCCTTGTACCACACTCACACCGCTGGCTAAAGCGCCGCGAACCCGCACAGAGACGCCACAGACATCTCACCAAGCGGGGTTCGCGGAAGTTCAGCCCAGTGTTCGCAGGACAACGCCCCTCCCTTTCGAGCTGGCGGCCAGTCACCGCGGTTACGTCGAGATCGTGGTCTCATCGACGGTGGAGGTTCGAGCTGTTGAGCGGAGGGTCTGGACCAGGATCCTCTACGAGGGCAACAACAGCCCGCCCGCTCAACCCGGTAGATCAGGCAGCAACGAGTTCGCCAGTCGGTTCGTACGAGTGGGCGAAAGTGAATGCCTGTGGTGTTGGGCCCATCTCCCGCAGTAGATTCAACCGTTCGTCGGCCTCGAAGACAGTGGGATATGGCCGACTGGAACCACCACAGCACTGTGGATGCCTAAGCCTGAAGAAGGAACCATTCGCGGCGCCGCTGCATGAACTCTCGATGCTCCGAACGGTAGGTAAATTCCCACATCGCCTTCGCGACTCCCACACCGTTATGTTCGTGACCAGGTTGTCACGCGGGTCAATCGAGGCAGCGTCCATGCGTCTCAAGCCCATCAGCCGCCGTACGAAGCCCGGCACCACTCGCGCAGGCTGCCGCCCAGCCAGCCGACCGCGAGGAACGCCCGCCGGATGTCCACCACCCTCACCCCAACGCATCGGGGCTCAAGTGCTGCTGCTCGACGCTCACGACCGCGTGCTACTCATTCACGCCTGCGACCAACCCGCACGACCGCTGCCACGACTGGTGGGAGCTGCCCGGTGGCGGTTTGGACGACGGCGAGGAGCCGGCCGACGCCGCACGCCGCGAAGTAGCGGAGGAGACCGGATCGTTCTTCCAGCGCTGGGCCGCAAGCTGTGGATCCGGGAACCATCACCGCATCGATCACGTCTTCCTGACTCGTGCCGCGGACGCGGCGCCGAAGGTGACGCTCAAGCCCACTGAGAACGAGAAGGCGGACTGATCGAACGTCGATGGTGGCTAACTGCTGAACTCCGCGAGTGCACGGACAAACTGCTGCCCGCACAGCTTCCCGATCTGCTTGACGACCCTTCTCACCGGTGTCCTGAGCACCACACCGCTGAGGCTGGTCGAGTGATTGCGGTTGGACTCTTGCTCAAGGATGGGCCACCTGGAGTTCGAATCTCCTCCCCAAGCTGAGCGATCCGGAGATGCACCTCTGCGGCCTGCGGAGTTTCTGGTGCTGACATTCGCTTCTGTGCCTATAGTTTGATCTTGTCGGGGGTGTGTCAAACGAGCGGCTCTGGCGCGTAGTCGGTGGTGACGGCGAGGAGCGGTTCGCGATCATGATCTTGTGATTACTGTCGATTCCCTTGTGGGGACAGTGTTCTCCGGACTGTCGGCGTTGGTTATCGAGGACGTGACGGAGGGCGGTGGCATGGTGGTGGTCACGGCCCGCACTCGGGATGTGGCCGTGCCGTGTCCGGTCTGCGGGACTGCGACGGCGAAGGTGCACGGGTATCACCAGCGGACGGTGAAGGACGTGCCGGTCGATGGCCGCCAGGTCGTCGTCCGCCTGCGCGTGCGGCGGCTGGTCTGCCCGGCCCGGAACTGCCCGCGGCAGACGTTCCGGGAACAGATTCCCGGACTGCTGGAACGCCATCATTGTCACCCAACTGCTCGCGGAGATCCGCAAACTGGGCTGCACCGGCAGCGCCAACCTTCTGGTCCGCTACCTCAACCAGTGCCGCGCCGAAGGCGACCGCCCCGTCACGCCAGCCGCCTCCTGCTCACCAAACCCGCGAACCTGCGCCCGAAGGACACGACCCTGCTGGAGCAAATCGCCGCAGCCTGCCCAGAGATGACCGCACTCGCCAGTCTGGTACGCGGCTTCGCCGCACTGCTGACGCCGGCCGCGGGCAACGACGTGAAGCTCACCGAGTGGATCGCGCAGGCTCGCGCCGTCGATCTGCCGCACCTACGCAGTCTCACCAACGGTCGCGAGATCGACGGTCTGCAGTGGACGGTGCCGTCACCCTGCCCTACCACAACGGCCGCACCGAAGGCGTCAACACCCGCACCAAGAGCATCAGAGATAGATCCACAAACGCGCGGGATTCAACCTTCTCCGCCACCGCATCCTTCTGCCCTGACGACCACTCCACGTCACCACCGACTACGAGGCAGAGCCGCTCGTTTTACAATCCTCTTGTCGGGCTGGTTCGTGTCCGGCGGGAGGTTGGTGTGGCCCGGCGTCGGCCTTGGGAGGTCGAGGACGAGCTGTGGGAGTTGATCGAACCGCTGCTGCCGAAGGTCGAGCGGCGCTTCCGGTATCCGGGACGTAAGCGACTCGATGACCGCAAGGCGTTGTGCGGCATCCTGTTCGTGCTCTACACGGGCATCGGGGTGGGAATTCTTGCCGCAGGAGCTGGGGTACGGGTCGGGCATGACGTGCTGGCGGCGGCTGTGGGACTGGGCCGAGGCGGGGGTGTGGCCGCGGCTGCACGAGCTGCTGCTGGCGAACTTGCAGTCGGTGGGGACGTTGGACTGGTCGCGGGCGGCGGTGGATTCCTCGTCGGTCAGGGCGGTGAAGGGCGGCCCAAAACCGGTCCGAGCCCGATCGACCGCGCCCGGACGGGCTCCAAGCACCACCTGATCACCGACGGCGGCGGCGTGCCCCTGGCCGTGACATTGACCGGCGCCAACCGCAACGACGTCACCCACCTGATACCACTGCTCGACGCCATCCCGCTGGTACGCGGCCGGCGTGGCCACCCTCGGCACAGACCCGACCGGATGTACGCCGACCGCGCCTACGACAAGTACCGCGAACAGGTCCGCACCAAGGGCATCCGGCCGCTCATCGCCCGCCGCGGCGTCGACCACGGCTCCGGACTGGGCGTGCACCGCTGGGTCGTCGAACAGACCCTGGCCCTGCTGCACTGGATCCGCCGCCTGCGCATCCGCTGGGAGATCCGCGACGACATCCACGAAGCCCTCCTCAGCCTCGCCTGCTCGATCATCTGCGGGCGACGCCTCCAACGCCACCAGTCATTCCGTTAGGACCTTTTAGGGAACAGACCCATGGTGGCGGCGATGTCCATCGCGATGCAGTCGGCACGAGCCGCCAGCACCGGCATTCCGAACGTGAAGAGGTATGCGCCGTTGGTGAGGTCTCCCAGCGCGTGCAGCTTCGAGTCGGCGACGCCACGCCGGGAGACCAGGCGGCTTGTGATTCGGTCGACGCGGACACCACCGAACGGGTGGGCCGCTACCAACCCCTGGGATTCCATGGACGCCACCAGCGGACGGGCGGCCGGTGGAATCTCGTGCTTTGCGGGTGTCGACGCCGAGATCACAACATCGACTACCGCTGGCCGTTCCGCATCGATGTCGAAGCCACCGGTCGATCGCGGCAGAATGGAGCGAACTCCCCCTGTGATGGCGAGCTGCCCACTGTGGAACATGTTCAGCAGCAGAGCGGCGTTCGCCGGCGGCATCGGACAGCAATGTCGCATCAACGTCTGGTGCCAGGCCCGGACGCGCATCTTGTCGGCGTCCGACAACAGGTACCAGGCGTCCTGGCCGCACGCCACCATGCCGTCCCTGAGCACCGGCCAGCCGGGGTCGCGATCTTCCATGGCCCGCACCAGGTCATTGCGAAGGCGCGTCACCGCCGGTGTGGTGCAGGAGAAATCGGCTGCGATCTTCGCGATCGAGGTGCCGACCGCGACGAGTTCCGCCTTGGCGAGTTCGACCACGTCGTCGAAACTCAGTCCACCGTTCGCCGCGGTCACTTCCTCGATTCGCCGCACCGTGAGGTGCTGGAGCTTGTGACGGGCAGGCCGCTGCCGAACGGAAGGAAGGTGACCGTTGCGGGAACCCAGAGTGATCGGTCCTCGGTGGCCGCGAGCCCTCAGGCCCATCACCACGTCAATGGCGGTCAGGCCTGAACCGACGATGCCGACGCTTGCCTGTTCGGGGACATCGATCAGGGCCTCGCGCAACGGGTAGGCATCAGCAATGTAACCCGCGCTGCTCGAAAGTTTGTAGTGATCGTACGACGGCGTCGCACCAAGGCACAGCACCACCTGGTCGAATGAGCCGGCCTTCCAATCATCGCCGTGCGTCCAGAACTTCCCTTCGTCCATCTCCAGACTCGTGACCGTCGAAGTCCGGATTTCCACGTTCGAACCAGCAGCACGCATCGCCGCGATCGCCTGCTCCGCGGTGTCCTCCAGGTATCGGCCGACTTGGTGTCGGCGAGGAACAGTGGTGTCGGCGGCGAGGTCGCCGAGACCATTCTCATGAAACCATCGCACGCCGTGTTCCGGATCCCACGCGACGGCCGACATGTCTTCCATGGGCACGTTCGCCAGCACTTCGTCGCCGTCCGGTTGGAACACGCGACCACGCCACAGGTTGGGGCCCGGCTCGAACACGGTGACGTTAATCGGGATTTCAGGAGCGATGCGATACGCCATCGCTGCAACAACACATGCAGCGGAGGGCCCTCCGCCGATAATCGCAATCTCGAACAATTCCTGACCTTTCGCCACTGGTGAGAGGGCAGATGGCCGACAAGCGCGAACACACTCTCCACAAACGCAGGAGAGAGTTCGACCGAAAATAATTTCACGCTGCCACGAGCGATTATGCGGCACTTGAGCAGTCAGAAAATCCCGGGCGTTCCGTGCACTGGAACAACCTTTGCTGATCTACACCGAACCCGCTACGCAGTATCTCCTGTGCCCCAGCCTCTCCCAGGCACCGAACTGAAGGCAGCGGATCCGGCGTTCCAGCTCAAGTCAAGATCGAACCAACGCGATGTTCAGCGAACAGATGCATTACGTCAACTTTTGGCACGCGCCGTCGGCCGGTTCCCGCGACTTTGTCGCCCTGGGTGACCAGGTGTACTGACGACGCGCGTAGCGGCCGCGAGCCAGGAGGCTGGCACCGGCGCGACGGACCTGCCGTGGCCGATCACGGGATCCACGCCCGCGTACACGCTCGCCCGCCACCCGGCCGCACCCAGCCAGTCCTCGATGTCGTCGCGGGCCGCGCGGAAGATCACACCGTGTTTGTCCAGGCCGTCGCGCAACTGCGCGCCCTGTTCGCCGAGCATCGAGGCCTGGAGGTGATCGAGGAACAGGTGGCTGCCGGGCGCAGACAAGGCGGTCAGCGCCGCCAGCAGCACATCACCCTTCTCCGGCGTGAGGTGCATCAAGAGCCCCTCGGCCAGCCAGGCACTCGGCTGCCCTGGGTCGAAACCGGCCGCGCGCAACGGTGTCGCCCAGTCCGTCCTCAAGTCAGCAGCCACCCCGATCCGCTCGCAGGTGGGCGTCAGGCCGGACCGCGCGACCAGGGTCGTCTTGAACTCGGTCATGTCCGGCAGATCAAGCTCGAACCAGCGGGTGCCCGGCGGACACGGCAGGCGCGTCGTACGTCCGTCCACGCCCGCCCCGAGGACCACGACCTGCCGCACACCGCCCTCCAGCGCGTGCCCGATCCGGTCGTCAAAGAACCGGGTGCGCACCACGTGGTAGGAGGGGAAGCCACTGGAGATGGCCCGCATCTGCGCGACGGACGCAGCCAGCGCCGGGCGGTCTTCCAGTTCGGCGACCAGAAAGCCGGCCAGCGGGTCGGTGAACAGCGGTTGCGGTCGTCCGGCTTCCTCGCACCTCACCCAGGCGGTATAGAGGGCGGTCTGGCTCAATCCGTCCTCAGGGATCTTCAGATCTGGCATCCGTTCTCCTCAAGTCCGATCTCGTCGGTCCGCCGAAGGCGGTGACCTCTGGTCGAAACGTCTCGCAACGTTAATTCACACCAGCTTTATCGCTGTCTTCCGTTCCACAGGCCGGAACGCGTGTCAAGGGAATGGTCCCGATGGGTCTGGTGAGCTCATCCGGCACAGCAGCGTCGCCGCACCCTCAGGGCTGATGGCGGGCAGAAGCAGCAGCACGGTGACGGCTTCGGTGAGCATTTCGACGTCGCACCGCGCGGATCGGGACAGGTCGTCACGCCAGAGGACGCGCTGTTGGCACCGTGCACGTACATCGGTGGCATGGCGTGGATCGCGTCGCCGGGCAAAGTCACATGCGCGCCGACCAGGTCGCTGCCGGGGTATGGCCCGAGGGCCTCAGCCCAGCAGTCGACCCCCCGGTGCGGACGTCGTCACACCAGTTCTTGAAGAACCTGACAAGTGACAGCGTTAGCGCTACTGGATGTCCGGAATGGCTTTCCATGATCATCTACGGTAGTCACACCAGATTCCCCGCCTGACGACCAGTAGAGATCGACAACCCACTCGCAGTCACACTTCGTCGTCAAGGCATTGAACAGGAAAGGTTCCGCCTCCGACTGCGCAACCCGGTAAGGAAACTTGATGGGCTTGCTCTCGTAATCAGCCACACCCTGAATGGTGACACCGGGATCAAGAGCGTTAGTGGGCACGGATTTCGGCGGCTAGACATCCAGGCGACATTTATCCAACGCCATGCCATTGATCACCACATCCTTTGGACACGCGCGTACCGGTGATGGGTGCGTTCCGCTCCACCACGCGCACCTTCATGTCCGCGAGAACGACCTGCGTGGCTGTTCGACCTTGCACAATGAGCCTTACATGCGCACCAGATATGCCGTCCGCAGCCGCGGCACCGCCGGTACCGGAGGCCCAGTTCTGCCAGCCGGTCAGCGTGCCGGAATCCGCCGAGCCCGCAGCGCCCGGCGTGCAGAGCACCCAGATCAGCAGGTCGGTGGCCTCGAAGCCGTTGGGGTGCGGCGAGGTGACCGAGGCGGACAGGACGGTGAACGGGGCGGTCACCGCCGCAGTGACGGTCACCTCGGTACAGCCGCGGACGCGCAGCCTCAGCGCGCGGGCGGTCGGCAAATGCTCGATCACGTCGAGGAACCGGACCGGGTCACCGGCCGCGGGTGAGACTTGTTCCACGGTGAGCGGGAGGGTGTCGTAGCACGGCGGGCGGACCACGGACAGGTGGCGGCAGTTCTTGCTCTCGACAGCAGCCGATGCGCCGATCCACGGGTCGATCGGTGAGCCGAACTGGACCGTGCCGTTCCAGGGGTGCATCGGGTCCAGGATGCTGCCGGCTCCCGTGGTGTTCGACTGGTCGCCGTACACCTGGTCGGGATCGAGCCGCCACTCCTGCCCCGGCTGCCCCTGCCACATCGCGAACAACCGGTCGACGTTGCTGTGCAACAGGAACATGAACGGATCTTCGAAGGTTTGGTGCTGGCCACCGATGTGACCGCCGACGTAGCCGTGCCACCCCTCCAGCTCGTTTCGGAACGCTGCTGAGCTCGGGATAGGGCGTCGGCACTGCCGATGATCGACGCGTCGGAGCTGATCCCCGGTGCTCCGGTGCCTGCGTTGCGCTGGACGGATTGCGGTGGAACGGCCGGGTTTCCGGTCCGTTCGCGGCTGCCTGCGAGCACGCCGCCGTTGTGCAGCGCGGCGAGCGGCCCGTCGACCATTCCGTTCATCGTGCCGAAGAGGGTGCTGGCGGAGAGGTCGACGGTGCCGCCCTGGCCGTCGGACGCGGCTCGCGGGTCCTGTGTCCAGTCCCAGTAGTGGCAGGGCGACATCGGGGTTCGACTGCTGCAGCAGTTCCTCGAAGCGGTTGCAGAGCTCGCGGTGCCACGGCAGGAAGGAGTCGCTGTGGTTGTGGGTCGACTGGTGCATCTCGTCCTGCTTGTCCCAGTAGGACACTCCTCCGGGGAAGGTGTGCAGGTCGGCCTGCAGCAGGGCGTCGATGAACGCCTGCCGCTCGGCCCACTCGGAGAGGGCGGATGGCACGCGCAAATACACCACACGCCGCGGTATTTGCGCTCCGAATCACCGAGGCCGTGCCGCCGAAAGCGCGGAAGGGCCTCGGTGATTGCTGCCTACTGGCCGGTGGCCAGCATCAGCTCCTCGATGTCCTCCACAGCAAGCTCGGCGGTATCGCCACCCGCCTCGACGCCCGACTCGTGCTCGCCCAACCCCTCGAGCCAGAGGTCGTCATCGATCCCGCTGTCTGCGGTCAACGTGACGAGGTCCCATAGGTGATGATCGTTTCCCTAGGCTCGAACACGCCCTCATCACCCTTGAGGTAACTCGTCCACATCACGGTGTGCCCAAGGACGGTGAGATTGCGGTCCTGCCTCTTGATCCCCGCCAAGAGGTCGGAAGTGAGCCGTGACTCGTGCTGTCCGTCGCTCGTGTAGTGGAAGGTCGGGTTCAACGCGCAGAACCACCGCTGCTCGACGAAGAGGAACCTCCAGTCAAGCGCGGCGTGTTTGTGGAAGCCGATCTCCGTCGGTGAGCCCTTCTTAGAGTTCCTATCAAAGGATCTTGATGTGCCTGTAGCAGATGATGCAGGTTGCCAAGCCGAGGAACGCTTCGTGGATGTCATCGCGGCGCTCCCAGCGAATACGCAGCCGCTTCATGCCGTGGTACCA
>NZ_BAABBE010000081.1:0-9245 GCF_039537795.1 Lentzea roselyniae
CGTGCGGGGTCGCGTGGACGCGCACGAGATCGGCGAACTGGTTGACCAGCAGCACCCCACGTCCGCCGCGCAGTCCGGCCGGCCGGGGTCTCCGTCCGGCGAGGGGGTCGGCCAGCTGTCCGGTGTCGCGGACCTCGCAGACCACGTGGTTCTCGTGACGCCACAGTCGCAGCCGGCATCCACCGGGGGTGTGCACCAGGCTGTTCGTGACCAGTTCGGTGGCGATGTACTCCAGGTCCGCGATCCGATCCGCCTCAAGTCCGTGCCTGCGGGCCCGTTCGGCGGCCCAACGGCGGACGGCACTGAGTTGTGTCGGCTCGGTGACCGGGAGCTCGTCCACGTCCGGCTGCTCTGGCAGGGGCTGGTTGTACCGCGCCACCACCTCGTCAGGCGCGTAGAGATCGCTGGAATACCGGCGGTTCGGCTCCCACACCACGGGATGGGTGGCGCGCGCATCGGCAACCACGTGGTCCTCCAGCCCGACTGTGTCGTACGGGCACAGGATGGTGACGTCGCTGCCGGCGAACGCGTGGTTGATCAACGCTTCGTGCTGCACGCAGGCCGGATACTCGGTGGCGGTACGGCCAGGCCAGATCGGTTCGCCGACGATACGCGCGTGCCGGTCCGGGTGCGCGTCGGCGAACCGGCGCAGCACCAACGGGATGATCCGCCCTGGATTGCGGCCCGCCTGGGTCATGTCCACCCACGTCACCCTGTCCGCCGCATCTCCGGCAGCGGAGCGCAGCAGCTCCAGGCGTGCAGCGGGGACCGCCACGGCGACCGGCTGATCGCTGGCCACGCCCTCGGCGATGAACGGCACGAGCACCGCGAGATACTCGTCGTCCGACACGTAGAACAGGGCTGGATGCACGAACGGTCCCGCAGGCGGGACTGTCCAGGCGTCAGATTCGATGGTGGTCACGTCGTGTCGTCCACCCTCTCGCCCGAGAACACGCTGAAGCTTGGGGACACACAATTCGGACGTTACCTCCTCCGTGTGTACCCCGCGGCGGTGATTCGCAGCAAAACCCCTTTTCACTGGTTCACCGCAGGCGTCCCAGGACGCAGACGTTCGTCCAGCGCACCAACTTGTTCGCCTGTCGAACGCGCCGGAACTGAGCGGGCGACTCGCTCGACGTGTCCACCTCAAACTGAGCCGGCACGGCGCGCAACACCGATGGATCCACCTCAACGCGCTCCTGGCCGGCACTCCGATACCAGGTCGCCACCCGTAGGCGTCGACGAGCTCGTGCAAATCATCGTCACCACACGCACATCGGCCTCCAGCGCTCCGCAACGAACTTCCCCGCGCACACCACCGAACTGCAGGTCAGAAAGCTTCGCGTGCCACGGAGATTCGCCTGGATGGACGCGCTCCGGCAGGTGTCGTGCGGATTCCGCGGGGTAGCCCGGGCACTGCGCGGCGCGCCTGCCGTGCATCGCCGAGGGGGAACCACCGAGGGGGAACCATGACCACGTTGAAGCCCGGCCCGGTCGTTCCGCACCCGACCAGGACCGCTCATGGTCGCAAGGGCGCCGCCCTCCTGAAGCTGCTGAACACCACCGACCACAAGCTGATCGGGATCATGTACATGATCACGTCGTTCGGCTTCTTCATGGTCGGCGGCGTGATGGCGTTGCTGATGCGCGGTGAACTCGCCCGGCCCGGCCTGCAGTTCCTGTCCAACGAGCAGTACAACCAGCTGTTCACCATGCACGGCACCGTGATGCTGCTGCTCTACGCGACACCGATCGTGTTCGGGTTCGCCAACTTCGTGGTGCCACTCCAGATCGGCTCGCCGGATGTGGCGTTCCCGCGCCTGAACGCCTTCTCCTACTGGTTGTTCCTGTTCGGCGGCCTGATCGTCGTGGGATCGTTCCTGACCCCGGCAGGCGCGGCCGACTTCGGCTGGACCGCCTACACGCCGTTGTCGAGTGCGCGACACTCCCCCGGCATCGGCGGCGACCTGTGGATCTCCGGGCTCGTGGTCGGTGGTCTCGGCACCATCCTCGGCGCGGTGAACATGATCACCACCATCGTCTGCCTGCGCGCGCCCGGCATGACGATGTTCCGCATGCCGATCTTCACCTGGAACATCCTGGTCACGTCGATACTCGTGCTGCTCGCCTTCCCGATCCTCACCGCGGCGCTGCTCGGCCTGCTCGCCGACCGCCACCTCGGCGCCCACGTGTTCGACCCGGCCAACGGCGGCGTGATCCTGTGGCAGCACCTCTTCTGGTTCTTCGGCCACCCCGAGGTCTACATCGTCGCGCTGCCGTTTTTCGGCATCGTGTCGGAGATCTTCCCGGTGTTCAGCCGCAAACCACTCTTCGGCTACAAGGGCCTGGTCTTCGCGACGATCGCGATCGCCTTGTACTCGGTGGTGGTGTGGGCGCACCACATGTTCGCCACTGGCGCGGTGTTGCTGCTGTTCTTCTCCGCCACCACGTTCATCATCGCCGTACCAACGGGGATCAAGTTCTTCAACTGGATCGGCACGATGTGGAAGGGACAACTCACGTTCGAGACTCCGATGCTGTTCAGCCTCGGGTTCATCGTCACGTTCCTGTTCGGCGGCCTGTCCGGCATCCTGCTCGCCTCACCGCCGCTCGACTTCCACGTGACCGACACGTACTTCGTCGTCGCGCACTTCCACTACGTCCTCTTCGGCACCATCGTCTTCGCCACCTACGCGGGCATCTACTTCTGGTTCCCCAAGATCACCGGCCGGATGATGGACGAACCGCTGGGCAAGCTGCACTTCTGGACGACGTTCCTCGGCTTTCACGGCACCTTCCTGGTCCATCACTGGCTCGGCAACCAGGGCATGCCCCGCCGCTACGCCGACTACCTGCCCAGCGACAACTTCACGGTTCTCAACACCTTCTCCACCATCGGGTCCTTCGTGCTCGGCCTGTCCGTGCTGCCGTTCCTCTACAACATCGCCCGCAGCTACCTCTACGGCGAACCCGCAGGACGCGACGATCCCTGGGGCTTCGGCAACTCGCTGGAATGGGCCACCACCTCGCCCCCGCCACGCCACAACTTCCACGAACTTCCGAGGATCCGGTCCGAGCGGCCGGCGTTCGAGCTGCACTACCCGCACATGGTCGAACGCATGCGCGACGAGTCGCACGTCTCCATCACCAAACCAGGACCCGCCGACATCGACAAGACCACCGACAAGGTGCTCGCGCCGACCGACCGCGACACGAAGCACTGAGCCGTGGACTCCGCCCACGAACGCCACGAGCTCCGCCGGATCGAGCGCTGGCTCGCCGTCAACGACCCAGATCTGGCCGCGGCACTGAGCGCACCCGGTGCCGAACCGCTGCACGCCAACCGCCGATCCGTGCGGCTCACCGTCGATCTCGCCGGCGTGGCGTGCGTGGCGGCCGGCGTGCTGACCAGCTGGCTCTCGTTCATCTTCATCGGCGTGGTGGTGCTGATGGCTGGCGCGTGCCTGCACACGACGTGCGGGCATCGGCGCCACCAAGGACCGTTCACGCACTGAAATTCTTGTGGCTGGGACGTCGGAATCGCCCCCCTCCCCGGTCAGGTGTGCGGCGGCAGCACGGGCGGACACCGTCGTGGGATGGCGCGGGCAGACCGCCGAGGGTTCACAGTTCGACGAAGCAAGCCGGGCGCTCACTGCGGGCGTACGCCGATGGGCCGGTGTCCCGGTGCAGACCCACGTCATGGCGGACCCGACAGCGGATCCGGTGGCGATGACCGACCGGTTCCCGGCACTGGCGTGGCTCGGATCGCTGGTGCAACAGCTGCGCGACGGCGAGATCGACGCACCACACGGCTCCGCCTCGACGTCGTTGCACAGCACCGTGATGCGGATGGCGAACTACTTCGGACGGAGCAGGTTGAGCAGCTCAACCACGGTCGTGTGCGGAGCTGGGCACTCCCTCACCCACCAGGTTCCCGACCAGGACCTCACCATCTCGCTGCACGATCCCCTGGGCGCCCGTGCAACGGGGTCGTGCTCACAACGCAGTGAGCCACCGCAACCCGCGAGGGGACCCGGAGCCTGGCGAGTACCCGCCGAACTCGTTGTACGCCACGAACAGTGGGGTCGGGGGCACGGTCGTGCGCCGCGAAGCCGACCGGTTGATGGTGTTGTTCGCCGACGTCGGTTACAAGGCGCTCTCGCTCGCCGCCATCGGATCGCTCATGCGGTGTGACGGTCCGAAGACCAGTACACCCGCCAGGACCCGAGGACCCAGTATCCGCGCCCAGGTGACCAGGAACAGCCGCATGCCGGCACAGACCCACGGATGGGGCCGGAGCTCTGCAAGGCCGCGGTGCCGCTCATGCGTCCCGGCGCCGCCATCATCGACACCTCGTCGATCCAGGCGTTCATGCCCTCTCCCCCCGCTCATGGACTACGCCGCCACCAAGGCCGCCATCGTCAACTTCACCAAAGCCCTTTCGGCCGACCTCATCGGCAAGGGCATCAGGGTCAACTCGGTGGCCCCCGGCCCGGTCTGGACACCACTGATCCCCGCCACGATGCCCGCCGAGAAGGTCGACGACTTCGGCGCACAGACGCCGATGGGCCGCGCCGCACAACCCGCCGAACTGGCACCGGTCTTCGTCTTCCTCGCATCGCACGAGTCGAGCTACGTCACCGGAGAGGTCCTCGGTGTCACCGGCGGCCAGTTGCTCACCTGACCGGGAATTGCGCGCAATCGGATTGAACCCGTCCCCAGGTGGTAGCCCAGCCGGGCCCACCACCAGTTCGACGGCACGGGAGCGGTTATGCCGCAAGGAAAGCGCACCTCCCCTCGCCAGCGCCGGCTCCGGCGCTGGTTCTCGTTGCTGCTGGCGCTCGTCGCCGCCGGGATCGTCGCGAGCGCCTTGACCCCGCAGCGGCAAACGGCGGCCGCACAGGACGCCGGCCTGGCGCGACAGGGCCAGCAGCTCTACCTGAACTCCTGCGTCGACTGTCACGGCCCGCAGCTGCAGGGCGTGGAAGGCCGGGGGCCGAGCCTGATCGGGGCGGGCGAGGCGAAGGTCTACTTCCAGGTGTCGACGGGACGCATGCCGCTGCCCCGGCAGCAGGCGCAGGGTCAGCGCAAGCCCGCCGAGTTCAGCGAGGACCAGATCCGCGCACTCATGGCGTACGTACACAGCTTCGGTGGCGGCGCCGAGATGCCGGACGAGCGGGGCACCGCGCTGCGCGGGAACGTCGCGCGTGGCGGTGAGCTGTTCCGGCTGAACTGCGCCGCCTGCCACAACTTCACCGGCAGGGGCGGTGCGCTCACCTCTGGCAAGTTCGCGCCCAGCCTCGATCCGGCGAACGAGGAGCAGATCTACACCGCCATGCTGACCGGCCCGTCGAACATGCCCGTGTTCGGCGACCGTCAGCTCTCCCCCGAGGAGAAGCGCGACATCATCGCCTACGTCGATTCGGTGCAGCACGAACGCAACAACTACGGCGGTCACCCGCTCGGCACGCTCGGGCCCGTGTCCGAAGGAGCGGTGGCGTGGGTGGTCGGCATCGCCACCCTCGTGCTGCTCGCCCTCTGGATCGGGGCGCGCGCATGAGCGAACGCGACAAGGACGGGATCCGGGCCGAGGAGCTGGACCGGATGAGCGACGACGAGCTGGTCCGGCTCGGGACACGCCTGGACGACGTGGAACTGGTGCAGTACGCCGACCGGTGGCCCGTGCCGGGCACGACCATGGAACGGCGCGCGATGCGGCACGTCATCGGCTGGTTCGTGCTCGCCGGTCTGTCCGCGCTCGCCTTGATCGGTGTGTTCGTGTTCTGGCCGTACGACTACCGCCCGCCAGGCGCACCCGGCTACCACCTCCGTACGCTCTACACGCCGATGGTCGGCTTGACGTTCGGGCTGACGCTGTTCGGTCTCGCGGTCGGTGCCGTCGGTTACGCCAAGAAGTTCCTTCCGCAGGAACTCGCGGTCCAGCAACGACATTCCGGTAGTTCGGCGGAGGCGGACAAACGCACGGTCGCCGCCGAGTTCCGCGATGCCGCCACCCGTGGTGGACTGAACCGCCGCACCGCTTTCCGGCGTGTCGCGGCCACTTCCGCAGGGCTGTTCGGCGTCGGCCTCGGGGTCATGGCGATCGGGCCGCTGGTGCGGGATCCGTGGAAACACAGCGACAGCCCGGACTCGCTGTGGCACACCGGGTGGAAGGAAACCAACGGCGAGGCGGTCTACCTGCGGCTGGACACCGGCGTCCCGGACGAGGTCGTGCTCGTCCGGCCGGAAGACCTCCGCGCGGGAGGCTACGTCACCGTCTTCCCGTTCCGTGAATCCGAACGTGAAGATCCGGAGAAGCTGCACGCCGCGCTCCGCCGCGCCGACAGCGCGGTGATGCTGTTCCGGTTCCGGCCGGGCACCCCGGTCACGACCCGGCCCGGCCAGGAAGACTTCCACCACGGTGACTTCTACGCCTACTCCAAGGTGTGCACGCACCTGGGCTGTCCGGCGTCGTTGTACGAACAGCAGACCGGACGGTTGCTGTGCCCGTGCCACCAGTCGCAGTTCGACGTCTTCGCGGGCGCCGTACCGATCTTCGGCCCGGCCACCAGACCGCTGCCGGAGCTGCCGATCACCGTCGGCGAGGACGGCTACTTCACCGCTCGCGGTGATTTCGCCGAGGTCGTCGGCCCGGGATTCTGGGAGCTGCAGCCATGAGCACGCGTCCGACCAGGCCACCGCGCCGGATCGTCGCCGGCGCCGCCGGATTCGCCGAGGAGCGCCTGCACTTCGCCGCCGCGGTCCGGCGGCAGATCAACAAGGTGTTCCCGACGCACTGGTCGTTCCTGCTCGGCGAGGTGGCGCTCTACAGCTTCGTCGTGTTGCTGCTGACCGGCACGTATCTCGGCCTCTTCTTCGATCCCTCGATGGAGGAGGTGGTCTACACCGGCAGCTACGACGGCCTGCGCGGCATGGACATGTCACGGGCGTACGAGAGCGCGTTGGACATCTCGTTCGAGGTGCGCGGTGGTCTGTTCGTCCGGCAGGTGCACCACTGGGCCGCGCTCATCTTCATGGCGGCCATCGTCGTGCACATGTTCCGGGTGTTCTTCACCGGCGCCTTCCGCAAACCACGTGAGATGAACTGGGTGATCGGCGTCCTGCTGTTCATCCTCGGCATGGCGGAGGGGTTCGCCGGCTACTCGCTGCCCGACGACCTGTTGTCCGGCACGGGCCTGCGGATCATGTCCGGGATCGTGCAGTCCATCCCGGTTGCGGGCACGTGGCTGCACTGGCTGATCTTCGGGTCCGAGTTCCCCGGCACCGAGATCATCCCCCGGCTCTACCTCGTGCACGTCCTGTTGCTTCCGGCGATCATCGTCGCCCTGGTCGCAGCGCACCTCGCACTGGTCTGGTACCAGAAGCACACCCAGTTCCCCGGCCTGGGACGCACCGAGAACAACGTCGTCGGAGTCCGCATTCTGCCGGTCTTCGCGGTCAAGAGCGGTGCGTTCTTCGCCGCCGTCGTCGGCGTGCTCGGGCTGATGGGCGGACTGTTCCAGATCAACCCCATCTGGCTGTTCGGCCCCTACAACCCCGCGCACGTCTCGGCAGGCTCACAACCCGACTGGTACATCGGCTGGCTGGACGGCTCCACCCGCTTGTGGCCACCGTGGGAGCTGTACCTCGGCAACTACCGCATCCCGGCCCAGTTCTGGCCCACGGTGATACTGCCGCTGGTCATGCTCGGCCTCGCCGCTCTGTACCCGTGGATCGAGCGCCGCCTCACCCGTGACCACGCCCACCACCACCTGATCCAGCGCCCCAGGGACGTGCCGGTGCGCACCAGCCTCGGTGCCATGTCGATCACGTTCTTCGGCGTCCTGCTCGTCTCAGGCGGCAACGACGTCATCGCCGAGAAGTTCCAGCTCTCGCTCAACGCCATGACCTGGGCCGGCCGCATCGGGATGCTGGTGCTCCCGCCGCTGGCCTACTTCCTGACCTACCGCGCGTGCATCGGACTGCAACGCGCAGACCGCGAAGTGCTGGAGCACGGCATCGCCACCGGCATGATCAAACGGCTGCCGCACGGCCAGTTCATCGAGGTGCACCAGCCACTGGCCGAGAAACCGCTGACGTACCAAGCCACCCCTCTGCCCAAGCGCATGAACGATCTCGGACTCGCCGGACGCGCGGTCTCCGGAACTCTGTGGCGGCCGGACCCGCCAGAAGAAGTCACAGCACTCGAAAACGCACGCGCTGCGACCGGTGCCTCCGAGGGCACGCTGAGCGGAGAAGACAGTCCACAATAGATCAGCCGGATACGCAGCGCGGCCTGAGCCCGGAACGGACACAGCGGACGCACAGCTCAGGCTTTGACCTGCGGCGAGGCGTTCCACGGTGCGAGCTTCAGCAGATCTTGGCGCCGCGCGGTGAACCCGGACTGCTCGACCGGCAGAAGCGGCCGGCGGGTCAGGTAGTCGCCGTACATCCGCGCACTCAGCTTCTCAACCAGAGACTATCCTAAATGGACGGTATGATCCGGCTGCCGCCGTGATCAAGCAACAACCAGCTGTCGCCGCTGCGCAACACGCGGTGCAGCTCGGCAACAGCGGCACGGGCGTCGGGCACACCGCACAGACCCAGCGTGCACACCACGGTGTCGAACAACTCGTCGCCTTCGCGCGCAGCACTCTCGACGGCAAGCAGGTCCGGCTCCTCGAGGACGGCCGCTGGTGAAGGTGCAGCTGTCGGCCGGGCAGGACTACGCGGTAGTCGAAGAGGACCAGCACGAGCCGCGATCATGCCGGATGGCCGGTAACACGCCGATGCGTACTGACCTGCACGGACGTACTTCTCGGCACGCACAGCGCCAGCCGCCGCCAGTGGTGTCGCTGTCCGTTCTCAGGGGAGCGATCCCCACACCTTCGATCCGGCTCCAGGCACGCTCTTGTTCGGCGGTCATCGCCGGCCAGCGCAGGCCGCCGGGCCGTGGCCGCATCTTCGTGCCGTATGGCGCGGGACGGAACTCCGGGTCGTAGAAGCACCCGCTGCCGTAGGTGCTGTCGAACGTGTTGCAGGAACGTGCGATCGACCGCGGAGTGGGTTTCTGGCCAGTACGCACCCACTTGTCGAGCGCGGAGATGGAGTTGGCGTAGAGCAATGCTTGAAATCTGTGGATGAGTTGGGAAGGGGCGTACCTTCCCGATGATCTGCTGATCCTCAAGCAAGGCCGACGTTGGCGCGTCGGTCGGGAAGGCACGCCCATGCTCACCGTAGTCCCT
>NZ_BAABBE010000082.1:0-8924 GCF_039537795.1 Lentzea roselyniae
CCTCCGAGTGGGTCGCCGAGGACGACAACGGCCGCGCCAACTACCGCAAGCTGCAGCAGGAGGGCGAGAACCACCCGATCGAGGCCACCGGCAAGAAGCTCCGCGACATGATGTCGTGGGTCGACCGGCCCATCACCGAGACTGTCTGACTTCAGCTCTCCGCGGGTGGCGCTCAGCCGCCCGTTCCGCCACGGTTCGCACCTGCGGTGGTCGGCCGGCTCCGAATCGGCCGACCACCGCGACGCTCATGGCCCGCGTTCCACGCACCAGCGAGCAACACCGAAGCGACTGACGGCAGCCAGCGTTTCTGGTAATCGAGTTCGACCAGCCACCGCACCACGCCTGCATCCAATGTGGACGGAGGTAGCGGCAACCTGGTGAACATGGGCAACACCTGCAAGCCGCCGGGGACCACACCGTCGGGCAGGTAGTCACGTGTGTCGACGAGCACGACCCAGCTCGGCGTCGTGGAACGCGGGATCACGAGAGTGGGACACGGCTCGCCCATTGTCGCGATCGGCGCGAGGACATCGCGTATTCGGGTTGCTGCCACGGCAACGGCTCCGAGTGCGCCACCGAGTGTGGCGACCACGGTTTGCCCAGAGGCTTCGGTCTCCCAGCCGAAGGCTTCGCGGTAGTGATCAGCCGCCACACGGAGCCGGCTGAGCGAGCTCGGCGTGTCGATCGCAGGAGATCGCAAGTCGGTCACTGGCACCTCGCGTTTCTCGGTCCGGTTCGATCAGGTTCACGCCCAGGCTGCGCAGCTTGCGTACACGTACGGCACGACGAACAGCTGGTGTTGACCCCTTCTTGCACCACGCCGCAACGCATGAGCGGCGGCGTGACCGCACTCACCACGAAGCCGGCCTCGTTCGAAGCTCACCGCGCCTCGATCAAGCACAATCCGTCGCCACGGTCACGAAGAAGTCTTCGAACCATGGCAGTGGAACGATGCCGCACAAGTTAAGGAAAGGACTGCAGAAATGCCCTGCAGGACGTTCTCCTTTGCCCCTCTACCCGTTCGCCGGGGAACGTGACGCCGCCATGTCACACTGTTGGACGATGACTGCGTGAGCTAACAGGGCACCCCTCGGCATTGACGTTGCCGCACCTGGCGCGGTACGTGACCGCAGCGGCCTGACCACCACAGACGAAAGTGTCCCTGTAGGCGGAACGGCATCTAGCAGGCGCGATCACAGTCGAGCAAGGTTGACTCGGGCACGAGGCTGCACGAGCGACGAAGGAGAACACCACCGCCCGCACGCTCACGAAAGTCAGTCGAAATTCGTAGCGCCGTGCTAGTACCACCGCTTTATAGTTGCCGCGATCAGCCAGCGCCCGACTGTGGCAGCGGACCTCGCGCTCGAAAGATCCGAGCCGACCATGGCGTGCCGAGACGGTTCATTTCGCGGGCTAACTCCTACATTTCCTACACCGATCCTGCATTCCATGGAGCGATGAGCGGACAGGCAGATAACACGCGAAAGCAATTTATCGATCATTTTTGACAACGTATGTGCACTCGTTGAGCCAGTGCCGCGTGTGGACCGAGGGCGCGCTCTGGTGCCAGTGAGGTGGGACTACCTATGGAGCTCCTGACGACCGAGAGCCAGTCCCCCAGAGCGCAGCTTGCATCTGGATCCGGCGACCCCCGCGCTCAGATCGTGCCGCCGCCGCGAATGCGAACCGCATCAGGATCCGGCCGCGCTCACGCGAAGGGCATCCTGCTCGGCGAACACACTGTCCTGTACGGCTCCCCGGCTCTGGCCATTCCGCTACCGCGATTGACCATGACCGCGCACGCCACTCAGTTCACCGAACCGGGCCCGACCTGATGCGCGGCCCGACCGGGACAACGCCGTACCCCTGTCCCGGACTGCTGCAGATCGCAGAGGTGCTGACCGGTGGCAACGGCGGTCTGCGCGTCGAAGTGGTGCTGGAGAGCGAAATCCCAGCAGGCCGGGGACTCGGCTCCAGTGCCGCGTGTGCGCGGGCGGTCGTGCTCGCGCTGGCCAACCTGCTCGGCCGTGAGTTGCACCCCCAGGAGGTGTACGAGTTGGTGCAGGTCGCGGAGAACGCCGCCCATGGGAGGGCCAGCGGCGTGGACGCCATCACCACAGGTGCCGTCGCCCCATTGCTGTTCGAGAACGGCGTCGCCCAGCACGTGCAGGTCGGGTTCGACGGTCTGTTCGTGATCGCGCACAGCGGCGTGGCCGGCCGCACCATAGACGCGGTCTGCATGGTGCGCAAGGCTTTCGAACAACGGCCGAGAGCTTCGGGGAAGTTCGCGAACACGGTTTCCGAACTGGTGCGCTCGGCCGCGCGGGACTTCACGGGAGGAGACCCGAGCGGGCTCGGCAGGTCGATGACCGAATGTCACGCCATCTTGCGGGACCTGGGTCTGAGCACCACGTTGATCGACACGATGGCCGCCGCGGCAGTGTCCGCGGGAGCACTCGGCGCCAAGATCAGCGGAGGAGGTCTGGGCGGCTGCCTCATCGCGCTGGCTCAGGAAGGGAAGGACGCCTGGCGGGTGAGCCGCGCGCTGCGTGCGGCGGGCGCGGTCCGGACCTGGACCGTGCCTGTGGGGAGGTACACCCGCGATGGCCGGTGACACGCAGGCGACGGCGACCGCTCATGTCAACGTCGCCCTGGTCAAGTACTGGGGTAAGCGGGACACGGAACTGGTCATAGGCTCGGCCGCGGCCGATCTGAAGGAGATGCGGGATGCCCTGGCACAAGGAAACCCCGATGGCGTCGGTGAGATCGCCGAACGCAACGCCTTGGGAATGCACGCCACGATGCTGGCGGCCCGACCGGCTGTGCGGTACTTCACGCCGGCGACAGTGACCGTGCTCGACGCCATGCTCGAACTGCGGCGCGCCGGGGTGTCCGCTTACGCCACGATGGACGCTGGGCCGAACGTCAAGATTCTGTGTCACCGGGCAGACGCTGACACTGTCGCCGCGGCGGTACGCGCGGCGGGCTGTCCGACCCGCGGTGGCCGAGGTCGGTCCTGCCGCCAGGTTGGTGCGGACGTGAGCGGGACGATCGTTCGAAGCGCTCCCGGCAAGCTGTTCGTCGCCGGCGAATACGCGGTGCTGGAACCGAGTTCCTCCGCCATCCTGGCCGCGGTCGATCGAGAGGTCACCGTCAGCGTGACACCGGCCGACGAGGATCTGGTGGTCATCTCGGACCTCACCGACCGGCCGACAAGCCTGTCGCGAACGGCAAACGGGTTTCCACAGGCCGTCGGACCGCGTCCGGTCGTGACCGCGGTCGAGGTGGTGGGCGAACTGCTGACCGAGTGGGCTCTTCCCGTACCGCAAGTCCAGCTTTCGATCCACAATGGACTGCGCGATCACGGCGTGAAGTTCGGTCTCGGCTCCAGTGGCGCGGTCACGGTGGCGACGATCGACGCGCTGCTGGTCTACTGCGGGGTCCGGCTCACCACCGAGGAACGCTTTCGCTTGGCGCTGCTGGCCTCCATCCGAGTCGACGCGCGCACGTCCGGTGGTGATCTCGCGGCCAGCACCTGGGGTGGCTGGATCTCCTACAAGGCCCCCGACCGCTCCGCAGTTGCCGATCTCGCTCGCCGGAAAGGTCTCACGGGTGCGCTCCAAGCGTCCTCCCCGGGGTTCGATGTTCGGCAGTTGCCTCCGCCCCGCGACCTCGCGGTCGTGGTCGGCTGGACTGGCCGGCCTGCGTCCACCTCGGACATCCTCGCCAGCGACGGAATCCGGAACTGGTTGTCCGCTCGTGCAGCCGGTTCGCAGACCTGGTCAACGTCCGCCATGAGATCACGGCGAACCTGTTGTTCCTCCGGTTCGAGTTCTCCGCCGGAGATGCCTCCGGACACAACATGACGACGCCGACGGCCGACCGGCTCCTCACGTACCTGCTCGAGCCCCTGCCGGGCATCAGGTCCACATGTCCGAACCAGAGAGGGTGCCCGCAGGTGATCGCTGACCGCAAGAACCGACCACGTTCGGCTCGCCGTCGAGCAGCATCAGCTCGGTGGTGGCAACGAGTTCGACGATGTCGAGTTCATCCACCACGCACTCGGGTGCGGGCGGCGGTGACTGCGGAATCGCTCTTCTGCAACCAGGACCAGCGCGCCATCGATCGCATGCGCGCTGGGTGGGCGCATTTCGGGAGTAGTACCGCTACAGGCGAACGCGCACTACGCGAACATGCTGCTGGGGTTCTACCTGGCGACCGGGCAGGACGCGGCCAACATCGTCGAAGGTTCGCAGGGCGTCACCGTGGCCGAGGACCGCGACGGCGACCTCTACTTCTCCTGCACCATCCCGAACCTCATCGTCGGAACCGTCGGCAACGGCAAGAACCTCCCCTTCGTGGAGACCAATCTGACCCGGCTGGGGTGCAGGGCCGAGCGCGCGCACGGCGAGAACGCGAGGAGGCTCGCAGTGCTCGCGGCGGCCACGGTGCTGTACGGCGCACTCTCCCTCCTCGCCGCGCAAACGAACCCCGGCGAGCTGATGCGGGCGCATGTCCACTGGAACGATCCAGCGAGAAGATCGGAAGCCAGTCATGAACACACCCGTCGGGATTCACGACCTGTCCTTCGCGACCACGGAGTTCGTCCTCCCGCACACCGAGCTCGCCGCGCATACGGGTGCCGACGTCGACAAGTACCACATCGGTATCGGCCAGCGGTCGATGAGCATCCCCGCGGCGGACGAGGACATCGTCACCATGGCGGCGGCCGCGGCGGCACCGATCGTGGAGCGCTGGGGCACCGACCGGATCCGGACGGTCGTGCTGGGCACCGAGACGTCGATCGACCAGTCCAAGGCGGCCGGTGTCTACGTCCACTCGCTGCTGAACCTCCAACCGTCGACCAGGGTCGTCGAGCTGAAGCAGGCCTGCTACTCGGGCACCGCGGCGCTGCAGTTCGCCATGGGCCTCGCCCACCGGGACCCCTCGCAGCAGGTTCTCGTGATCGCCAGCGACATCTCGCGCTACGAGCTCGACAGCCCCGGCGAGGCCACCCAGGGCGCCGCTGCGGTGGCCATGCTGGTCGGCGCGAATCCCACACTCATCCGCGTGGAACCGCTGTCCGGCCTGCACACCTCCGACGTCATGGAATTCTGGCGCCCCAACTACCGCAGCACAGCGCTCGTCGCGGGCCAGGAGTCCTTCTCCGCCTACCTGCAGGCGCTGGAAGGGACCTGGAAGGACTACACGGAGCAAGGCGGCAGGGCGCTGCACGAGTTCGGCGCGTTCTGCTACCACCAGCCGTTCACGAAGATGGCGTTCAAGGCCCATCGGCACCTGTTCAGCACCGCGGGACACGACCTCGACGAGGGCCGGATGTCGGCGATGCTCCGGCTGACGACCGCCTACAACGAGGTCGTGGGCAACTCGTACACGGCATCGGTCTATCTGGCCCTCGCGTCGCTGCTCGACCACGCGGGTGATCTCACCGACCGGCCGATCGCCTTCGCCGGCTACGGATCCGGTTGTGTCGCCGAGTTCTTCGGCGGAACTGTCGTTCCCGGCTACCTGGACCACCTGCGCACCGAGAACCACCGCTACGTCATCGAACGCCGACGGCCGATCGACTACGACACCTACCGGGCATTGCACAGCCGGTCGCTGCCGGAAGACGGCGGACATCACCTGACGCCAAGGCAAACCACCGGCGAGTTCCGCTTCGCCGGCCTTTCCGGGCACAAGCGCCTCTATGAGCACAGCTGAACAATCCGGCGAACCGACCGACCTCGTCGGGAAAGGAGGGGAACGCCATGCGCCACCCCATCGGCATCATCGGGACCGGTAGCTACTTGCCTGACCACGCGGTCAGCAACGCCGAAGTCGCCGCAACGACCGGCGTGACGGACGAGTGGATCACGCGCAAGACCCACATCCGATGGCCTCGTCTGCGTGCAGCTGAACCCGAGGCGTGGTGATACGGCTGCACTTCTCCGTCCCGTTCCAAAGCCAGATGTCAGAGACGCTGCGAGTGAAGGCAGGTTCAAGTGACTACCAACAGCACTGTGGTTACGGCCACTGAGGTGCTCCGCCGAAGTGCCGATCAGATCGACGGACCATTGCGCGCCGCCATTGCCCAGCTGCCGGAACCGCTGCGCATCGGTGCGGGGTTTCACTTCGGCTGGTGGGATGCCGGCGGCAACCACATCACCGGGGCAACGGGCAAGATGGTTCGCCCGGCGTTCGCGTTGAGTGCCGCTCGTGCGGTGAGCGGCCAGGTGTCGGACACGGCAGTGCGTGTCGGTGTCGCAGTCGAACTGGCGCACAATTTCTCGTTGGTGCACGACGATGTTCTGGACGGCGATCGGACCCGCCGAGGCAGGCCGACCGTCTGGGCGCAGTTCGGTGTGCCCCATGCCATTCTGATCGGTGACGCGTTGTTGGCGCTGGCGAGCCAGGTGCTCACCCACCACGACGACTCGATCGAACTGTGCGCGGAGCTGAACTCCACGGTGATCGCGCTGTGCGCCGGCCAGCACCAGGACATGCTCCTGGAGAAGCAGCTCCACGTATCACCCGCTGACTACCTGGAGATGGCGGGAGGTAAGACGGCGGCACTCGTGGCGAGTGCCTGCGCGCTCGGCGCCATGGCCAGCGGCGCATCGCCGGCTCAGACAGCCGCGTTGCGTCAGTTCGGGCACCACGTGGGACTCGCGTTCCAGCTGGTCGACGACGTACTCGGCCTCTTCGGCGACCCTGCTTTGACGGGTAAACCGGCCGGTGCCGACCTGCTCCGCTACAAGAAGAGCATGCCAGTGGTGGCCGCGATGCAGTCCGGCACGGCCGCGGGCGACGAGCTCACCGAGCTGTACCGGGCACAAGCAATCACGGTGGACCTGGTGCCGCACGCGGTCGACCTGGTCGCACGTGCGGGCGGCAAAGAATGGACGGAAATGGAAGCCGAGCGCTGTTACGAACTTGCGCTCGACTCCCTGGACGCGGTGGACGGCCGCATCGGCACAGACGAAGCGCTGCGCGTACTCGCCAAGCTGATGATCAACCGGAACAGGTGACACCAGGTACTGGCCAAAGATGTTGAACCGGCCGACTTGACGAAGAACCGCGAAGATCGTCACGAGAGCTTCTCCAGGTTTTTCGCAACATTGCAGCGGGCTATGGATATGTTTCTACGCGCCACGCACTGCAACAAAGGCTTGCCCGAGTACGGAAAACGTATGCCGAACTGGACTCAATGCTCGCCGCCCGGGTCTTGACGCGCGCCCGTCCATCAATGACCGGGACCGGAACATGTCCACGAACTCGAAGTACATCTCACCACCACGAACAAGAATTGATTAGAAGTTTGAGCGGCATGACCATCAGCGATACCACCTTGCTCGGGTACCCTTTTCCACCGGGGCTTCACCCCAACTGGCAGCAATGGAACGCGATACCGTCGCCTGGTTGGAGAGCTTCGAGCTGGACGACGAGCAGCGCGAGACAGGACGGTTGCGGGCGATCATTGCCGGTGAACTCGCCGGACGAACCATTCTCGTCAGCGATGATCCGCCAGGCCCATTTTCCACGGACAGTCTGATGTGGCTGTTCGCGTTCGACGACGCGTACTGCGACGAGGGTCGCTACAGCCATGATCCGACGTCCATGGCTGTTCTGGTCGCCGAAATGGGCCGATCACCGAGACCGGGCACACCACGTCCCCCCAGTCCGCTTGCTCGATCCCTCGCCGACTTGCACCGACGGCTCGACGTGCTCGCCAGCCCGGTGCAGACTGCGCGCCGGGTGCACGCCATGAAGGGCTATTTCAGCTACCAGGTCCGGGAAGCCGCCTTCCGCAGCACCGGCACCACACCAACACTCGACCAGTACGCGGTGGCGCGTATCCGCAACGGCAGCATGGAACTCTGCGCGATGACGCTGGACATCGCCGAAGGTTACGAGGTGCCCGCGACGGAGATCGACCTGCCCGCAGTCCGAGCACTCACCGAGATGACCTGCTCGTTGGTCGGCTGGGACAACGACATCGCGTCCTACTACAAGGAACACGAGCGTGGCGACGACAGGATCAACCTCGTTGACGTCATCGCCAACCAGGACGGCGTCACCCCTGAGAACGCCTTGCCCTCAGCCATCGCATTTCGTGACGCTGCACTGGCCCGCTACATCGAACTGCGCGACCAGACCGAAACTTTCATTTCCTCCCAGACTCGGCAATACATCGGCGGACTCTCAGCGTGGATCCGAGGAAATCTCGACTGGAGCGCCAACACTGCGCGCTACCGCCGCCCGGACCGCACCACTGTCGCGGTTTCCGATGAACGTGACTGCCACATCCGGGAATATCCTCAGCCGCCTGGCATCGCCTGGTGGGCGAACGATCCAATCACCGCCCCAGCGGCTTAGTGCACGAAGACCGGTGTATGTGGTGCACCACATACACCGGTCTTCGGGGCATGCAAACACCTGTTCCGACCAACGGAACAACGAGATGAACCTCACAGTTCGGTTGAAGTAGAGTTGTCAGTGTTGTTGACACTGCCATCGGAGGCGGCCATGAACGTTCAGGATCAGGTGCGCAGCGACGAACCGAGGTTCGATGACTTCCCCACTCTTTGCACCATTCCGTTGCGCGCCGAGTGGTTCGATGACGCTGAAAATCTCGAGACCGGAATCGTGCGAGGAATTGACTGACCGGCAGGGTCAGCCCCCAGTGCAACACACTGGCACCTGGACCGTTTCCCGGCCACCTGCCCAGGTCGAGATCTCTTTCGAACCGGAAGGGTGAAGGGTTCGTGGCGGTGGACGTACGCGTTGACGAACACCTAGTACTACAGCCGCAGGCCGTGATCTTTGAGTCGTCGCTGGTAGTGGCATTGCCGGGCGCGGTGTTGGTGGCGTCGTCGCCAGTGTGACCAGGCCTCGGTGTGTGAACGCGGGTGCGGGGTGAA
>NZ_BAABBE010000083.1:0-8501 GCF_039537795.1 Lentzea roselyniae
CTGGCGCGCCCTGCGGCACTTCACCACCAGCCCACGCAAGATCGGCCACATCGTCAAAGCCGCACTCGTACTCACCCATTTCGAGTACGGACGGCTCACCTGAAACTCGTTGAGATCACGTCAATGTGGTGTGTTTGCCACATTTCATGTGTCCGAGGCCGGAGTTGGCCACTGCACCCACCTGCTCTACCAGCGCCTTTTGCTGAAGCTCGGCGAATGACAGTGCGCGGCTCGATGGCCTGTGCGTGTCAGGCTGGTCGTGGCCGGTGTGCCAGCGCTGGCGGTTGAAGGGGACTTGAACCCCGCAGGTGGCAAGCTGGCGCAGTTTGTGTGTTCATGCGCTATCGGACAGCTTGAATCTACTGTGGAGGGCCATTCGGCGCGATTCAATCGCTCGCCGCCAAGCTTTGTTGCGGTTTCCCGGTCTCCAGATCGCCCGGGTGAGCGCCCTGGAGGCAGGAGAGTCCTGCCACAGCGGGGTGCTGGATCAGCCGTCCTCAATGGGGACGTGAAAGCACTACGGCCACCGGCTGACACAATGGACGGATGGCTCTGGGTTACCTCCTCGCTGTGCTGGCGACCCTGGCGTCAGGCAGTGGTTCGGTCCTGGAGTCTGTGGGTGTCCGGCGTGCGGGCGCGTACGGCGGAAGGTCTCTCGATCTCATCGCTCTGCGGCGTCAGTGGCTGTACTTCCTCGGTCTCGGTGTGAACCTGCTGGGATTCGCCTGCGCCTCTGCGGCATTGCATCGGCTGCCGTTGTTCCTCGTCCAGTCGATGCTCGCGTTCAGCGTCGGTGTGACCGCCATGATCAGCGCCTTGATGGGCTTCCGCCTGCGTGCACCGGGATGGGGCGCGCTGGTTGTCGGCGCGACCGGTCTGGTTCTGCTGGGCGTGTCCGCAGAGCCGAGCCCTGCACAGGCCCTGCCATCGCAATGGCGGTGGATCCTGGTGGCCACAGCGATTCCGGTGGCGGCGATCGCCCTCTACGCCCGACGCCACAACCGCGTCTGGGCGACGGTGGCATTGGCATTCGGCTCCGGTGTCGCGTACAGCGTCGTCGGCATCTCGGCACGCACACTCCATCTCCCGGACGCCGCGTGGCAGCTCGTCCTGGAACCGGCGGCCTGGTCGATCGTCCTCCATGGATGCACCGCGGCGGTGCTGTTCGCGATGGCGTTGCAGAAGGGCGGCCCGACCGGGGTGAGCGCGATCATGTTCACGACCAACACGGCGCTTTCGTCGTTCGTCGGATTGGTCTATCTCGGCGATCACGTGCGCGACGGTTACGTGACCGCCGCGGTCGCCGGGTTCGTCCTGGCGATCGCCGGAGCGATCGCCGTCGCCCACTATTCGGCGAACACTCGGCAGAAAGAGCTCACGGCGGCGCCGGCAGGTATGCGGGCGTGAGGCGTCGGCGTCCTTGCATCGGCCGCTACGGCCGTTCTTCCGCTGAGACCAGGATTTCGCCTCGGTGACTTCGTCCTTCGTGGCGCGCCACGCATTGAGTGCGTGCAAAGCGGCCTGACTGCGCAGCTGGAGCCAGCCGGTGATCGGTTGAACTGCCGCGTGTCGGGGGAGCAAGGTCCAGGCCTCGAGCACGCGCAGCGTCGCGGATGATTTGACCGACCACACGACCGCGATCTCCGACCGCGTGGGCGGACTCTTCCTTCTGCTCTACGCACAACGGCCTGCGCGGATCACGGAGCTGACCACCAAACGCGTGATCGTCACCGACGACGGTGTGGAACTTCTCCTCGCCGGCACCCCGATCGACTTGCCTCCGGTGCCCGGAAACCTTGAATCCGCGCTGCTGAGCACGAGCTCAACCGGACGGCGTGACCGAGGACCACACACCGAACCACTGCTCGGCGCCGTACGCTTCGAACCTCTCCACCTCAGTGAACCCCAGCTTCGCCGCAAGGCGCATCGCGCGGTCGTTGGCAGTCTGGGTGCAGAGCGCCACTGGCGCGCCGGGAAGCGCGTCGACAATCCAGCCAAGCGCTGCTACGCACGCCTCGGCGGCGTACCCGCGTCCCCACGCCTCCGGCAAAAGCAGATAACCGAGCCATGCCTCCCCGGCATCAGGAGAAGCGGGTCCCGGACGTTCCGCGTCGCGCCGATCGAACGTGATT
Source organism: Lentzea roselyniae (assembly GCF_039537795.1). Lineage (NCBI taxonomy): Bacteria > Bacillati > Actinomycetota > Actinomycetes > Pseudonocardiales > Pseudonocardiaceae > Lentzea > Lentzea roselyniae. Next base: position 2,133 of record NZ_BAABBE010000083.1, read on the forward strand.
ATGCCAATCACCGTTCCTTCGAGATCGATCACGAAGAAGCCAGGGCGTCGCCCAGGCACCTCAGGCACCGTGCGTTCGAGCTCATCGCGCGGTCGAGGACCACCGATGTAGGTGCCAACCTCCGGCGAGGAGAACAGGTCGATGAGCGCCGTGCGATCCCCGGCCTCGGACTCGCGGAGCACGAGCCGCTCGGTCCTGATCGGGGCCGGTGGCCAGGCGACGGGCCCGAGCTCAGTCATGACGGGCAAGCTATCGCACGCCCACTGGTCAGAAGCCTCAGCCACCCACAGCGGCAGCTTCACACCCTGACGACCAGATCTGGATGTCAGTGCCCGTACACCGCTCGAAACCGTGATCAACGACCATCTGGGACAGCTCCGCAAGTCCCAACTCCCGTGTCTACCAGCAGGACGTGTCCGAGGGCCAGCCAGGAAGCACGATTCGCTGTGGCGACTGGAGTTTCCCCTGGGCCGTCTCGAGCGCGATTTCAGCTGTCGGGCGCCAGTCGTCCCAGTGTTCGCGCAGTCGAAGAAACTGACGAGGCAGCTATCCAGCCATTGCAGTGCATCCTGCAAGGAGGCGAACTCGTTCGAGTCGGATCATCGGTCCTGGGCAGGAGTTGGTCGCCCGGTACTTCTTCCTCGATCTCGGCTCGCACCAGTTCGCCGACGACTGGAGGTCCACACCGGTGGCGGTGCGGCCGAAACGGGTGTCCAGGCCGAGTGCGCCGAGGTCGTTCTGGGGAGCGCAACGACAACTGGTCGGGTGTCCAGGCGCCGGAGAGGATCTTCTTCGACAGCGGTGGCCGGTCGTAAGGAGCGGTGGGTTCGTCGCCGATGAGCGTGATCGTGCGGAAGCAGCCCTGTCCGACCTGCAGCACGCCGGTCGCGCCGCGAGAAGCACCTGGATCCGGCGGTCGGTCACGGTGTCGATCGCCTTGGCCGCGCAGAATCACCTGCCCGAGTCAAGTTGGATCCTCGGCGTGCTCGCGAGTGCCTCGATCAACGTCGCTACCAACTCGACCAGGCCCGGCCACCATGAATCACAGAGGAGTGGAAGGTGGGCCGTCCTCCCGAACGGCCCACCGCCCTGTCAGTCCGTCAGCCTCGTCATGGTCCACAATGCGGTTCCCGCCCGGCAGACCCGCAGTCCGACAGCCTCCGCTTGGCCGCCGTCGTTGTCCAGGCAGAGACCCGTCGACTTGTTCATGATGTACTTGTTCGTCGTCGACGACGTCGTCCAGTCGCTGGCACTGACCGAGCAGGACGCGAGGAACACCGACGGCGCACCGGGCGGCCAGGCACAGCCCGGTCCTCTTGTGCCTGAACTTTCCAAGAGCGTAGTTGTCCCACTGCTGGTAGGTGTTCCTGTCTTGACAGGCATGGGTGTACACGCTGCCTTCGAGGTTGGCGTCCAGGCAGCGTTGGACACCCGCCGCGAACCTGATCCAGTACAGCGACTCGGCCTGCGGCGCCGCAGTGGCGACTGCCGGCGCTGCGGTGAACACCAGTGCCACTGCCGTGACGGATCCTGCGAGCCGGAGCAGGATTCCCCTGAATGTCATGATGATTCCCCTCGTGGTTTGGTGTTCGGCCGGCCATCAGGTCAGGCCTGGCCCGCCGCGCGTCATACGGTCCGGGTACAGCGCGGCGTTGCTCACCCACCCGCGAACTACCCGAATGGAGCAACAACGTCACCGCCGATCGCGCATCAGCTCCAGCCGCGAGTCCAGGTAGTCCTCCTGTCCCCAGGTGGACTTCTTCGTGGGATTGGTCGAACCTCGTCCCCACTGCGTGATCCTGCCGTTCTCCTCGCCGGCGAAGTCCCAGTCCAGGAAGTTCGTGGAGCGGGTGATCGGTGAGGAGGTGAGCTTCGTGGTGCCGCGGTACACGTTGAACCCGGTCGAGGCCGGCTCGGTCCCGAACATCCGCCACGAGACCAGGTTGCCTGACCCTGAACGCACGCTGACCAGACCGCGGTCGAGATCCTCCAACTGCTTGCCCTCGACCGGCGGAGCGCTGCCGGTCTCGAGGTCGAGGTAGTCGATGTTCGCCAGGCCCGCCGCGGTGGCTGGGTCCAGCCGGATCGTGTTCGTACCCGCGTGCACCGGTACGGCGAACGTCTTCGTGGCCCACGCGGTCCAGGCGCCGGTCGGGTCGAACGCGGTGTTCGCGTGGGCGAGCGCTCCGTTGACGAGCACGTCGGCAGGTCGGTTGCCGGTTGCGCCGTTGGCGTACCGGATGGCGATGGTCGCCGTGCCGGCCGCGGATGCGGTCACGGTGAACTGCGTCGCCGCGTCGATTGTGTTGTCACCGTTGCAGAACCCGTTGCCGGAGTAGCCGGTGTGGTTGGACTCGATCGAGCCGGTGCAGGTGGCCGGCGCGGCTTCCGCTTCGTACCGGGTCGCCGCAGCCGAAGCCGCCAAGACGACGAGACCGTTGCCGGCCAAGGTCAAGGCGACGACGCCTGCGGCGAGTGGTGTGGCGCGCCGTCGATGCATGAGCATGGTTGACCTCCGTCAGGTGAGTCGAACGCTCAGGTCAGCGCAGATGGGCGGTGAGCGGAGCCCGGCTGAAGGTGGAAGGGCGGCAACGTCGCGGGTGGCGCGACGTCCGCTGGCGGAACGGCGCCCCCGCGCGGCGAATCCCCGTACGCGGTCATTCGATCTCCTTTGATCGAGTGAATCAGGGTTCGTGCTGAGTGTGAGGCTGTGAACGTACACAGACTCGGTGGCGATCCATTTGCTTGGATGGAACCGCAGATAGGAGATCCTTGCAATGGGGTTCTGCCGATTTTCTGTGAACGTGCACAGTCGCGTCGAAATTCGACTGCGCATTCGACCTCCAACTCATCGAGATCGACGGTGACGGGTCCTCAGAGCACGTCGACGACGGCCGTGACCTTGCCCAGCGCCGTCGTCCCGCCGACGACCACCTCGCCCGGCCTGTCAGTCGCTCCATCCGGAAGTGCCTGCCAGCGAACGGGAACCGTGCTGATGCGGTTGTTCGCGGTGGTCAGCACGCGCACCGCGGAGGGGAGCGCCGGTGCCCTGCCCACGCGGGTGGTGACGTGGACTGTGTCTTCGAGGACGTGCCTGGCCCGGCTCGCGTTGAACACGTTGATCGACGCGTGCGGCTCCCAGGTGTCGGGCATCCCGGGTACGGCACGGAACATCGACTGCCAGCCCGCCGGTTCCCAGACCAGCACGCCGGTGCCCTGGTTGCCGACCACGTCGTTGGCTGCCTGGAAGATCCGCTGGATCGCGTCCGCCTGGCCCTGGACGGTGCGGGGGAACGGTGAGTTCGGCATCGGCGAGCCGTTGCCACCAGATGCCGGGTAGGAGGTCTCGGCGATCTCGATCTCGTAGCCGGGGTACGTCGTCGCCATCGTGTGCAGGTTGACTTCCAGAGCCTCGGGCGTACCGTGCCACTCCGGGTAGTAGGAGATCGCGAGCACGTCGGGGTTCTGGCCCTTGGCTTTCACCCTGGTGAGGAACTGGTGCCAGAATTCCATGGTCTTGGCGAGCCGCCCGGTGCCGACGATCACGTGGATCTCGACCTTGGTCTTCGGTGACGTGTCGCGGACGGCTTTGATCCCGGCCGTGGCGAGCGTGGTGAACCGGTCCCAGGCCTCGTTGTAGAGCCGCTGCTCTTCCGGGTCGGTCGACTGCCAGTAGCGCCACAGCAGGCCGCCGCCGGGCTTCGACTGGTAGACGTCGGCCTGGTCGACGAAGTAGGGCGGGGCGGTCGTGCCGATGAGGGCCGCCTCGCTGCCGTACATGAAGCCGTTGATGATCTCGTTCCCGACGGCGACCTTGTCGGGCTTGGTGCCCTGCCGGATCAGCCGGCCGAGGTAGTCGCGGGTGTAGCTGTAAACCGCCTTGGTCAGATCGCCGAACTCCAACTGGGCCCAGGCGCGTGGTTTCGGTTGCTTGGACGGGTCAGCCCAGGAGTCCGCGTAGTGGAAGTCGATGCCGAGGCCCATGTTCCGCTCCTTGACCCACCGTGCGGACTGGAGCGAGCGTTCCGGCCCCTGGCGGGGGATCGCCGCCGGCTGGCCGGTGCTCTCGTTCCTCGGCTCGTTGAAGATCCGCAGCCGGGAGTACTCCATGCCGCGGTCCTTGGCAACGTCGAGCAGGTGCGGCCCGGCGCCCTTGTCGGCGGACTGCGGGTTGACCCAGTACTGCCGGTTCTGGTGATCGTCCATCCAGGACATGTCAGCGCCGAGGACGAGGTCGTCACGCAGGTAGTTGAAGACCTGGAGCTCACTCACGCCGATCCTGGGGTGGCCCGACGTGCCGATGATCGAGAGCCGGACGTACCGCGTTCCCGGCCTGGTGAAGAGATGCGCCGTGCCCCGTTCGGCGGCGCGGTTGCGGGACTTGTCGGCGATCTCGTTCCACCGCCGGCCGTCGGCCGAGACCTGGATGGTGTACCGGTACGCCACCCCGCGGTCGGCGAAGAGCACCTTGACCTTCCGCAGGTTGTCGTAGGCTCCGCCGAGGTCGACGGTCAACTGCTGGCGGGCGCTGGGACCGTCCGCGTACCAGGAGGTGGCCGGGTTGCCGTCGATGGCCGATCGGGCGGTGGCCGAGCCGCTGCTCGCCGTGGCGGTAGCCCAGAACTTGGCCGCGATGTTGCTCTCGATCGGCTTGATGTCGGCGGTGCCGTAGATCGCGTGCGCCTGAGGGGGAGCTGTCAGCACCCCGGCCGCCACCGTCGCGAAGGCTGTGAGTGCCGCTGTGACTCTGGACCGGAACCGAGCGATCACGTCTCTCTCCCGACATGTGTGTCGCCGGTGGCCTCGTTGATCCAGTCCTCGGTGTTGACGAGAACCAGAGTTCTCATCACCGGTTTCCTTCGAACGGAAGGGGCACGAGACCGGCCGACGTTGGACATCGGGTAGTCACGATGAACCGTTTCAATCTCCGGCGCAAGAGTTGAACCTGGTGCGACAAAGGCAGGTAAGCGTTTTCCCAACGGTCCAGCGGCTCGGTGGAGCGTCGTGGACACAGGTAGTCTTGAAACGATTCAAGCAGCTCGCTGGGCATGGCCCGGAGATCGAGCCCCGTGGAGAAGTCCTATTGGGATGATCAGTCCACCGCCGCGCGAAGCTCGGTCGCAGGCGATTTCGCGCCAGTCGAATCGACGTGATGTTCGACAGACTCAACGTCGAAGATGGTGAACCAGCGCTGTAGGTGCCGAGAGCACGTCCGTGCGGTTCAGCTCGCATCGGCGGGTTGTCGGCCACCATCCGGCGTGATCGCGGCCGTGCTGGCCCATCCAGGGAGAAAACCGTCCTCCTCACAAGAGCGGCATCCGATGCCACGATCCGAGGACGTGACCGCATTTGTCGAGGAGCACGAATTGTCCGACTCTCCAAACATCGCCGTTGTGCGCCGTCTGTACGACTCCGAGGGCGACCCGGCGGTCGCCGCGCAGATCATGATTCTGGTCCTCGAACGCGACTACGACTCGATCAACATGGGGCACATCGCGACCAAGGCGGGACTGGCGCGCAACACCCTCTACAACCACGCCAACGACAAACGCACGCTGGTCCCGCAGCTGGCCCGGCGGGCGAGCCTGCCGCTGACCGAGGACGTGGCCGTGATCGCCGCGCGGTCCGCCTGGTCTGCCGCCGACAGATGCGGGAGATCATCGAGGTGATCCTGTCCACGTCCACGAACCACGCGATGCGGTTGATGTTCCTCGCCAACGCCACTCCGCTGATGGCCGATCTCCCGGACCGGCCGCACAATCCGTTCACCGCACTCGTCGCCGAGGCGGAGAACGTGGTTCGAGACGGCTTCACCAACGGCGAGTTCTGCGGATTGGATGATGTCCAGCTGACCGTGGAACTGCTTTCCGGCGCAATGCGCGCCGGGGTGGAGCGCATCAGCCGGGATCCTGACGCACTGTCTCAACTGTCCGAAGCGCAGGAGATCGTCCTCGCAGCGATCACCCGCGACAAAGGCTGACCACTCTGGCACAGGTTTCACGCATAGAAATGAGTCCGCTTAGGACAATGATTCGACAGGGCTAAGTGATCAGTTCAGAATGAGTTTCCGCAGGCAGATGATCGAGCAGGCGAGACTGAGGATGGCCTGGTGGACGTCGGCTCGACGTTCGGTGCGGACGCGGAGTCGCCGGAAGCCTTTGAGCCAGGCGAAGGTGCGTTCGACCGGCCAGCGGACTGTGCCCAGGCCGGAGCCGTGGTCGGCGCCGCGGCGGGCGATGACGGGTGTGATGCCGCGGGCTCGGACCATGCGGCGGTACTTGTCGTGGTCGTAGCCGCGGTCGGCGTAGATGCGGCGTGGCCGGCGGCGTGGTTTGCCGACCACGCCCCGGATCGGTGGGACGGCGTCGA
>NZ_BAABBE010000084.1:0-8020 GCF_039537795.1 Lentzea roselyniae
TGCTCGTCCAGGCCGTCCAGGCCGGTCGCGGGCTTCGAGTTCTCGGCGTTCTCCACGCCGGACATCATGTCGGTCATCAGGTGCACTTCCATGATCGGGAGTTACACCGCTCGTTTTACAGTCCCGCTAAACCCGGCAGATCAAAGGAGAAAGCGACGATCAGCAGGTCACGATGACCGGCGAAGGCCGGACGAGCGCGCGGATGGTGATCCGGCGAGACAGACGATCGTGACCATTGGTCTGTGAAGCGGCTCCGCAGCACGCGACATCAGCATGACCCCCCTAAGCCCACCGCCGAGCGATGATCACCCCCCGGTGACCACACAATTACCCGGCGTACCCGCTGGAACGCTAGCTAACGTCGATCACACACCACAGACTCCAAATAGAGCAATCACACAGCCTCATCGGCGTGAGCCAGACGCCTGCGGCGAACGATGCGAGACGCGGCACGCACAGGAGCCACACCCGGCAACGGGACCGAGAACCACGACGTAGACCTGCAGTCAGCGCAGCATCTCGGTTGTTCACCGAACCGCCCACCATGCACCTCTCAGCTTCGGCCTGCCTGGGCACGACCCGCTGGCGCAACCGCAACGCAGCACCTGCGGGTCTTCTCACCGGTCTCGACAAATCATCAGGTCCCCACCGACGTCGATGCGAGACGGCGCGGGCCAGTGGCAAGCCGCCAGACCACTCGGCGCTCCCCCTCAGGCCAGAACAATGCAGTGCAGACCACCTCAACTTGCGATCAGACAGTCAACGGCGCACAACGGACGACACCATCAACTCCTGGAGGTCGTCATGGCCTGGACAGAACAGATCGGCACGCAGTCCTGGCGAGTCCGTTACCGCACCGGCGACGGCCACACCGCATCGATCTCCGGCTTTACCACACAACGCGCCGCAGACAACTACGCCGCCGACATCGAGAGCGACCAACGCCGCAACACCTGGCTCGACCCCACCCGCGGCCGCACCACCGTCGCCGAATGGGTTGTTACCTGGTTCGCCGCGCTCGACCTCGACCCGCGCACCATCGACAACTACCGCAGCGTGCTGCGCTGCCACATCCTGCTCCGCTGGGGCGGCACACCACTGGGCGCGATCACCGCCCTCGGCGTGAACAAATGGATCAGCGACCTGCGCCAGCTCGGCTACGCCAACACCACCGTCGCCACCATCGTCAAAGTCCTCTCAATGATCCTCACCGACGCCGCCGACGAACACCTCATCCCCGCCAACCCGATCCGCCGCTACCGACGCCGCGGACGACGCAGCCACCGCATCGAACGCGAACGCGTCTGGGCGACCCCGACCGAGGTCCTGCGCATCGCCGAACAGGCCGCCGCACTCGGCAGCGAGACCGCCGGCCTGCTCATCATCACCGCCGCCTGGACCGGATGCCGCTGGGGCGAACTCACCGGCCTGCGCCGCGACAACGTCGACCTCGATCGCGGCGTTATCGTCATCGACCCACGCACCGGCTCCCTACACGAAAGCGCGCACACACGCTGGCTCGGCTCACCCAAAACCGCGTCATCGGCCCGCACCATCACCCTGCCACCGTTTCTCATCACCATGCTGCGCAAACACCTCGAACGGCATGACAACGAGTTCGTGTTCACCGCCGAGGGCGGAACCTGGTTGTGGCGCAGCACTTTCATCCGCCGCGTACTCAAACCCGCCGTCAACGGCAACGGAGAACGCCCACTGTCAGGCGTCCGCACGGTGCCAATTCGCCCCGGCCTAACCTTCCACGGACTACGGCACAGCCACAAAACCTGGCTCATCGCCGGCGGAGCTCCCGAGATCGCTCAAGCCCGCCGGCTCGGACACCATCTGTCCAACCGCGTCACCGAGGTCTACTCCCACGTCGCGCCCGAAGTCGAACTCCGACTCCTCAACGACCTCCAACGCCGCTGGCACGAAGCCGACCTCAACGTCAAAGCGCACCCGACCGCACCAGAACCGTCGTTCCGCCACGTCTCCGGACCGCTTGCCGCATAACGAATCCCGCTGACCCTCACACCGCTGGTGGGAGGGACATCACGATCACCCAGTCCAGCGACCAGCTTGATGATCAGGCTGGAGAATCCTGCTCCAGAACTGCTCCATAGGGTCACCGCAACACGATCAACAGACGATCACCCAAGATCCACCCACAACAGCAAGAAAACCGCCTGACCAGCGGAAACCGCTCGACCAGACGGGCTCTCAATTCAAGTGGAGCTGAGGGGACTCGAACCCCTGACCCTCACACTGCCAGGAGCCGGGGCACGTCCTCCACCTGCGGCGATTACGAAACCGCTGGTCATCACGGATCCGTTCACCGTCGTTGAATGCAGTCTAACGCCGTTCAGACCATATGAACTCTCCAGATTTCTCCAGACCGATCCAGTGTGAGATTTCACCAGAGGGTGCTCTCATCACGCAGCCAACGCTCCAGAGCAGCCGCCCCGCGCCGGCAACTGAGGCGTCCCGCTAATCTCGCGGATCGGCGATCGAGTGGGGAGAACTCGTGAAGACACCGACCGGGCGATGGCGGATCGTGGACATGACGAACTGGGACTTCGATGACGTCGACCTGGTCGAGCCGGGGTTCATCAAGTTCGCCAAGGACAGGACCGGTGAGTTCGGCTTCGTCGCCGTCCGCGGCTGGATGGACTGCCGGTGGACCAAACGCGACGGCCGCCCCTTCGTCGAGTTCAGCTGGGAAGGCCACGACGAGGGCGACCAGGTCAGCGGGCGCGGCTGGGCGGCGCTGGCCGAGGACGGTTCGCTCGCCGGGCACCTGTTCTTCCACCTCGGTGACGACTCGGGATTCCAGGCGAAGCCGTACGGGAGCGTGCGTTGAGCGAGTACCAGTACTACGAGTTCGTCGCGATCGACCGCCCCCTCGACGCACAGGCACAGGCCGAGGTGGGTGCGCTGTCCACCCGCGCGGAGATCACCGCCACCAGGTTCGTCAACGAATACCACTGGGGCGATTTCCGCGGCGACCCCAACCAGCTGATGGAGCGCTACTACGACGCACATCTCTACTTTGCCAACTGGGGCACGCGGCGAATCATGCTCCGCCTGCCCCGCAACCTGCTCGACCTGGACGTGGCCGGGCAGTACTGCGTCAGCGACCAGGTCACGGCCTGGACTGCCGGCCAGCACCTCGTCCTCAGCCTGACCAACGACGACGAATCCGGCGACTGGGACTACGAACCGCAGGCCTCACTGTCGTCCATCATCGACATCCACGACGAACTCGCCGCCGGTGACCACCGTGCGCTCTACTTGGCGTGGCTGGCCGACTACGGCGTCTGGGAGCCCGACGAAGACGCCTTCGACCACGACGAGGACGACGAACTCGAACCACCTGTGCCGCCTGGCCTGCGCACGCTCACCGCGCCGCAACACGAGCTGGCCGAGTTCCTCCGCGTCGACCAGGACCTGCTCGCGGTAGCCGCCGAAGCAAGCCCGCCTCTCGACGTTCCCGCCGACGCCCCCGAACAGCTCGCGGCCTGGCTGACGAAACTGCCCACCGACGAGAAGGACCGGCTACTGCTGCAAGTCGCCCAGGGACACGCTGCGACTGTACGAATGGAGATACTGCGCGGATTCCGCGACATCATGGCGCCGTCTGTCCCCTCACCCGGCCGCCGCACCGTGGCCGATCTCCTGGACAACGCCCGACGCAGGCGCGACGCCCGGCAGCGCCAGGAAGCCGCGCAACGCGCCGAGGAGGAAGCCCGCCGCGAACACGCCCGAGCCCTTGCCCGCCAGAAACGACTGGACGACCTGTCCCACGACGAAGAAGCCGCCTGGGACAAGGTCGAGGCGCTGATCGCCACCCGCAAGCCCACCGAATACGACGCCGCCGTGGCCTTGCTCAGCGATCTCCAGGCGCTGGCCGAACGCGACGACCGGTTCGACTCCTTCACGTTGCGCAGCATGGCGTTGCGTGACGCGCACGCACGCAAACCCAGCCTCATCGACCGCCTCAATCGTGCCAGGCTGTGAACTGACCGTCGTCGAGCTCGTCCTCCCAACAGCCGAACGGTGCTCCGCCTGCGGTGTAGCCCACGACGAACATCCTTCGGCCATCCACCCAGACCCAGTCCGGGTCGTCGGATTCGTCGACAGGTCGGCGTTCCTCACGTGGTACCGGGGGTCGCCGCGCCCACTGCGACGCAGTGGCCGGGAGCGGAAAGCCGATCGCGGTGAGTTCCTCGTACGCCGTGTAGCGGTCGACGCCGTACCACTTGGCGTACGTTTTCACGGTGACCCGCGCGCCGGAACGGACCCAGGCCCGTGTGGAGTCCAGCCGGGCCGGCTTGCGCAGGCGGTGACGACGTGGCTGCATGATCCTGCTAGCCCAGGTCGAGCGCGGCGCGCAGGCGTTCGGGACTCATGAGACCGGGTTGGTCCAGGTGGTTGGGGAAGGAGTCGAGCAGCCGGATCAGGTCGTCGCGCCGGGTGGGATCGGCGGCGGCCTGCCGGGGCGTGTATCCGGCCAGGGCGGGGATGGGCTCGTCCAGCCACTTCCGCTCGTAGTCGCGGATGAACTTATCGAGCACAGCCGCTGCCCTGGGATCAACCTGGTCCCCGCCGGAGTGGCTCCTGGACGTGAGAGCCGCCGCTTCGCGGGTGTCGCGCGCGGGTTGGCGGGACTCCTCGACAACGGTGAGCGTCGGATCGAGCTTCCGCAGTGTGTCCAGCACCCGATCGAGCCGGGCCTCGCTGTTGGTGTGCACGGTCAGATCAGCCCCGTCGAGGCTCAGGGTCGCGCGGACAGGCCCGTCCGCGACGCTTTCGATCCACTGTGGAGTATGCGCGTCGGCACGGCGGGCGTAGGTCTCGTCCAGTTCGGCGACCAACGCGGCCGGATCACCAGTCCGCAGGGTGACTTCGCACAGCACCAACGGGTCGCCTTCGGTGTTGCGCAGTGCTGGCGGCGCGAACCGCCGGGTGAGGAAGGAGACCAGATCGATCGGGTCGGGCTCAGCGTCCAGCAGCGAGATGAGTTCGTCGCGCTCGTGCAGCTCGACAGGTTCGATGCCGCCGAAGATCTGCATCGTGTCGCCGGCGGGCACGATGCGGGCACAGATCAGCGCACCCACCTTCAGCTGACGACTGGCCGCACGCTCCCGGACCTGGTGAACGTCGCCGGTGCGCACGTCTCGCACCGTCAAGCCCTCGCCGCGGTGGACCTGTTCGACCTCGAACACCGAGCGATCGACGAGCAGCCACTGCTCGGCCAGCAGCCGCTCGTCCTCCGGCAGCAACGCGCCCCGAACGGCCACGAACTCCGCGAACCCGCCACCCTCGAACAGCACCGCGTCGGCGACCAGCGGGTCCTCCAGCGCGTCAAGCAGACCGTAAGGACTGTCGCTGAACGCCGCCCGCTCGCGCGCGACATCCGCCATCTCCACACGCCGGGGACCGTCGGACAGGAACAAGCCCGCCTTCCGGTACAGCCACCCAGCACGCTCGTCCAACGGGAGCTGCTCACGGTGAAGGTGGCACTTCTTGTACTTGCGACCGGAACCACACCAACACGGATCATTACGGCCAACGTCCGACCGAGGCTCGGCCTCGAACTGCTCAAGCAATCCGACCAGCGGATGGTCCGACGAAGCCCCAGCGCGGCGCAGCAAATCAAGTGCTCTGGTCGCATCACCGCGATCGCCGGCGTAGCGAGCGAGGGCGCTCAAGGCCAGCGGCCACTGCGGATCCAGTGACTCCGCAGCCTCGTAGTCAGCCTCGGCCGCGGCGACGTCACCCAGCCGCTCATGGGCCTTGCCACGCAGCCACCGCAACGCTGGCCGGGCAGCGCGCGGTGCCAGCGGCTCAAGCGTCTCGGCGAACAACCCCAGCGCCGCCGCGCCGTCACTACCAGTTCCGACCGTCTCGGTCAGGACCGCCGCGGCCACGACGGGCTCGGCCAGCGCCGGCAGCACTGATCGGACCACAGCGCCCGGACCGGTGCCGGAAGACTCCGGCTGGCCAGCCATCTCGGTGGCGAACGCGGTCAACGCGGCGTCACCGCCGCCCTCGTAAGCATCGGATGCCGCGGCGTGCAAGTCGGCGATGCGCTCGTACAGCGCCACGATCGCCAGGACTGCGACCGCCTCGTCGTGATCCAGATCGTGCCGCACGGCGATCGCCCCGAGTCGCGCGTTCGCGCGCCACCGCCGGAAGTCGAACCCCGGCGGGGCCAGCCACTCGCCGTCGCACGCCAACCCGCAGGCTTCGAGCATCTCCCCGAGCGGAGGCAGCAGCTCGGTGAACAACGTGGCATCGTCCGCGCACGCCGTCCACACTGCCGCATCCAGCAACACGGGTTCGTCTGATTGTGCTGCCAGCACCTGCGACAGCCGGTGCCCGACGGCGGCAGTCCCTTCCACCGACGTCACCTCGTCCGGCGCCGCCTTCAGCAGCAGCCCCTCCGCCGTGACCTGCACCGCGATCACGTCGCCCTCGCTGAGCCCCTTACCCACCAGATAGCCGGTCGGCAGCAACAGAGCGCCGAGATCACCCACAGCCTCTGGCGGCACGCCTCGCGCCGTCGGCGTGTCGTCGTCGAGCCCCGGCAGCACCCCTATCACCGGTGAGCCGTCAACCAGCCGCTGGTAGCCCACGTGCTCGGGCAACATGTCGACCGGGCCCAGGTCCGGACTCGACTCGAGAAAGTCGTGCTCAACCTCCGGCCCGCTCAACCGACGCGTGAACACCCGGCCGGCCAGCAGAGCCGGCAACGACACCCACCGCTCGTCGGTGAGCACTGCCAGCACCCCGGCGCCATCGTCCAATGCCTCCGCCAACGCCTCGTCCGCGTCGGCCCCGAGCACGACACCACAGTCGTTCAGAACGGAAACAAGCCGCTCCTCCGTCATCGGCCCGTGCTCGGCCAGCACACCCGCGACAACGTCGACAAGTGTCGAACCCGTGGGAAGAAAGGAGTCAGCCACGGCCGAACACAGTACCCACCCCAGCAGACCGGGCAGATCTCGCCACGGCCGCTACCGTGGTCAGAATGCTGGACCTCAGTCGACTTGACCTGGACGAGATCGCACAAGCGCTGTCGGACCAGAACGACTACGAACACCGCTGGCTGATCAACCCGGACACCGGAGAAGTCCTGCTCTGGACCTCCGACCTGGGCATCGACGGCAAAACACCCGTCGACCTCGACGACCTGGACGAAATCTGCATCGACCCACTGCCCACGTACATCTGGTACCAGGACATGGCCGACTTCGCCGAACTCGTCACCGACGAACACACCCAGCGGCGACTCATGCGGGCGATCGACGGAAAAGGCGCCTTCCGCAGATTCAAACTCGAGCTGCACGAGGAGCACCCGGAACTACTGCCGGTCTGGTACGCCTTCCGCGACTCCCGAGCCCGCCACCGCGCGGTCCAGTGGCTGGCCGACAACGCGCTCATCGATGACGACACCGCCACCCAGTACATCGCCGAGCACCCCACCCCAGACGTTCCATAAACAGCAGAGTTGCTCCGCGCCCCTCAACCGGTCGACTTGCGTTCATGACCGCACAAGCGCACACCAGACCCGACAAGCAACTCTCTCCACACTGGAGCCTGTCATGGCCTGGACAGAACAAATCGGTCCGCAATCCTGGCGAGTCCGCTACCCCACCGGAGACGGACACACCGCCTCCATCTCGGGATTCACCACCAAGCAAGCCGCCGACAACTACGCCAACGACATCGAGAGCGACCAGCGCCGCAACACCTGGCTAGACCCCAGCCGCGGCAAGACCACCGTCGCCCAATGGGCCACCACCTGGTTCGCCGCCCTCGATCTCGACCCACGCACCATCGACAACTACCGCAGCATCCTGCGCTGCCACATCCTCCTCCGCTGGGGCGGCACCCCAGGGTTCCGGCAAAGTCGTGTCCGCCGTTTGGACGTAGGACGGGCACGGCTCTCTGGTTGATCATGTGAGTGTCTAAGTCTCATGATCTTCTGGGAGTGCCGTGCCCGCCGTGTCATCCTGCC
>NZ_BAABBE010000085.1:0-7895 GCF_039537795.1 Lentzea roselyniae
ATAGTCCCAGTTGCGGACACCACCCAGCTCCTCCGGCAACGACGTGGTCGCCGCCGCCATGATCGAACCGGACGGGACGTGCACGAGGCCCTTCAGCGTCAGCGCCGAGCGCAGCACCAGATCCTGCTCGAGTCTCGGCACGGTCAACATGGACGCCCAGTCAGACCAATAGGTCGCGGCACGGACATGTCGCGACGGTTCATCCAGAGCGGCCACACCCAGGTCGTCGGTTCCACAGCGGAGCTCGAGCAGAACCGGAACGCCCTCACGAGGTGTAACAATCGCACGGGCCGTCTCATGCACGCCGTCGGAGGTGATCTCCCAGTCGACGCCCGGCGAACGCAGCACCATCGGGTCGGACGTGCCGACCACGCGCAGGCCGTCGCGCTCGCGCAGCAGCCGCACCGGCACCTGGCCGAACTCCGGTCGCGGCGCGAACGTGATCACCGCGTTCGTGGAGCCGGAGATCCGCCGCACGAGGTCCGTGCGGTGCAACGCCAGGTCGTGCTCCAAGTAGTCCGTCACGAGCAACCGAGACCACCGGGTCTCCACGATCATCGTGCCCGGCAGGTAGCGCTGGCCCAGCGGCAGCGAACCGTGCTCAGGCTTGATCGAGAAGTGACCGGCGGCCGGACCACCGAGCAGGTCGGCGAAGATCGCCGCCGAGTCCGGCTCGGGGTGGCACAACCAGTTGACCTTGGCGTCCGGCGTCACCAAGGCGACTGAACGCTCGTTTGCAAGCATCGTCAGACGCTCGATCGGCACGGCTTGGTCACCGTGCAGCCACGCCCGGCGCTCCTCCAGGAGGAATGCGAGGACCATGGCCACGTCGGCCGGGTCGTTCACGTAGTAGCCGGCCAGCGACTCACCGGCACCCACGCGGATGCCGACGTCCGGACCGGACAGGCGCGCGAACGCCTTCTCGTCCGTCACGTCGTCGCCCAGGAAGATCGCCGCGGTGGCGCCCACCTGGTGCCGCAGGATGTCCAGTGCCCGACCCTTGTTCGTCTCGACGACCGAGAACTCGATCACGGCCTTGCCCTCGGAGATGTACAGGCCCGCCCAGGTGCACAAATCAGACCGAAGATCAGCGATCAACGACTGCGCGACCACGGGGTTGCAGCGACGGTAGTGCAGCGCAACGCTGGCCGGCTTCACCTCCAGGAGCAGACCGGGCGTCGTGCCGAACAGCATCTCAAGCCGAACCCGCACGCGGCCGAGGAGAACCCGCTCGCGTTCCGACAACTCGCGCACGAAGTCGATGTCGAACTCGGAGCCGTGCGAGCCGACCAGATGAACCTCGCCCGGCAGCCGGGACAGTGTGGCGAGGTCACGCAGCGCACGACCGGAGATCACGGCTGAGGTGGTCTCGTTCAGGCCCGCCAGACCACGCAGCGCGGCGACTGACTCCGGTAGCGCCAACGCACGCGCCGGGTCGTCGACGATGGGCGCCAGCGTGCCGTCGTAGTCGCACGCCACCAGCAGATGCGGCACACGAGCGAGCCTCGTCAGCGCCAGCCTCAGAGCAGCCGGAAGTCTCCGATCGGCATCCGAGGTGCGATCCGAAACGGTCGTTGCAGCGGTCACAGGGACTCCCTCCACAGTGGAGTCTGCCTGCGGCCCCTCCACTGGCCTTCGTTCGTACCCCTGGATGCTCTCGCAAAAAATCAGGCGAACGAGCGGGCTAAACAAATCGTGCTACCCACTTAATCAAGTCTTACGCAAAAACAGGACCTCGCGCGGAACATCTACCCTTTTTCTCGCCAAGAATGGTGCTCTCCGGGCAATCCGGCCCGGCACACGCAATCGGCTTCTGAGCTCATCCGAACTGCGCCACTGACGTTTAATCCCGAACGTAGATCGCCTCAGCAGGGGATTCCGCGATCACTGCCGATGTGTGGTGTCCGGATGGTGGCTCAACGATGACTGGTCGCGGTCACGGGAGTTCGGCACCAGCGACATGCGTTGCCGCCAGTCTTCATCTCACCGTCGATGCCAGGTTTGGGAGCTTTCAAGACCCGGTTAATCTTTGATGTGCAACTGACCTCAGACCGAGCGCGGTTCACAGGTCATCCGGTTTCGACGAGGCGATGCAGTTCCTGGTCGAAGTTGAACCACAGCGACTCGTCACCGGGCGCCACCACGCGGTGAGTCTCCGCCAGGAACTCGGCGACGTCTGACACCGGCGTGCTCAGCACCGCATGACCATGGTCACTCCTAAGCTCGAGATGGATCACGTCTGCGTCCAGCGGCGCGGGGCGCACCGACACGTCGCCGCAGCCCGTCGCAACGAAGAGGCCGTCGAACAACAGCTCGCGCGCAAATGACCAGGTGACGACCGAACCGTCTGCGGGTGAGGTGAACGTGGCGGTCACCTCGTAGGGAGAGGCCGTGCTGTAACGAAGCACCGCGCCGACAGAAGCTCCGGGGTGCGAGGTGGCCGAGAACGAGAGGTGGCGGGTGATCTCTTCGTCTTCGTTGCCATGCATGGCGAACCTTCTGTCTTCAGCCGTGTTGTTGTCTCTTCTAGTAGACGCCTCTTCAGTCGGGAATTTGAGAGGCAGATGACTGGCTTTCACTGCGTCATCTGAACTACTACGTTCGGGCGAGCCGCATCTGCGGCACGAGGAGAACGCTTTGTCAAAGCTTTGTTCCGCCTGGCAGAACGTTCTTCGACGAGGTGCTGCACTGTTGCCCCGGTCGTCGTTTCGGCGACGCGTGAAAACTGGATCTGGCACGGTTTCCGTGAACTGCCAGGTTGCGGTGTCAGTCGGCGAGCAGGATGCGCTTGCGGAGAAGATCGAGGTTGGCTCGTCCGTACATCTGGCGTTTGAGCATCTTGATGCGGTTGACGTGTCCCTCGACGGGACCGGAGTTCCAGTGCAGTGTCAGTCCCGCGGTGACGGCGTCCTGGTCGCGTCGCAGGCCGATCACGAACGAGCGCAACGCGGGCAGGGTGTCGGCGTCCACCGCGGCCATCCACTCCTCGAGACGATCGCCGCGCAAGGTGCACATCATCGCGGCGAACGAGCGCACGTGTCCTGCCAGCGCAGTCAGTTCTGGGCTTCGGCCCAGGATCTGGTCCAGCTGCCGCTGGTCGTCGTCGGCCATGTTCTCGGGCTTGGTCATGATCCAGCCCACGACCCGGCGGACCTTCGGCGCGGTGGGCGCGGGCTCGGGAACCTGTGCGCTGACACGGAAGGGCCGCAGGTAGTCACGCAGCACCTGATACTGACCGCGAAAGCCCTGGGCTTTGATCTCCTCGAACAGCAGCGTCGCGGTGGTGCAGCCCGCGTTCCACCGTTGATGCAGATAAGGCTTGAACTCGTCGAGCAGACTCGGCCGGCGGCCGGTGCCGTCGTTGGCCAGCAACTCTTCCACCGTGCCGGCGCGCACGAACCGGCGCACCGTTCCTCTGGCCAGGCCAAGTTCGGCCCCAATGCCGCGGATATATCAACACACAGCATGATCAACTACGAAGGGTCACACGGAAACCGTGCCAGATCCTAAATTCGCGCGCCGTTGACACGTCGGGCCAGCATGGCGCCTCACCGCCCCGAGAAGCTGGGCCCCTGCACGATTCCCTCGCGGACAGCCCACAGAGCGGCCTGTGTTCGAGATGACAGGCCAAGTTTCATGAGCACATTGCTGACATGCGTGCGAGCGGTGCGCTCGCTTATGACCAACGCGTTCGCGATGTCGCGGTTGGAGTGTCCATCGGCGAGCAAGATCAGAACTTCTCGTTCGCGCGCGGTCAGCACAGCGGATGTGGCCTGGGGCGCTACCAGGTTGCGAGTGAGCATGCGCGCGACAGCTGGGTCGAGGTGGACCTGTCCGAGCTTGGCAGCGCGTACCGCGGCGCCTACCTGGTCGGCCTCCGCGTCCTTGAGCATGTACCCAGATGCGCCCGCTTCTAACGCCAAATGGACTCTTTCGGCCTCGCTGAAGGAAGTCAGTGCGACAACCTCGACGTCAGGGTAGAGCTGTTTGATGGCCCTCGTGGCGCCGATGCCGTCCAACCTGGGCATGAGGAGATCCATCAGCACGACATCGGGAAGATCGCCCCGTTCCGCCCGAAGAGAGAGCTTCTCCAACGCCACTTGACCATCTTCAGCTTCATCGACCACCTCGATGTCATTGAGCATGCCCAAGAAGGCGTGCATGCCACGACGTACCACTGCGTGATCGTCGACAAGAAAAACGCGGATCGGATTCACGGGACTACTACTCCTACCTGGCCGCGTCGCTGCGGACCATCAGTCGGACCGAGGTCGATCCGGTCGGACAGCTGTCGATCTGCAGTCTTCCGCCGATCTTCTCCACCCGTTCACGCATGCCGGTCAGGCCCATACCGCCGCCCGAGGACGTAGCCGAAGGATCGAAACCGGTTCCGTCATCAGCCACTTCGATAACGATGTTGTCGTCGATCTCTTCGCACGTGATCTCGATGCGTGAGGGGTGGGCGTGTTTGATCGCGTTGTGCACGGCCTCCTGGATCACGCGGAACAGTTCTGCCTCGTTGTGCTGCTCGAGCGGTAGCCGGTAGTCGGGAGCCTCGATCGTGATCGTGACGCCCTCGCGCGAGGCGATCGCCGCTGACTGCTTGCGGATGGCTTCGGTCAGCCCGTCCTCCCGCAAGGCATCCGGTCGCAGCTGGAACAGCGAAGCGCGTACCTCCGTCAGCGCATCCTGTGTCAGCGACCGGAGCTCGCTGATGCCGCGTGCCACCGGGCCGCTGGGATCGCCGCCCTGCTTCTTCCAAGCCAGTTCCACCGCGCGTGTGTGCAGGGTCATCGAGAACAAGGACTGGGAGACGGAGTCGTGCAGGTCGCGTGCCAGCCTGTGCCGCTCCTCCAGTGCTGCTACCTGAGTGGCCTCGTCGAGCATCTCCATCACCTCCTCAGCGCCGAGCTGTTCCTCTCCGGCCACGGCGTTCAACATCATCCGTGCCGATGCGGTGCCCACCGCACCGGCCAGCACGGTTTCCACTTGGTGCACCAGCTCCGGTGATGCGTCCCTTGTGGACGAAGTGTTGACGCCTTCGAACGCCTTCTCCGCCGCCCGATTGCCCATTGACCGCAGGAGCACGTCATGCAGCGTCTTGATCGGCACCCTGCTTCGCCACAATCGGGGCTTGCGTGGATCAGCCAGTGCGTCGACGAACATCACAGCCTGTGCTTGGTCACGCGGGTTCTGCCTGCCCAGCAGCGACACTGCGACGAACGCACCGATGTTGACCAGCATGCTCCAGAACATGCCGTGGCTGATGTTGTCCATGCCTTCGATGCCCAGCAAGTGTTCGGGCCGTAGCATCGCCACGCCGAACGGCCCTTGGTCCAGGAAGTCTCTCGACAGCCAGCCGGTCGCGGCGAAGTTGGGCAGCAGCAACGTGTACACCCACACGGCGAAGCCTCCGAGAAGGCCGACGAGTACACCGGAGCGCGTGCCGCCCTTCCAGAAGAGACCGCCGATGATCGCCGGCGCAAACTGCGCGACCGCCGCGAACGAGATCAGGCCCATTGACACCAGAGCCGTGCTCTCCCCCGCGAGCCGGAAGTACGCGTACCCCAGCAACATCACCGCGACGATCGACACCCTTCTGGACAGGAGGATCAACCGGGCGAGATCGCCTCGGTACGTGCGGCGAAGCAAGATCGGCACCACGATCGAGTTCGACACCATGGTGGACAACGCGACGGTCTCAACGATGATCATGCCTGTCGCTGCGCTCAACCCACCCACGAACACCAGCAGTGTCAACACTTCGAACCCGGCGGCCATGGGAACGGTCAGCACGAAGGTGTCCGCGTCACCGGCCGTGCCGAAACGCAGCAGGCCTGCCGCCGCGATCGGTAGCACGAACACGCTGATCGCCAGCATGTACAGAGGCGTCATCCACATCGCATGCTTGATGTGCTTCTCGTCGACGTTCTCGACCACCCCGACCTGCCACTGCCTGGGTAGCAACAAAATCGCGAACATCGACAGCACGTTCAGCCACACCCACGACCCGGTGCTGCTGCCCAACGTGAACAGCGTCTGGTGCCCAGCTGCTTGCGCCTGGCTGAACAGGTCGCCCAGCCCGCCATACAGCCCCCACGTGATGGCCACGCCGGCGGCGACGATGGCAACCAGCTTGACCACGGACTCGAACGCGATCGCGATGACCATTCCCTCGTGCCGTTCCGTGGCGTCGAGATGCCTGGTGCCGAACACGATTGTGAACCCCGCCAACAGCAGCGCAACGTACAGTGCGGTGTCCTGCAGGAGCGGTACTTGGTCCAGTTCCGAGTGCGGTATGACCGACGGAGCGTGGCGAAGGATCTCAAACGTGTTCGACACCGCCTTGAGCTGAAGGGCGATGTACGGCACGACACCGATCACCGCGATGATCGTGACGATCCCACCCAACTGCACGCTCTTGCCGTAACGGGCGGACACGAAGTCTGCGAGCGAGGTGATGCGGTGGCGGCGACTGATGCGAATGATCCGCCGCAGCACCAGCCAGCCCAAGGTGAGCATGATCGTAGGACCGAGGTAAATGGGCAGAAAACCCAAACCAGTCGACACTGCTCGCCCGACGCTGCCGTAGTAGGTCCACGAAGTCGCGTAGACGGCGAGCGATAGCGCGTAGATGGTGCCGCGGCCGACGATGCTGCGGCCGGTCCCCGCTCGGCGATCACCGTAGTAGGCGATCGCGAACAGGATGGCAAGGTACACGGCGGATGAACCGATGACGACCCAAGTCTGCAGCATCGCACGTCATCCGAAGAATCGAACGAGCAAGCCGGCCAACGTGATGACGCACAGCCATCCCGCGAACAAGTACAAGATGAATGCGGGTATATCCCCGACTGTCTCGTTCTGATCAACCAGGTTGAGCAGGGGAGGCAGGAAGAGCGCACTTCCGAAGACAGCGCCGACCACGGTCAACCCGGTGAATTCCCGGTCATCGCTTTTGCCACGCCGCATATGCAACCGCCAACCCTGTGAGACCGAACCCGGAACGGTCTGTACAGCGAGCCTAGGTGTGCGGCTGATGCTGGAAAAAACGATGTTCCGCCGTGCGGAACGCGATGAGGTCCACACGATCAACGCGGAACGTGAGAACACCCAGCGCCGACAGGCGGGCGCACCTCCTCAGCGTCACTCACGCCACCCTGCACAGCTGAAAGGGGCGCCGGAATCGTTGTCCGCCACCGCCGAGGACCCCGGTGGCTTCGAGGTCACAGGTCCTCGGCGGAGTACGAGTCAGATCTCTGGGGCGAACACACCAATTCAAACAACCGGCCCTTGATTCACATCATCGAACCCAGAGCTCGATCCTACTGCCAGCATTCCGCCTCACACAGTTGCAGTCCACAGCACTGGTGGTGCGAACGACCCCCGACCCCGAGACTCGCGGCGACGACAAGACCTGCGGTGATCCTGCGAATCATGACGAACTCCAATTTTGCGTTTTGCAGTAGCCGGAGAAATAGGCAATCTACGACCAGTGTTGAGAGCATCTGCTATGACAGCAGCCAGAAGATGAAGCGACCACGCAAGGAGTCTTGCCCCTTCTTTCATCGCCGGATGTCCAGCCGCACTGCTGCACTTTACGTCCTTCCATCCATTTGGACTCCCCGGCGGGGCGGATCGAGTCGACTCGCTCGGGCCTGATGGCTCTGCCCACCGGCCCGTGCCTACACGTGGGTGGCTGGGAATGTGTCTGTGGAGACGCGAGAATCGACTGCTGCGGCGACGGCCTGCGCGTAACCGGCACCTCGGACCCGATGGTGCTGCGCTCGGCGCTGACGCTGAAGGGCCTCGTGCACGTCCCGTCCGGTTCGATCATGGCGGCGGCGACCACGTCGTTGCCGGAGGAGCTGGGTGGTGTCCGCAACTGGGACTAC
>NZ_BAABBE010000086.1:0-7394 GCF_039537795.1 Lentzea roselyniae
TCGCGCCCGAGACCGGCAACAACGGCTGCAACGCCTGCCACTGCTCATCAGTCAGCTCATGCCTGCGCACCACGGCACAAGATCAAAGCACGTCAGACGAACCAGCTTTGAGGACGGGCCCTAGGGCCTGCATCGAAGTCCATGTTCACGATAGCCGGGCCTGAGGCGCGACTCTCATCGAACGGGACTTCGATACAGGAACTGGTAGTTGCTGATCTCGACGAGGTTCCCATCCGGGTCGCGGACGTAGACGCTGCGGATCGTCCCGACCGCGCCCGTGCGGTCGACCGGGCCTTCGAGGATCGCGACGCCGTGCTCCCGCAGCGTCGCGATCACCTCGTCGAGCGGGTCCTCGGTGATGAAGCACAGGTCGGCGCTGCCGGGAACCGCCTGGCGGGCCTTGGGTTCGAACTCGTGGCCCGCCTCGTGCAGGTTGATCTTGCCGCGGCCGAACGCGAGTGCCTTGCGGCCGTCTTCGAACGTGACCTCCTCCATGCCGAGGACGCCGGCGTAGAAGTCGATCGTGCGGGTCAGGTCGGCGACGGTCAGCACCAGGTGATCCAGCCGGTCGATGCGCATCGTCCTAGTGTGGCAGGCATGGGGATTCGCCTGTCGGTGCTGGACACGTCGCCGATCGTCCAGGGCTCGACACCGCGAGAGGCGCTGCGCAACACCGCCGATCTCGCGGAGCTGGCGGAACAGCTGGGCTTCCACCGGTACTGGGTACCGGAGCACCACGGCATGCGCGGGGTCGGCAGCTCCGCTCCTGCCGTGCTCACCGGACACCTGGCGGCGGTCACTTCAAGAATGCGCATCGGCGCGGGTGGTGTGCTGTTGCCGAACCACCCGCCACTCGTGGTGGCCGAGCAGTTCGGCACGCTCGCGGCGCTGCACCCCGGCCGGATCGACCTCGGCGTCGGGCGGGCGCCGGGTGGGCCGCCGCACGTCGTCACCGCACTTCGCAGGAGCTCGGCGCCGTACCGCGAACAGCTGGAAGAGCTGCTCACGTTGCTCGATCCCAGGAACACCATCGCCGTGCCGGTGCGGGGCGGCAACGTGCCGGAGGTGTGGCTGCTCGGTTCCTCCCCAGGAACCGCCGAGCTGGCGGCGGCGTTGAACATCCCGTTCGCCTTCGCGCGGCACCTCAGCCCGGACCAGACCTGCAGGGCGGATCTGGTCAGCGTGTCGGTGATCGCCGCGGATGACGACGAACGGGCTGAATGGCTGGCCGGGCCGATCAGGACGAAGGTGCGCAGCCGCCGCGAAGGCGACCGGATCCTGTTGCCCAGCCCCGAGGACGCGGCCACGCACCTCGGCCCCGACGACGGCCGCGTGCTGACCGGCGGGCCGGAGACGATCACGCGCAAGCTCCAGGCTGTGATCGACGAGACCGGCACGGAGGAGCTGATGATCACCTCGCCGATCCACCACCACGCGGACCGCCGGCGCAGCTACGAGCTGGTGGCGGCGATCGCGGGCGGCCTCAGCTCCACTGCGCCTTCCGGTGCAGCGGAGCCGTGATCTGCCGGCCGAACTGAGGCCCGCCGAGGTGC
This sequence comes from Lentzea roselyniae, assembly GCF_039537795.1. Taxonomy (NCBI): domain Bacteria; kingdom Bacillati; phylum Actinomycetota; class Actinomycetes; order Pseudonocardiales; family Pseudonocardiaceae; genus Lentzea; species Lentzea roselyniae. Next base: position 1,554 of record NZ_BAABBE010000086.1, read on the forward strand.
CACACGCGCTCGCCGGAAGGGCACCACCGCCCGTCCGCGGCCAGGTGGGGACCCAGTTCCTGATTGAGTCGGTCGTCCTGTGCCCGGCCGGCGTCGTGCTGGGGCTGCTGGGCACCGCCGGTTACGCGGCCGCGCACGGCTGGCCTGCGGTGATCCCCGTCGAAATGGTCGGTGCGGAGCTGGCCGCGGCCGTGCTGACCGGCGTGGTCGCCGGCGTCTACCCGGCGGTCAGGGCGTCCCGGCTCACCCCGACGGAGGCGCTCGCCGCGCCGTGAGAAAACTGTCGTGCTCGAATGTCGAGTTCCAGAGGGTTCGTTCGTCCTCGGAAGGACGACTGGAGGGCATTGATGCACTACATGTTCCTGATCTACAACTGCGAGGACCGGCCGGGGCCCGGCGACCCGCGGTTCGAGGAGATCCTCACGCGGGTCAACGCCTTCGCCGACGAGTGCCGGCGCCGGGGCGTGTTCGTGGCGGGCGACCCGCTCAAGCCCGCGAGCACCGCCACGACCGTGCGGGTGCAGGCGGGCAAGGCGATGTTGACGGACGGGCCCTTCGCCGAGACGCACGAGCACCTCGGCGGGTACTACCTGCTCAACTGCCGTGACCTCGACGAGGCGCTGGAGCTCGCCGAAATGGTTCCGCAGGCGCACTTCGGCTCCACGATCGAGGTGCGGCCGGTCGACCACATCCCCGGCTTGAACCACGGGGTGGCATGAGCGACCTCGCGTCGGCCGCGGTCGAACGGGTGTACCGCGAGCACCGGTCCCGGATGCTCGCGGCACTCGTGCGGGCGCTCGGCGACTTCGAGCTGGCCGAGGACGCGCTGCAGGAGGCGTGCTCGCAGGCGTTGCGCAAATGGCCACGTGCACAGGTACCGGACGATCCGTTCGCGTGGCTGCTCACCGTCGCCCGCAACCACGCGCTCGACCGGCTCCGGCACGCGCGGATGGCCCGCACCAAGCTGCCCACACCTCCGGAACCGGTCACGATGACCGAGAAACAGCTGGCAGACCTGGGCGACGAACGGCTGTCGCTGATCTTCACCTGCTGCCACCCCGCACTCAACGAGGAGGCACGGGTAGCGCTCACACTCCAGGCGGTCGCGGGGTTCACGGCCGCGCAGATCGCACGGTCGTTCCTCGTCGCCGAACCCGCGCTGGCCCAGCGCCTGGTCAGGGCCAAGCGCAAGATCCGCGACGCGGGCATCACCTTCGAGGTGCCGGCGGACCACCTGCTGCCCGAACGCCTGTCCGGCGTCCTCGCGGTGATCTACCTGATCTTCACCAGGGGCTACACGACGGCGGACACCGATCTGCGGCTGGAAGCGCTGCGGCTCGGCAAGCTCGTCGCCACCCTGATGCCCGACGAACCCGAGGCGCACGGGCTGGTGGCGTTGATGCTGCTGCACAACTCGCGCAGCGCGGCCCGTCTAACGTCCGACGGCGACGTCGTGCTGCTCGAAGACCAGGACCGCGCGCTCTGGAACGTCGAGGAGATCGCAGAGGGCATGACGCTGCTCGACCGCGCGCTGCGGTTCGGCGCGCCCGGCCCGTACGTGCTGCACGCCGTGATCGCGGCCTTGCACGTGCAGGATCCCGTGGACTGGTCCCGGATCGCCGCTCTGTACGGCGAACTCCTCGTGGTGGCACCGACTCCGGTGATCGAGCTCAACCACGCTGTCGCGGTCGCGATGGCCGACGGGCCGGAGGCGGGGCTCAAGCTGATCGACGGGATCGCCGGGCTGGAGTCCTACCACCTGCTGCACTCCGCCCGCGCCGATCTGCTGCGCCGCCTGGATCGGCGTGAGGAAGCCGTTGCCGCGTACCGGCTCGCGCACGAGCTGGCGGTCAGCCCCGCCGACCGGCGTTTCCTCGCCGGGCGGCTGCGTTCACTGGAGGTGCCCTGATGCGACTCACCGTGCTCGACCACGGCCACCGCCTGCCCGCCCGGATGTTCTTCGGCTTCACGAAGCTCGTCTCGCGGGTCCCCATGTCGGACGTGCCGAAAGCCCTGTTGTACCGCCCCGATTTCTTCGGCGGCGTGTTCCTCGACCTGACCGCGAAGACGATGCGAGGACCGTCGTTCTGGACGGCGGGCGAACGCGAGTACCTGGCGATGCGCACGTCCGAGCGACTGCAGTGCCCGTTCTGCGCCGTCACGCACGCCGAACTGATCCAGATCGCCGGTGATCCCTCACCGTTGCGGCCGGAGCTGCTGGCCGCCTCGGCTTTTCTCGACGACTTCACCCCGCCCGACCTGCCGCGCGACGCCGCGGTGGACGCGCTGAACGTCAGCCTGGTCTTCCAGGTCGTGAACCGGCTCGCGAACGTGTTCGGGTTCGAGCTCCAGCCCGGCCAGCTGAAGTCCGGCACCCGCTCGCTGCACCGGTTCGGCTACCGGTTCCCGCGGTTCCTCACCGGTCCCGGCGAAGGCACCACGGCCGAACTGCGCCGCGCGGTTCTGGAGGCCCCGGCGCACACACCGCCGGAACTACGCCGGGCGGCTGCGAGTGGCGAGGCCTGGGGTTCTTACGCCGCAACCGTTCGCACCGCGTCCCACCTCATCACCGACGACGACATCGCACGGCTCAAGCAGGACCACACCGAGGACGAGATCTTCGAGGTCACCGTCGCGGCCGCCGTTGGCGCAGCTCTCAGCCACTACGACACCGGCAGGAAATTTCTCGGCGACTGATGTCGAGTTCCGGACCGCTCGCTCGTCCTTCGCTCAAAGCAACGACAACCCCGAGGAGCGAGAGATGTCCGGACAGGTCAACTGGTTCGAGCTGCCCGCGGAGGACACCGCGAGGGCACGGGCGTTCTTCGCCGGCGTGTTCGGCTGGGAAACGAGCCTCATGGGCGACGACTACCACGTGATCACCAACGGCGCGTCGGGCGCGATCGCCGTCAAGGACGCGCAGCTCACCCAGCCGCGCATCTACTTCCACACCACCGACATCGACGCGTCGGTGCGCAAGGTCGCCGAGCTCGGCGGCAAGAGCGACGACGTCCAGACCGTGCCGGACGTCGGCCGCATCGCCCACTGCTGGGACGACCAGGGCACGGCGTTCAGCCTCTACGAGCCGCAGGCCTGAGCGCGTTGGGGTGGCCCGCCATCAGGTGGGCCACCCATGCACCGCTGCCCTTTGAGTCCTCTTCGGACTGACGTCCCGACGCGTTACCATGCTGGGCATGTCGGACATCGGCGTGCTCTCCGCGCACCTGCTCTCGGGCTTCCAGAAGGAGCTCTTCACCCGCCTCGCCGAGGCGGGCCACGAGCACCTGCGCCCACGCCACGGCGCGGTCATGGCCTACCTCGCCCTCGACGGCAGCCGCGCGAGCGAGCTGTCCGAGCGCTCCGGCCAGCACAAGCAGGTCATCGGCACGCTGATCGACGAGCTCGAACGCCTCGGCTACGTCGCCAGGCAGCCCGATCCGGCGGACCGGCGGGCAAAACTGGTGGTGCCCACGGAAATGGGCCGCGACCAGATGGTCCAGGCCGCGAGGATCGTCAAGGACATCGAGGCCGGGTTCGCCCGCCAGGTCGGCGCCGAGCGGTTCGCCGCCTTCAAGGAGGTGTTCGGCGAGATCGCCGCGCACTACCGCTAGTGGTGTGGCCCGGAACGTTGCCGGGGGAATTCGCGGTCAGACGGGTGCATCGTGGTGCCGCCCCCGCGTCCTCGTACTGGTTGTACGGGGGCGCGGGGGCGGTGCCGCGAGGTGCCCTGCTGAGCGTGAATCACCTCGCCAACGTTCCGGACGCGCCACTAGACGGCGATCTCGTCGCGGTGCGCCGCGAGGAAGTCCTTGAGCGACAACCACGAAGGCACGATCGACCGCGTCAGCTCGGTGTCCCGGCGGCTCAGGATGTGTTCTGGGAACTCGGTGTAGTACTGGAATTCCAACACCCAAAGCCGGGACTGATCCCGTGTCCATCTGAACACAGGAAGTCACGATCCGGAGTTAGCAGTAACAGCGAGCGATCACACAAGACGGGATGCGTCACGCCTCCCGCAGCCGTTTCAACCGTCCCCGGTCGAAGACTGCGGCAGTGACGGTGCCCTGCTGCCACGAAGTGCTCGACCCACCATCACGTCGACATGACCGGCTTGCAGCGGGGTGAGTGCGCTCCCACCGTGCGGCATCACGTGCAGGGCTTTCGGCGCTGCAGCTTGCGGTGTGCAAGTCCTGCAGCGCCGCCACCTTCGTCGCCGGGTTAGCCGGAAATGGTTGCAGTGCTTGTGACGCAGAGACCTACCGCGCCCGCGCTACTCACCGTGCTCGGCATCTACAAGTTAGAAGGCAGCGTGGCGCTGTTCGGGGCGTATGACCGCACGCGGCGTAGAGCTGCGAACTCCTCCCTTCCGTACCCGCCGCCACCTCCGCTCTCACTCTTCGTTCCGCCCATGGCTATCAGCAGGTTTACCAACAACCTGGCGGCACGCGAGTTGCCGTGATCGGCAAGCGTGCCTAACACGTGGAGGGCGTCGTCGACCCGTCCTCGACCTTGGTCTGGACAGCGAGCTCAACCTGGTCGGCTTCTCGTCGGTGCCACCGCACCCCGGAGACCCGGATCAACACGGTGCCGTCCGGTGCCAGGGCGGTGGCTGGTCCATCACCTGCCACCAGCGTGATCGCACCACCGTGGCGTCGCAGCAGTTCGACATCATTGTGCTCGGTGAGCAGGCCTGGTCGTTCCACTTCTGCTGGGGACTGGACGACATCGCCGGCGCGTTCGCCGACATGTGGGACGGGGTCGCCGAGCACGCGACCGTGGATGTCTGTGGAACGACGGCGTGCAGGGCACCGCGTTGCGCGACCCCGCGAACGGGTTCGAGGCCGACCGCGGCCCAGCGCGGCCACAGGCTCGTCGACCCGGCGGCTACCAGGAGCGAGCCTGGGTGTTCGACCGGCACGTGGACCGCTCCCTGGCCGAACGCGTGCAGGTCGTCACCGCCGCGGCCGACGCACGGGACCTCTCGGAGTTCGCGGCGGCTGCGGCTGATCACCTGCTCCCGCTGGCTGAGCTGTCCGTTCGGCGCCGAGCCGGCCGGGCTGGGCGGCGCGGGCACGATCGTCGCCTGGACGCCCCGCCGTCCGCACCGTCGTCGCTGGACGACAGATCAGCGGCGGAGCTGGCCGCCGCCTACGAGAAAGTGACCGGCAGGCCGTGGCTCCAGCCACCCGGTCTCGCCCACGCACTCGTCGAGGTCGCCGTGCACGCGTTGCGGTCGGCGGACGACCCAGGCGATCGCCACGCGGTCGCGGCGGCGCTGGCGCAGACCCGGCTCGACACGATCTGCGGCACCCTGGACTGGACCGCAGGCCCCGCGCCATCGATCGCGCGCGTGCCCCTCACCAGCGGCCGCTGGATCCGCCACCAAGGCCGCATGCAACTGAGGACCTAATGTCGCGGGCTCAACTCATCCGGCCTCTGACACCGAGATCATCTTCCAGCTGCTCAACGCCTGGGTGCGGATCACCGAGCGACTGATCCCGACGCACTGCCGCGACGAGGTGGCGAGAGCGACCACCGGTTCCGCGTGCCGCCAGAACCGCGTCAGCGGCGGCCGGACGTGAAGACAGCGACGATCAGGAACAGGCCGCCGAAGTGGCTGACGCAGGGTGTTGCCGTTGCCGTCCTCCGGTGCGGAGCAGGATCGCGGACCAGACGGCGGCGGCCACGAGGACCAGGTTGCGCAGTACAAGTACCACTGTGACGGCCACACCGCGGTCATGCAGATCGTCCCACAGCAATGGGAACTCCAGGTGTGTCAGTCCACAGCAGACGACGATCAGCAGGGCCACCGGCCGTTGCCGGCTCCGCGGGTGCGCGAGG
>NZ_BAABBE010000087.1:0-7305 GCF_039537795.1 Lentzea roselyniae
TTTCTGACTGGGATTTGATCTTCGCAAATCCAGTCCTATCAGGAGCTCCCCGTCCTTCTACTCCCAGGCCCCGCGGCACGTCAGAGCGCCTGCACGAGCGTTCCCCCGAACATCCTCAGGCCTTCAGCGCTGGAATCTCCGCTGTTGAGATCACCTCATTGGCGAACACCACGACGAGCGCGGCAACTGCCACCGCCGCCACAACAGGACATAGGACTCTGACTGCCAGAGGAACCTTCGCGAGGCGCCGAAACATGCCGCTCTTTCTACGCAGTGCCACATAGAACAGGCTGAGTCGTGGAGGTGGAGTGGGACCGCGGCGCGGTACCACTCCACCTCACGATCACTTCAGCGCGCAGGGCGCTTCCTTCTCGAACTCTTCCCGAGTCATGGCCTTGAAATGATGCCGAATCTTGCCGCCTTCAAGCTCTCCCAGCGAGAAGTCCTCGGTGAGGTCCATCCCCGAAGCGGTCTGCATCCGCGCGACGAGGGCTTGGTCCCGCTTGGGTTCGCTCCACGGCACGCGCTCCTCGCCTCCCTCCGGCACCACACCGACGTCGAACGCGCGGATCTTGGCAGGTGACTTGAAGCCGACTCGCCAGATCCGGGTGTCCTTGTCGTCCAGATTCCCGTCACCGTTGATCGCGATCACTTCGACACTGACGACCTCCTGGAGCTCGCAGTCGGTCTGCAGGATCTTGGCCTTTCCTTGCTGCCCTAGCTCGACCGCGATTGGGCTGAAGGGATCCTGTGGCACACAAGCCGCCACAGCGATGCCCGCGACCACCGGGACTGCAAGCTTTCTCAGCACGTGTAGTTTCCTGCTCTGGCGCCAGCGAGTCGCTCGAAGATGTTGCACCGTCGTCCCTTCACGAGTTCCGCCGCACCGTACAAGATCGGGAATGCCGGTCCGAACATTGCCCATTGCGTGGCGTGCTTCGCCTCATGTCCGGCGAGCGCCGGCCCGACGTCCTTACCACCGTAGAGAAAGACGTTTCCGATTGCGATGCCCGCACGGGCACCGTACCCGCGCTTCATGTTGATGCAGTGGACCATCAAGCCTGGTGCCCACCCGCACTTGCCACCGTTGATCCGGCCCCACGCGTATGCGTTGACAGTGAACGGCAGGTTCTGGGCGAACCGCACGACGTGGAACGTACGACGGGCCACGCTACGGGTGCAGGTGCCCTGTTTCCAGAACTTCCAGCGCCAGTTGCACCGTCCGTCGAGGTCGTTGGAGTTGATCGGGTCACCGTTGACGTAGTCGTAGTCGTTGGCCGATCCGCCGTCGACAGGGTCGACTGTCAGGAAGCGGCCGAGCAGCGGGCTGTACGGCCGTGCGCCCATCTGGACGATCGACAGCGCGCCGGCGTGCTCGTAGGGCCGTTGGTGCTGTCCAAGCCAGCCGTTGTCCATCTGACCGGGCATGTTGTCCGGCACGTTGTCCGGGTCAACCGTGCCGTTGGCCTTCAGCGGATCGCCGTAGGGCGTGAACGTCCGCAGGGCGCCGACCTGCTTGCCGTCCGCACCTGTGGTCAACCCGAGATCGCCGCGAACGGTCGGGTGGTCGACCGTGCAGTCGGTCGCCTGCGGCTTCCACGTGTACAGCACACCGCCGGGCAGGCTGATGCTGCGTGACAGCAACCGGTTGTCCGAACCGAGCGTGATGTCGGCCGTGTCGCCGGTACCGGTGAAGCCGTAACGGACGTCGGTGGCGGTGTCACCCGCGGCGGCAGTCCGGCGAATGATGCGATCGGTGGCGTCCCGGATGTAGGAGACGTCGGCCGCGTCGCTGCCCGTGCTGCGCACCGCGATGTTGCGGTTCGCGCCGTCCCACGACAGGAATGTCGTGGCTCCACCGTTGGTGTATTGGGTGGTGTTGCCGTTGCTGTCGTACTGCACGTTGGTCACAGCGTTGGCTCCCACGGCGGCCAGCAGCCGGTCGGCGGCGTCGTAGCAGTAACCGGTCTCCGCCACCCCGGACGAGGTCTCATCCAGCAGCCGGACCCGGTTGGTGTTCAGACCCGCGTTCGACTGCGTGCCCGTCGGACACGCCGCGCTCGCGGCCGAGGTGAAGTCGTAGGTGTAGTGGTGTCCCGCCACCCACGCCTCGGTCAGCCTGCCCACCGCGTCGTAGACGTAGTTCGGCGCGCCGGGACGAGGATCCACCCCGCCCAGAGACTCGTCGACGATCGTGCCCTCTCGAGTGCGGGACACCGTCGAGTCGACCTGCACGTTGTCACTGGTCTTCCAGCTCTGCGACACCACCCGGCCCGCAGTGTCCTTGCTGACGGAAGCCAGGGAGCTGCCCCCGGTGTAGGTGACGGTTGCCGCCTCGCCAGCAGCGTCGTACGTGACCGTGGCCAGCACCGTCGCACCCAGTTTCACGGTGAGAACGCGGCCCGCGTCGTCATGGGTGGAGGTGATCGTCTGGGCCGCGTCAGCCGCGTTGGGTGGCGTCACCTTCTCCGAGGTCGCACGACCGGCCAGGTCGTACGTGGTCTCGGTGCGCACACCGGTGGCGTCGGTGTACTCGACCGTGCGGCCGAGGAGGTCCACCCTCGTGGTGACCGTGCCGTTCAGGTCCGACACCGAGCTGACCAGAGGGTCGCCGTTCACGGCGTAGTTCGTCGTGACGGTGCGTTCCGCTGCCGAGGAGGTCGACGGGTACTTCACCGAGATCACCCGGTCACGACCGTCGTAGGCGGTGCAGCTCCAGACACCGTTGGCGCCCTTGGCGACCGTCCTGCCGGAAGCATCGAAGATCTGCTCGTCGGCGCGTGCCGCACCCGAAGCCGGAGTGGTCAGCCGGGTGAGCTTGGCCAGGCCGCCCTGGTTGATCGACTCCACTTCGGTGGTGCAGGGGTTGTCCCGCGTCTCGGTGTCGCCGTAGTAGGTGTAGGTCGTCTGTGCTCCGGTCGGCATGGTCTTGCCCGTCTTGCGCAGATACCCCGAACCCGGAGCCTCGTACGCGTTCCGGGTGGTCATGCCGCCTGCCGTGATGCTGGTGGACAGGCCGTACCCGGCGTCCATGCCGTTGTCGGTGTAGCTGGTCGAGCTGACGGCGTTGGGCACTCCGTTCGACTCTTCCTTCACCGTCGAGGTGGCCTGGCCGTGACGGGGCCGCAGGAAGTCGCCGGGGATGATCTGTTCGCTGCCACCGGGACGTGTCCAGTACAGGTGCAGGTCGCCGGGACCGCCGGTGTTGTTGTAGTCGATGCGGATGCGCTTGATCGCTCCCGCGCTCGGCGGGGTGTAGGTGCCGGTGTAGGGGGTCGGCCCCTGGTCCTTCCAGCCGTCGGCCACAAGGCGGTCGTCGACCCACAGCCGCACGCCGTCATCACCCGTGACCTTCAGGGTGTACTGACCCGCGTCCGGGAACGTGATCTCACCGGTGAGCCGCGCCGAGTACCCAGCGCCACCCAGCCCGGCTGCCGGCGGCGTGGTGCCGTCGAAGTGAGCGTCGACCACACCGTTGGCACCCAGACCACCAGTCACGTATGTCTTGACCGTGCCAGTCATGCTGGTGTTGTTCCACCACGACACGGCCAGACCCTGCATGCCCTCGTCGTAGTTGGTGCGGGTGTGCGGCATCGTGGCCGCGCAGGCCGCCGTGGGCTGCTGGCCGGTGAAGCAGCTCGCCGGCGCCGGTCCCCACTTGTCGGTGACCCTGTCGTTGTGGTCGTAGACCGTCGACGACACGCGGCCGGCAGCGTCCGTGGAGGTGAGTTGCAGGTCCTTGCTGTTCCACGTCGTCGATGTCGTCTTGCCCGTCGCGTCGGTGGAGCTCAGCTGCCGGTCAGCGTCGTCGTAGGTCACCTTCGTGGCGTAGCCGGAGATCGAGTTGAGCCCGGCGATGTCCACAAAGGTCTGCCGGTTGGGCAGGTCGTAGCGGTAGCCGTGCTGGGGACGCTGACCACCGGCCTGCCCGTTGGGGGCCGGTGCCTGCACGCTCGTCGCCCCCTTGCGGGTGCCGACCGTGCCGTAGTTGACGACCGTGTAGGTCTCGATGATGTTGCGGTTGGCCGGATCCTGAGCGGACCAGTCCACCGCACGGGAGTCGCGAACCGCGGACAGCGCACCGTCGGCGTGGAAGCCGTAATCCGTGAAGTCGTTACCGGGGTTCTCGATGCGTGAAAACATGCCGCCCCGGTACCACAGATAGGTCTGCGTGCCGTCCCAGTACTGGATGCGGCACAACATCTGCGACGGCGGCAGCGTGTCCGAGCCGCCCGGAGGCGTGCGACCGGCGTAGCAGTCGTCACCGGGCCGGTTGTAGAACAGCTTGTGTGAGCGCTGCGAGACCGGGTCGGTGATCTGCGACAGCCGCGACGGCGATCCCGTCCAGCTCATCAGGTTCGCCGCAGGCTTGTGGCTGTCCACAACAGACGACTCCGACGCGAGAGTGCCGTCGGCGTTGAAGTTGTAGACGCTGCCACCCTCGTGCAGCGTGATCTTGCCTGCCGTGTCCAGGCCGAGCGTGCCGTCCTGCCCCGCGGGCGGGGTGTAGGTGCCGGTGCCGGACTTGGTCCACGTGTGCTTGGTGCCAGAGCCGTCGGTGAGGACGATCGTCTGGTCCTGCACCTGCGCCTTGGTGTAGGTGGAACCATCACCGGTCAGGTTCGCGCCCAGCTGCCAACCGGTCGGCAACGCGGGCAGGTCCTGGGTGTACAGCCACGACGCCGGCACGATCTGCGGAGGTACCGCTTTGTTGGAGGCCTCGTTGGTCTGCACGAACAACTTCATCCGACCGGGACCGCTGGAATGGTACAGCTCGGCCTTGATCGGCACCCGCTGTCCCGCGGTCAGCGCGATCTCGGTGACCAGGCCGTTCTGGCTCGTCAGCGCGAAGTTCACGTCGGAGGCGTTCTTGTTGTTGTACACCAACGTGTTGTTGACCCAGATCTTCGCACCGTTCGCGTGCACCCCACCGAAGTGATAAGTACCCGTCACCGGAACCTGGAAGAAACCCTCCCAACGGCCAACAAACCAGTCCTGCGCCAAGGCAGGCGCGAACACCGACTCCGTACCCCAGTCGGAGTTGACCTGAGGCTCGTTACGCGTCAGCACCGGGCTCGCGTCCGGCGTACCGGAGTGGGTGGTGTCGTTGAAGTAGGACGCACGCAGACCGAACGGCTCACTGGCCTGCGAGTTGTAGCTGAACGTCAACCCGGACGAACCGCCGACCGTGTTGAAGGTCGGGCCGGCATCCTCGGTGTGTACGTTGCCGTTGGCCAGATTCACCGTCACCGGCCCCAACGTGTCCTTCGGCGCCGGACCGGTCTCACCGATGCGCTGGTTGACCTTGAAGTGCCCGGTCCAGCCCGGATGCGTCGTCGTGACGCCACCGCTGAGCGCGGTCAGCACGGTCCACGTGTAACTCGTGCCATCAGTCAACACGCCTGGCGGGACCGTCCAAGTGTTGCCGGTGATACAGCCTGAATCCACGACGATGCCGGACTGCCCGTCGGCCCCGGTCGCGACCTTGAAGCAGTACAGCGTCCCATCACCCGACGGGTTGCTCACCGGGCTCACCGACAACGTCGGCGTCAGGCTCGTCAGCACACTGCCGTCCGCCGGGCTCACCAGCGAGGCTGCCGGCGGCGCGGTGCCGTGGTCGACGATCAGGTTGACCTGCATGTTCTTGTACGACCAGTCGCTCGTCTCCGAACCGGTCAGCATGAAGTAGGTGCTGTTGTCCCGCGCGTTGACCTTGGCAGCGATGAAGTCGGTCAGTGTCTTCGATTGGATCGAGCCCCGGTCACCGATAGGCCCGGACGCCAGGAACTGACCGATCCCGTTGATGTTCAGCGCCGTGGCGTGGTACAGGTTCGACTGCCACGACAACATCGACCCGGTCTGCGCGTTACGCCAGAAGTCATACCGCGCACCGACAATGTTCTTGCCGAACAACGGCGTGAAGTCATGCCGGAACGCCGTACGCCAGACCGAGTCCCCGCCGCCAGGCCCGGACTTCGAGTTGCCGACCGCGATACCGCAGTTGGTGCACTGGTAGCCATCGGCCTTGAACGCGATCGACTGGTCGTCGTTGTTGAACCCGTACGTGTACGTCGGGTCCACCACGACCGGGAACACGCGCGCTTTGTCGTTCAACCACTTCGGGTCAACCGAGACCGTCAGCAGCCAGGACTTCCCGTCCTGCTTCAGCGCGTAGGTACCGCCGGTCTGCGCAGGCGCCTTGTTGTCCTTGGCACTGCCCGAGGAGTCCCAGGTCACGATCGGCGGCAGCGACGCCACGACCTTGCCCTCGGCGTCCTTGATCAGCACACCGTCGTCCTTCAACGACGGAATCAGCGAACCGAGGTCCATCCGGAACACCCAGCTGCTGGTCGCAGAGGGCTTCTTCAGGATGATGGACTCCTTGACGCTGCCCGGCTCGACCTCGTACTCCAGGTCGGTGTCCGGCAGCACATCCACATAGGACGCCTTGGAATCCTTGATCTGACGGGCAACACGCTTGGCACCCTCGAGGGCGACTGAGATCCGCTGACCCGACTCACCCGGAACCATCGTCACCAGCCCACCATTCTCGGCGGACGCAGCGAACTCCGGCTTCAACTGGTGCAGCTCAGTCTTGGCTCGCTTGGAACCGCGGTCCTCGGTCAACCGGGTATCAACCGGCCGCCAGGCACCCTTGTCATCCCGCACACTGACCGGCACCTTCGACAACACCGTCGTCCGCGTACCGTCGGAGTTGACGTAGTCGACCGACTTCTCCGCCCGGCCAACCTCCTTCGACGACTTCGCATCGAACTTCGAGCTGGCCTTACCGGCATCGGCGCCCATCAACGGCCGGAAATCACCCGCCGCCTTCGGCGAGTCGTGCTTGCGGCCCTCCTGCTTCGGATTCGGCCACGACGACAACTCACGCGGATCGTGATACATCGGCGCAGCCGCCACAGCGATCGCCGGCACCGCCTGCACCACCGAAGCGACCAACGCCGCCACCAGCACCGCGGCAACCGGCGGCCTACCACCAGGTCTGTACGACCGTTTTGTCCGTCTGACTCCAGGCAGACTCATCCACACTCCCGTGAAAGAGGAAACAGCAGAAATCCATCGGCAGACACCGAGGATGGCAGCCGTCACCAGCACACCTGCGCGCCAAACAGAAGGCGAACGCAGGCGTGCTGGTACGACAGAAGCCGGGCTAAACCGGGTCTGTCAAACGAGCGGTGTAACTCGGGTTGAAGGAAACTACTTGCGTCCGGCGGCCAGGCGGCCGTCGAAGGCGATGTCGAACGCGTTCAGGGCGGGTTTCCAGCGCATCGTCCAGCGTTTGCG
>NZ_BAABBE010000088.1:0-6951 GCF_039537795.1 Lentzea roselyniae
ATCTCGGGCATGAGCAGGCGGTGCTGGTCGCGGACGAGACCGGGTTCCTGAAGAAGGGAGTCAAGTCCGCCGGAGTGCAACGGCAGTACTCCGGCACCGCCGGGCGGATCGAGAACTGCCAGCTCGGCGTGTTCCTGGCCTACGCCTCCCCGCACGGACGCGCGCTGATCGACCGCGAGCTCTACCTGCCCCAGGCCAGCTGGTGCGCCGACCGGAACCGATGCCGCGAGGCCGGCATCGACGACGAGGTCGAGTTCGCGACCAAGCCGGAACTGGCCCGCCGCATGCTCGAACGGGCCATCGACGCCGGTGTGCCGTTCTCCTGGTTCACCGCCGACGAGGCCTACGGCCAGAACCCCGGCCTGCGGTCCTGGCTGGAACAACGCGGTATCGCCTACGTCATGGCGATCCCCTGCACACAGCAACTCCCGACCGCTGCGGGAAAACGACGAGCCGACGTGCTGGGCCGGCTGGTGCCCAAAACGGCCTGGCAACGCCGCTCCTGCGGGGACGGCGCCAAGGGCCCGCGGTTGTATGACTGGGCACTGGTCGACGCCGGCGAGCACCATCGTCTGCTGATTCGCCGCTCGCTCACCCGCAACGCCAAGGGCGTCCGCGAGCTGGCGTACTTCCTCTGCCACACACCGGACCCGGTCCCGCTGGACGTGCTGGTCCGGGTGGCCGGAAGCCGGTGGGCGGTCGAGGAATGCTTCCAGACGGCCAAGAACGAGGTCGGCCTAGACCACTACCAGGTCCGCAAGTACGGTGCCTGGTACCGGCACATCACCCTCGCGATGCTCGCCCACGCCTTCCTCGCGGTCACCGCGAGGACCCAAAAGGGGGCTCCGCGGACCCCGATGACGACCTGATCCCGTTGAGCGTCAACGAGATCAGACGCCTGCACGCCGCCCTGACCTACGCTCCGCACCCGCGTTCCCACACCGAGGCCTGGTCACACTGGCGACGACGCCACCAACACCGAGCCCGACAATGCCACTACCAGCGACGACTCAAAGATCACGGCCTGCGGCTGTAGTACTAGCCCGCACACAAGATCACCGGCGTCAACCACCACTCCGCCGGCACCCCATGACGTGATCCAGTTTCGCCCACACCTCCACCCCCACTCAAAGCCTCCTACCAGCGCAAACCCCAACCCAACCCCCCGATTTTGGCGTGCGGCGACGATCATGTAATCTATGCACACACCACGGCGCGAGCCGCGGCAAAACTGAACAGGTCCGGGTGGCGGAATGGCAGACGCGCTAGCTTGAGGTGCTAGTCCCCGCAAGGGGGTGGGGGTTCAAGTCCCCCCTCGGACATTCTATTACCCCACGGGATTAACCATAATCCCGTGGGGTAATTCATATTTCTGCCGCCGCTAGATTCGCGCACAAATCCAACGCGAGTGTCTGCTGAACTGGACGACGAGCAGGTTCCAGGGTTTTCGGTGTTAGTTGTGCGGGTCGAATTTCGAGACGCTGGTCGTCATAGTGAATCTGCAGGTGTTGCTCGCGGACTTGATCGACCAGCTCCTCGCCCACATCTACTTCCATGCGTCCAGCGGTCCGCCCGAGTAGATGTGGCAGCGCCTCGAGCAGGCGATCTTCTCGGACGTAGACGTTCCGCGGTTCGCCGTCGGAACGTCGCTTGGCGCTCGTGAACCCAGTGCCCGTCCATCCGCCGGCCACACAACCCGCACACCACGAGTCCCGCCAGCAGATAGCGCCGGACCTCGCCGTCCTTGGCAGGCTTCGCCACCCGCATCCCCTGCACCGCGACGAACGTCTCGTCATCTACGAGCGGCTCATGCGCGATCCGCTCAGACACCTCCCACTCGCTGATCGGGTTGTACCGCAACGCTCCCGAGCCGCGGCCACCTGCACGACCTCCCGATCCATGACCGGTCGTGCTGCTTCGGTTCCATACCTGTCGGCCGGTGTAGCGCGGGTTCTCCAGGATCATCGCCACTGTCCGGACGATCCACCGCTCCCCCGACCTGTGCGCGTTTCGCTCGGGGTCGGCCCCCGACGGACACACCACGCCACGCTCGTTGAGCTCCCGCGCCAACGACGCCACCGTGCGACCGCGAGCACGCTCGGCGAACATCCACCGCACCCACGGCGCCGTCACCGGGTCCGTCGCCAACACCTGAACCCGACGACCCCACCGCCCATGCACCGGATTCGGATGCCGACCACCATCAACAAGCCGGTACCCATAGGGCGGACGACCACCCAGAAACCGGCCTTGCGCACGAGTTTGCGCCCTCATCGCCGCCAGCACCCGCTGCCGCGCCCTCGCCACCTCACGCTGCGCCTGCGCACCCAGCAGCACCATCAACGCCTCATGCACCGGACTGCCGAGTTCCACCGGGCCACCGGCCTCCGGCAGCCACACCGCGACACCCAGCGCGTTCAGCTTGGACACAACCTCACGGAACTGATCGCCGTGAAACGCGCGCTCGTACTCGCCTACAACGACCGCGTGGAAATCACAACCAGGATCCGCGGCGGCGACCAGCAACGCCGCGGCCTGCGGACGGTCCCGCCACCTCCACCGCCGCGAGACACCTACGTCGAAGAACTCCGCCACGACAGAGCCAACGCCGTCGATCAACTCATCCGACACGGCGCGCTGCCACGCGCGAGACGTCTGCACATCCTGGAACAACTCGTCGACATTCGCCCGTAGAACGCGAAGCGCAGGCCAGGTTCGGTCGACGGTGCCGCTAGGCCGTGAAGTCCCGTCAATGCAGTGATCAGTTCGGCGTTCGTCAGCGTGGCCACATCCAGCTCCCTCGGTCAGAACCGAGACCCGGAGAACGGATGCTTCGTGACGACATCGTGCCGATCTCCACCCGAACAGCCCAAGAGCGGATCCCCTGTGACTTACACCGACGGCCTGCGGGCCAGCCGTAGATCACACCCGCCAACTCATGGCTGAGAAGGGCCACCACGCGCTTTCCCGGTGTGGTCGAGGTCGCGAGTGGGCTCGACGAGCAGGATGATCTGCAGGGACAGGCGGTCTCCCTGGGATTGCGGTGAGGCACGTGCCATTAGCTGCCGTCGACGACGCCGCGAAAGTGGCGGTGGAAGCCGAGTTCGAGGTCGACGGATCGCAGGCCACCAAGACCAGGCTGCGCGCCGCCGATCAGCGACCGCGCGCGGCGCCTCCCGAGGAGGGTAGCGAGGTCGAACTGGAGGCCGCGGTCGTGACGCGAGACCGGGCTGACCGACCAACAGTGGTGGGACGCGGCGGCACCGTTCCTGATGAAGGTGTTCGACCCGGCCCGCTACCCGCTGGCCTCACGCGTGGGCAACGCGGTGGGTGAGGCGCATCAGAGCGCGTTCAGCCCGGAGCACTCGTTCGAGTTCGGCCTGGAGATGATCCTGGACGGCGTGGCGAAGCTGGTCGCCTCCCGCTGAGCACGACTAGCCTCGCGGTGGTACACGACACTTGGGGGATCCGATGAACGCACCGATCACACCGGAAGGACGGCGCAGGCTCCGCGAAGCGCTGCTGGAGCTGCCCGACCAGGACTCGGGTGACGAGCCCGCGGCCAAGAACGAGGCCGACATCCTCAGCGAGGTGATGGTGATGCTCGCGTTCCACGGGATGAACGTGGCCAGGCGAGTGCGGACGGCGCCCGGCGTGAGCGCCGACCCGCGCGCGGCGCGCCTGCTCGACGAGTACGAGGAGCTGCTGACCCGAGCGGGCTCATTGTCGCAGCAGTTCCTCGGTCTCGCGAAGCGCTTCGGCGAACCGAACGGCTCGTGAACAAGTTGTCCGATCGAGGGTCACGGGCACTGGCGCCTCGCTAGGGTCGGTCGCAGTGCGGCGCCGTGCCACACACCGATTCCTGGGGGAATTGTCTTGCGAAACCTTCTCGGGCTGCTTGCCGCCCTCGTCCTAGTGTTTCCCGGTTCAGCCGCGCTGGCCGAGCCGTCCGTCGCGGCCTCGCCGGTCGCGGCCCATGCCGCCGAGATGCCGCCGCCCGGTGACTGCGGCGCCCGGATCGGGCTGTACTCGTGGACGGGGCAGCCGCAGCACGCCTGGACCGTGCGGGTGACCGGGGTGGATCTGTCGAGCCTCGTGCCTGGCGGGGCAGGCCGTGCGTGGATGGTCTTCCACGACAGTGATGCCGCCGAATTACGCGACGTGTTCTTCGACCGCGACCACCCGCTCAACATCACCGCGGGAGTCAACGGCCCGAGCGTGACGGTCGCGATCAGCATCACGGACAACGACGGCAGGACGACGTACTGCGCGGAGAACATCACCAAGCGGCACGCGCCGTAGTTGATCAAGTTGGTTACGGCCTGATGACACCTCCCCAGGCCGCGATGGGAACCGGGACGCCGGCTGCGGCCGTAGGCGCAGCAGCCGCCTCCTGGCGGGATCTTGCCGATCTTCTTGACGTCCAGATGCAGCAGATCACCGGGCGCGGGGTGTCCGTAGCGGCGGGTGGTGTGCCGGGTGGCGCGGATGCGTTGCCCGGTCAGCGAATCACACTCGGCCAGCCGCGGCACACCATGCCGGGACAGCACCCGTGACACGGTGCGCGCGGGGACTCCGGTGCGGACGCTGATACGAGCCGGTCCGCAGTGCAGCTCGCCGCGAACCGCCACGACTCGCTGTTCTGCCTCGGCGGAGGTCCGCGACGGCATGTGGTGTGGCCCTACTGGACCGATCGGCCAGGCTTGCGGCGCCCTCGTCTCGGAAGCGGCGGACCCAGCGGTGCGCGCACTGCCGCGACACACCGAGTTCCTTGGCCACGTGCGCCACCGGTCTGCCAGCGGCGACCCGTGAAACCAGGACCAGACGTCCATGCGTCGATGGCTTGCTCGGGTCGCTCGCCGGCAAGGTAGCCACCCAGGGTGAGGAAAAAGCGCTGCGACACCGGCACAATCCGCTGATGTCCTCCCTTGCCTTCGGCGATGAACAGTCGCCGTTCACCAGGACGGACATCGCCCAGACGAAGACCGAGGACCTCGCAGCGCCGGAGCCCACCGAGCAGCATCGCCTCGACCATGGCCCGGTCCCGGCGACAGCGGAGCGCGGCGATGAACGTGTCGACCTCGTCCGGGTCGATCACCCTCGGCAATGTGCGGGGCGCGCGGATCAACGGGACGCCACGCACCACCCGCTGGCCTGGGCGGCGCATCGCCAGCCCGCGGGGCACCGGATTGCGTGACACCACGGTGTCTCCGCGGATGATCAGGTATTCGTAGAGCCCAGCGATCGTGGCGAGTCGGCGCTTGATGGTGCGCGCCGAGAGTCCGCTCTCGCCATCCTCGATCCGCACCACCGTCGCGCCACGCCGAGGTTCACGCTGGGCCTTGATGAAGGCCAGGACATCGGCGGTGTCCACCTCGACCGGGTCCTTGTCGATGACGGAGAAGAACACTTTCAGGTCGAAGGCGCTGGCCAACACAGTGTTCCAGCGCGCCCTCGCGGTCACCAGCTCCAGGTAGGAATCCAGCAGCGGATGGCCCAGACGAATCTGCTCACCACCACCGGCTCGGGGCGTGCGGGCAAGGCATGGAGTGAACCCCACGGGAGGTCTCCGATCGATGCGGCGACCTCGCCTGCCCGACCGGACCGGCCTGACAACGGATCACCCGCATATCATGGCAAGATCTCGATGTAGTCGAAGATCGCATTTGCCAACTCGATGCGGGTACCCCAGCGCTGGCGGTCAAGGAGTTCGACCTGCATGCGTGACCAGAACGACTCCATCATCGCGTTGATGCCCCTATGTCAAGGGTTGGTATCGGGCCTGGTCGGAGGTTTCAGGGCGCGAATGATCTCGCCGAACGCCTGGCGTGCGATGTAGCGCTTCAGGAGCCGGATGATCTCCTTACGGCTGGAACCTTGCGCGGTTCGGCGTGCCGCGTATTCGCGTGTGCGTGGATCATGAATGAGCCTGTTGTTGGCGATAGTCCACAATGCACTGTTAGCCGCGCGGTCGCCGCCGCGGTTGAGCCTGTGCCGCTGGGTCTTGCCGCTGGAGTGCTCCACCGGACTGACACCGCACAGCGCGGCGAACGCTGCCTCGCTGTGCAACCGTTCGGGATTGTCGCCGGCGGTAACCAGGAGTTGGGCCGCGCAGATCGGGCCGATACCGGGCTGCGCCAGCAACCACGGAACGGTCTGACGGACGATCAGTTCAACGGCGCCGTCGCTGTCGCGCACTTCTTGATCCAGATACTGCCAGCGGCGAGCCAACGCGCGCAGGGACAGGGCGGTCCCGTCAGTTCCTGTCAAGTCCGCGCACGCCGCGACGAGGTCGGCGGCACGACGTCGATCCACCTGAGCACGGGTCGCGTCATCGAGTTCGAGGACGAGACAGCGCAGCTGCAGCTCAGCCTGAACACGGGATTTGACCGCGCTGCGGCGCGCCACGAGCAGAGCTCGCAGCTGTCCTGCCGGACCGGTGCGGGCTTTGGGCGTGGCGGTGGCGTCCCCGGACAGCACGGCTCGGGCGGCGTTTTACGCGTCGACCGGATCGGATTTCCCCCTGCGTCGGCGCGTGGTGCGGTTGGGCCGGTTCACCTCGAACACGGCGACTCCCGCGCTGGCCAGGAAGTGGGCCAGCCGATAGCCGAAGCTTCCCGTGCCCTCGACTCCTGCAGTTGTCAGCTTTCCGAAGCCACCGGCCCAGTCCCACCTTTCCGAAGCCACCGGCCCAGTCCCACAGGGCGGTGTGGTGGGCGTCGTCGGTGGGAAAACTGGCCACGCCCAGGCGCCGGCCGAGCTGGTCCAGCGCGACGGCGACGTGGAGGTCCTTGCGGGTGTCAACGCCCAGGGTCACAACACAAGTGTTCCGTGCCGGGTTTGATGGAGACCATCAAGCCTGGATGATGAGGAGCAATGGCCCCACCGAAGAAGTACCCAGATGAGCTGCGTGAGCGGGCGACCCGGATGGTCGTGGAGGCCCGCCGGGAC
>NZ_BAABBE010000089.1:0-6571 GCF_039537795.1 Lentzea roselyniae
CCTTCACCCCGCACCCGCGTTCACACACCGAGGCCTGGTCACACTGGCGACGACGCCACCAACACCGCGCCCGGCAATGCCACTACCAGCGACGACTCAAAGATCACGGCCTGCGGCTGTAGTACTACGGCTTCCGCACCCCGAGAACCAGCGCCTACGCACACGCAGCGTCACCAACCAAGTCACGGTGCCCGGTTAAGTTCGAAGACCCCGAATCAGTTCGGGCGAAATTGACGCGGTTCAGTTCTGGCCGTTTTCACCGGCCACCACCAATTCGCCCGGCCGAGCAATCGCATACTCGAGGGCACCAGCACGGCGCGCACCAGTGTCGCGTCGACCAGAACCCCGACGAACAAGCCGACACAGAACTGTTTGATGAACACGATGTCGCTGGACGCGAACACGGCGACGACGACCAGCACCACCACCGCGGCGCCGGTGAAGACCGGGCCGGATCGTTGCAGTCCCGCAACGATAGAGGCGTTGTTGTCCCCTGTCTCGGAGTAGTGCTCTCGAATACGTGACAGCAGGATGAACTCGTAGTCCATCGAGAAACCGATAAGTGCGACGAGCAGGATGATCGGCTGGAGCACGTCCAGATAGCCGGTCTTGGTGGCGCCGACGAGCCAGACGAGGTGCCCGTCCTGGAAGATCCAGGTGAGCGCGCCGAACGAAGCGCCGAGCGACAGCGCGCTGACCACCAATGCCTTCAGTGGCAGCAACACCGATTTCAGCAGCGCGGCGAGCATCAGGAACGCGGTGACAGCGATGAACAGGAGCACGACGGGCAGCCGGTCTCGTAACAGTTCGTAGCCGTCGAGCGCCATCGCCGCGGCCCCGCTGACGAGCACCTCGCCACCGGCGGGCGGTGGCAGTGCGCGGATCCGCCGCACCGTATCGAGCGCCGTGGCCGACTCGGCGGCGCCGGAGTAGACGTACTGCACGGCGTGGTGGCCTGCGGCCGCCGCGGTGACCGCGATTCTGGCGCCGGGAATCGTCGTGAGCTGCCGCGTCCACTGGCCGACGGCCACCTTGCCGTCCGGTGTGTCCACTGGCTCACCGAACCTGGTGACGACCTGCACCAGGTCGGCGGCAGGCAACGCGAAGTCGTCGCGCAACTGTTCGGTGGCCAGCCGAGCCGGATTCTGTGCGGGCAGTGACCGCTGATCGGGGTAACCCAGCGTGGTGTGCAGGAAAGGTGTGGTCAGAATAGCCAGCGTCACGACAGCCGCGATCAGATAGCCCACCGGCTCGGCGAGCACCGCGCGCCCGACCTTACCCCAGAATCGGTCGCCCGCTCCCGGTCTGCGCAACGGGGAGGGCAGCCGAAACCGCACCAGGTCGACCCGATGGCCGAGCACCGCCAGCACCGCGGGCAGCAACGTCACGCACACCACGGCCCCGACGAGCATCGCGAGTGCGGCGCACACGCCTATGGACCGGGTCAGCCCGATCGGGATGAACGTCAGCCCCAGGATGACAACAGCGATGGTCAGGCAGGAGAAGACACCGGTCCTCCCGGCAGTGGCGACGGTCACGACCACCGCTTCATCCACTGTGGACTGACGGGCCAGCTCCTCGCGGAAACGGCTGACGACGAACAACGCCGCGTCCACCGCGACGGCGAGTGCCAGTACCGCGACCGAGTTGACGGCCAGCACCGAGATGTCCATGAGCTCGGTCAACGGCCGCATCAGGCCGAGCGTCACGGCGAGGATCAGTCCACCGGTGACCACCGGCAGCAACGCCGCGACAAGACTGCGGAACACCAACAAGAGTACCAGGAAGATCAGGGGAAAGGCGAGCATTTCGGTACGTGCCATGTCTTCACGGGTGGCCGTGACCATGGCTTCGCGCACGGCGATCGGGCCGGTGTAGGCGACGGAAAGCGCTTCCGTGCGCAGCGCGGCACGGACGCGCTGGTAGTTCTTCGTCCGCTCGGTTTCGTTCGCGCCAGTCAGGGTGAGCCCGGCGACGGTCGCCCGGCGGTCGCCGGAGGCGAACATGAGGGCACCGCTGTTCCAGTAGGTGACCGCATGGACCACCAGCCCGGTGGGGAGGTCGTGCAGCGAGCTCTCCACCTCGGCGCGGAAACCGGGATCGTCGATGGTCTGCCGGGTGCTGCGATAGATCACGAGCACATCGGCGCCGCCTTGCGGGAGGTGGGTGCGCACCTCCTCGGCGGCCCGCAGCGATTCCGCGTCCCGTTGTAGTTCTCCACCGTAGGTGAACCGGTCGAAACTCGAGAAGCCGAGCGACGCGGCAATAGCCGCCAAGCCCAGCCCGAGCAGCAGCGTCGAGCGCCGGTGACGAACGACGAAACGTCCCAGTGCTTCGTACATTGCTACCGCGACCGCGATGCCGTCCGGCCTGCCTGTTCCAGTTCGGTCACCGCCTCGACCCACAACAGGCAGAGCTCTTCGCCGTCGGGCAGCTCGTCATCGAGCACGAAGCCGATGGTCGCCAGTTCCGCGTCGTTGTACAGATAGGCGCCCAGCCGGTGTTTGTTCGGCAGCGGCCCCAGCGGCGCCAACCGGGTCGCCGGCACGCCGCAGTGGTACAGCGCCGACTCCGGTCCTCGCATATTGCTGGTGATCATGCTGACGTACCGCGACGAGAAGGTCAGCGCGAACATCAGCCGCTGGAACCAGATCGGCAGCGAGCGCAGGCCGGCACTGGTGACGGGCACACGGGATGAGCCCTTCACCTGTGGCGTGGCCCCGGCGATGGCGGCCAGCCTCCTGAGTGGATCGGGTTCGTCGCAGGGCAGCAGGGTGCGCACCGCCGCAGCCTTGAGGCCCGGTCGGTGATCCCCCTCTCGGCGGTGCAGGTCCACTGGCATCAACGTCCACACCGGACTGATCCGCCCGCGCCGCCACGGGGTGTGCGGCCACTGTCGTATCGCACCCGTGACCGCGGCCAGGAAGACGTCGTTGACCGTTACCCCGTGTAGTTCGGCGACACGCCGCAGTCGTTCACGATCGACCGATGCCCAGCGGAACTGGCGTTTCCCTTTCTTGTTCTTGCCGCACCTGCTGAACGGCCTGCCGGCCAGTGGGAAGAACCCCGCGAGGAAGCGACCGGTTCCTCGGACCACGGTCAGAAGATCGGTCTTCTTCGTCTGTGGCGCCGGTGGCCGTACGGGCGGCTCCTGCACGGCGGGTATCGCGTCGAAAATCCGGTTCAGCACCAGAGTGATCGACGCCCCGTCGAGCACGGCGTGGTGTGTTTTCAGCAGCGCGGTCCACTCGTCACTGACGTAACCGTGCAGGAGCCAGACTTCCCACAGCGGCCGGTCACGGCGCAGAGGAACGGCGAGGACAGCCTCGACCACCGTCCGCAGACCACTCGGCCCGGAGCCCGGTGGGCACGCACGCGTGAAGAACTGCCCGGCGGCGTCCTGCTCGGATACACCCTCCCACATCCAAGGCCGGGTGGAACCGATCCGCACCCCGAGTGCCGGGAAGCTCACCAGCCGCGGCAGCACGTGTTCGCGAAATTCGTCGAGTGACGGCGCCTGGCCCGTCAGCCGAGCTATCCCACCGATCTGGAGTCTCCCCGTCGGGTACCACCTGTCGAGCCGCACAAAGGCCTCTTCGAGACCGCTCAATCGTTTCCCAGGAGCGGCACTCACTTACTTTCCCTCACGGCGTGCGATCGCTCATCATTCGTGACGTCACCCGGCCGATGATTCGTCAGCAGTTCGTGTCCTTTGACAACCACGATGCGCACGCCCGCTCCCTCGTTGTGAAGAAACAGAGTTTCGCGTCTCATGACCGGTCCCGCAAGTCGAGGCCAGGAACCGGAGTGCGACCATCAGGATTTTCCCCCGAAAGAGTTGCGCTGCCTTATCACTGAATCGGGGAATTGACAATCACTTGGGTGCATATTAAAAATGAGGGTTCCGTTCGTGCCGATTTCACAGGAGGTCGAACATGGATATAGCGGACGAATCAGAAACCCCAGCACCGAGCCCTCGATGGGGAACAGTACTCGGGGTCGGTGCGCTGGCGGTCGGCGCCGTCGTGATCGGCCCTCAGGTGGTGGACGCGGGCGATGCACAGGCTACGGCCTCCGCGAAAGTGAAGGTCACCTGTTCGGTCAGTCCGGTCGTCAAACTTTCGGAGAGACTGACCGAGAACAGCGACGAGAAACCGTTCACAGCGACTTTGCAGGCGGGTACCGCGGCCTGCGACGACACCCGAGAAGACAAGGCGAAGATCATCGGCGCGAGCTACGGGGAGCAGGCCATCGGCGCTAAAGGCAACTGCGCCAAGTTCAGCCTCACCAAGACTGAACTGAAGGTTGACTGGATCACTCTGGGTGGTCAGGGCGGAAAGAGCACCGTCACTATCGACGGCCAGGACGGTACCGAGATCGAACCCGGCGCGGTGACGATCGCGGACGGCCCGCTCAAGGGCTGGCAGGTGGCGGGCGAGGCGAACGACATCACGCCGGCAATCGCCACAGCACTCCAGGCCGCATGTAAGGCGGAGGGCATCACCGAGGCCGCCACGAGCGCGAACATCGTTTTCACGCCCAAACCGGCGATCTGAACATCGAGCGGGCATGGCCACCGCTTGCTCCCAGCAGGCGGTGGCCATGCCACAAGAGTGCCCTTGGCTCAAGGGGAACGTCAAAGTCTGTGATCTTGGCGTGAAGTCCGGTGTGGATGTGTGTCAGGGCCCTGCGTGTCAGGGTGAGTTGAGTCCAGTGGTTCACAGCGAACCGGCCTGACGCAGGGCGAGATTCGGATTGATTGACATGACCCGCAAGGCCAGGTCCTCGGTGGTCGAGGACGATGATGGGCGGATGGATTCCCAGCAGCCGCGTGGTGACGGGCCGAGGCGGCGGCGTGCGTTCAGCGCGCCGGAGAAGCTCGCGCATCTCAGCGCGTATGAGCAGGCGTGTGAGCACGGCGACGGTGGCGGGTATCTGCGGCGGGAGGGCTTGTACTCGTCATTGATCAGCGAGTGGCGCAAGCAGCGTGATGCCGGCGTGCTGGCGGGCAAGGCACCGGGTGAGAAGGTCGGCAGGCTGTCCGCGGAGCAGACGGAGATCGCCCGGCTCACACGGGAGAACGCCCGGTTGAGCAAGCGGCTGGACACCACCGAGGCCGCTCTGGAGATCATGGGAAAAGCGCACGCTCTCTTGGAAAGTCTGTCCGAGAGAGCGGATTCCGACGAGCAGCGCAAGAAACGCTGACCCAGGCCTACGCGTCGATGACCGCCGATGGCATGACCACCCGGCAGGCCGCGGTACTGACCGGGCTGGTGCGATCGACGGCGATCCGGCACGGCAGGGCCGCCCTGGCGCCTGCGCCGCCGATGGTGCCGCGCCCGGTACTGGACCCGGTGTACAAGCTGACGGTGCCGGAGCGCCTGCGGATTCTCGAGGTGCTCACCAGCCCGCGGTTCGTGGACCTCGCGCCGTTGCAGGTCTACGCCCAGTTGCTCGACGAGGGCGTGTACCGCCCCGAGTCGGGTGGAGGCTCTGGTATGCCCTGGGTTCTCCGGAGGTAGATTCCTGGATTTTTGTGCCATTCGATCTTGAGAGGGATGGCATGGGACGACGTGGATACCCGCCGGAGTTCCGGCGGAAGGTGCTGGACCTGATCGAGGCGGGCCGCAAGGTCGCCGATGTGGCCAGGGACCTTGAGATCAGCGACCAGACGATCTACACCTGGCGACGACAGGGCCGGATCGACCGCGGCCTTGAGCCGGGGCTGACCAGCGGCGAGAAAGCCGAGCTGACCGCCGCGAAACGCCGGATCACCGAGCTGGAGACCGAGCTGCGGGCGACGCGCCGGGCGATCGAGCTAGTGCGAGAGGTGGTGCCCCAAAAGGAGATTCGAGGCGATCAAGGTGATGGCCGCCGAAGGGATCCCGGTCGAGGTCGCCTGCCGGGTGGTGGACGTGTCGGTCTCCGGCTACTACGACTGGCTGTCCCGGCCGCCCGTCGGCACGGTCGATCCGGCACGCCTGGCTGACCGACCTGATCACCGAGGTGCACCAGACGTCCCGTGGGGTTTACGGGTCCCGCCGGGTCCATGCGGAACTCCGGCTGGGGCGGGGCATCGTGGTCGGGCACGGCGCGGTGGAGCTGCTGATGCGCCGCGCCGGCATCGTCGGCGTGATGGGCCGACCGAAGTGGCGGCGGGCCAAGCCGGACCTGATCGCCACCGATCTCGTCAATCGTGACTTCACCGCCACGGAGCCGAATCGTAAGTGGCTCACCGACATCACCGAGCATCACACCCGCGAGGGCAAGGTGTACTGCGCGGTCGTGCTCGACGTCTACTCCCGCCGTGTGGTGGGGTGGTCGATCGACTCCTCACCGACCGCGGCGTTAGTGACCAACGCGCTCGGCATGGCCATCGACAGCCGCCGTCCCGACGAGGGGACGATCATCCACTCCGACCAGGGAGTGCAATACGGATCTTGGTGTCAAGTACCGGGTTTGATGGAGGGTGTGATTACCCGCTCGGTGTCGGGACGGGTGCGGTTGTGTGGTGATGGTTGGTTTCGTGTTCCACGGGCGGGATCAGGCCGAGTTCGCCGTGTAGCCGGCG
>NZ_BAABBE010000090.1:0-6328 GCF_039537795.1 Lentzea roselyniae
GCGCTGCCGCCTCATCTCCCTGACGAGACGATGTGTCCTGTGTCACTCGGTGCCCCCTCCGACCGCCAATCCGGCGCGTCGATCTTGGTACACCTCTGACTTACACGGTTCGCATGACACGCCCGTGTGAGCCGGGCGATCTCGGCCTGCTCCGCGGACAGCTTGCCGACCTTCTCGCCGGGCTTCCTGCCCGCCAACACCCCGGCATCGCGCTGCTTGCGCCACTCGCTGATCAACGACGAGTACAAGCCCTCTCGCCGCAGATATCCGCCACCGTCGCCGTGCTCACACGCCGCCTCGTACGCGCTCAGATGCGCGAGCTTCTCCGGCGCGCTGAACGCACGCCGCCGCCTCGGCCCGTCACCACGCGGCTGCTGGGAATCCATCCGCCCATCATCGTCCTCGACCACCGAGGGCCTGGCCTTGCGGGTCATGTCAATCAATCCGAATCTCGCCCTGCGTCAGGCCGGCTTGCTGTGAACCACTGGACTCAACTCACCCTGGCACGCAGGGAACCGCGTCACCGAGGTCTACTCCCACGTCGCACCCGAAGTCGAACAACGACTCCTCAACAACCTGCAACGCCGCTGGCACAAAGCCAAAGCAGCCGTCAAAGCACACCCCACAGCACCAGAACCGGCCCCGCGACGACTCTCCGGCTCCGTTGCCGCATAACCAACCCAGCGACCCTCACCCCGTTAGCAAGAGGGACACCACATCCAGGCAGACCAATGCCCCAGGAAACGATCATCGTGGAGAAAGCCGCTTCAGAACCTCTCCACCAGAGCAGCAGAAGGCGATCAAGAGGTGATCACCGGTGAAACGCAAGGAACCCGCCTGACCAGCGGTAACCGCTAGATCAGACGGGTTCTACAACTTGTGGAGCTGAGGGGACTCGAACCCTGACCCTCACACTGCCAATTCAACTCCTTGCCGTGCTCCGGTTCCGCTCCAGCACATTCAGTGTGAGACTCGCCAGCGCGAACGTAAGTTCGTCCTGCACCGCGACGGGCTCAGCCCAGCAGCCGGCGCAGTTCGGCGATCTCCGCGCTGACCCCCACCGTCGAGCGGCTGGTGGTGAATCCGATCTGTTCGTTCACCCTGATCATGTGCTCGTTGTCGGCGTTCACGTTCGTGTAGATCTTCTCTGTGGACGGCCGTTCGGCGAGCAGTGCCCGCAACATGTGCGCCTTGACCCACCGCCCGAGACCTTTGCCGCGGTACGCGGGTATCACGGCGGTGTCCTGCTGGACTGCCCACTCTGGATAGGCGGTGTAGAGGTCCAGCTGCGTCAGCGCGGCAACCTCACCTGTCGCCTCGGACACCGCGACCACCACCCGTTGCACGACGTTCTGCTCGCGATGGCGGGCCTCAGCGTCACGGATGCGCTCGGCCGTCCACTCCCCGATCCTGTACTCGGAGTCGCCGGCGGGTGCGTCGTGCATCGCGAAAAGCGCGTGAGCATACGACGTCACCAGCTCATCGGGTGCGGATCCCGCCCACTCGGCCACCCTGAAACCCTCAGGAGCCGGCACGTCCCACAGCGTGGGGTCGGTGTCACGGACCGCCAGGGTCTGCGAGATCGTCGACTTGGAGATGCGCAGCCCCACCGCGAGCGCCCACTGCTCCCCCACTCCACCCTTGGACAGTTCCCAGCCCTCGACGACCTTCCTGCCACGAGCTTCGAGTTCCGGCAACAACGCCCGGAGCACAGCGGTCCCCACACCCGCACGCCGCCGTTGCGGCGCAACGGTGATCTCTGTCAACGCCAAGTGCTCGTTCTCGCCCGGCAGGAAGTAGACGACGGCCTTGGCCACCAGTTCACCATCACAACGGGCGACCCACGAGCCCCGAGGCCCGAAGCCCGCGGCAGGTTGCCGCAGGCCGGCCACCCAGTCGTCGTAGCCTGGCACCACCAAATCCGGGCGATCCAGACGCACAGCGGCCATCGACAGCTCGTAGAGCGCCGTCAGGTCCTCCGCTGCCGCCTGGTCAGGCTCAAACGGCTCGACTTCGATCTTCACAGTCATCTCTGTTCCTAACACTCTTCCCGACACGGCGTGGCGGCGCGCACACAAGCACCAGCACGCCGATCATCGCCAAACCGAAGGCGGCCAGGCTCATCAGGTACATGATCCCGACGTGAAAGCCCAAACCGAGCGCGAACGCCCACCGCCGTGCGCGTGCACCACTCCAGAGCAGGACCACGAGCATCAGCTGGGCACCGATCACCGACCAACTCAGGGCGGCAACCATCCAGTACGTGTGCAGGACGGGCTCCAGGAGATCCCGCACGGACGTTGGAAACCGGCCTCAGGGTGGTACGCGATCACGAACATGGCACTCCCCTGACGCCACAAGGGGTCAGCGAGCTTGGAGACCACCGCGCCGAGATAGATGACGGAGAGCTGCAGCCGCAGCGCGTACCCCGCGGCGAACGCCGCTCCCCTCCACGCGGGAGCCGGCGGTGTGTGCAGACGCGTCCACTGCCACCGCCGGTCGTCCCCGAGGCACAACGGGATCAGCAGCATGGTCGCGAGCATGAGCGCCCGCTCCCCACCGTCCGATGAAGGCGCCGCGACGACCGAGCTGAACGCGACGTACCAGTGCGGGACGCAGGTGAGCTTGGGGCGATACCCCGACAACACGACCAGCAGCACGCCGATTGTCACGATTCGGCTAATGACCGTCCCGTGACCGGACACCTGGGTCACGCACCAAAGCGAAGTCGACCGCATCCCCTCACAACGCACGCCGTCCGGCGGGCTCAGCACAGGGGAGAACAGCACAGCGTCACGACTGAAGACCACAGTGGACAGCTGGGCGAGAGCGAGCAGGCAACGGCCGACGACCAGCCCTGGCCCGCGCAGCTCGGTACGCGAGGCGGCCAGCGCAAACCTCGCGAGGAGATCCCCGGAGCACGTCCTCGTCAGCCGCATTCGATGTCCACCAACGCCATCCGGTACACGCGCGTCGGCGCGGCCGGCAACCGGCCGACCGGCGGTACGTCGGTCCGCTCGACGGACAACGCGAGGTGTCCACAAAGGAGGTTCCCGGCGGACTCGTTCCTCATCCGGTGGACGTTGTCCGCAGCGAGTTCGAGGCCGCAGGCCAGTACGTCCTCCCTGGAGCAGGCTTGCCACCGCGCGTCGGGCACGCGGAGCGCGAACTGCCACGCCTCGGCGTAGCGGACCTCGACGGCATTTCCAAGACCGCGGTACTCGACATCCTCGATCGGCAGGAGCATGCGACCCGGCTCGGTCACGCGGTAGGCCACAACAGAGTCTCGCTCCAAGCCGGTGAAGAACTTCCAGTGTTGCGGCCACAGCACCGAGAACCCGCCCAGCCCGGGAACACCGAGCTGGGCGAGCCATCCCAGGACGAACCCGGCCGTCAGCACCAGAGCTGTGAAGCCGAGGCCACGGGCACTACCCGCGACGACGTCGTCGTCGACCGAGTCATCGCCGGACGAGCGGTCCAACCCCCTCAACACCTCAACCCAGGGTGATCGGGGGAAATGCCGTGGTGTCGCCAGGCATGTCCGTGAGGACCGTGTTCTGGACCTCCGGAGCCTTGCTCGGCGATTCCCCCGCTGAGGCGATGCCCGCAGCCCACACCGAACCGAAGGCCGCCGCCACCAGCACCAACCCCACGATCGTCTTCTTCTTCACTTATGCCCCCATAGGCGATATCCACGCTGCCCCGTACGGCAGCACACCGGCGACAAGCTGATCGCCTGTCACTACCCAAGTGCTACGTACACACTACTCAGCGCGACCTCGATCAGTATGCTGAATAGATGAACGTGGAGTTTTGCCTGCTCGGGCCGTTCGAAGTGCTTCAGTCCGGCCAACCGGTCAGGCTCGGCGGCGCCCGCCAGCGCAAGCTCCTCGCGATCCTCCTGCTCGACGCGAACCGGGTCGTGCCGGTCGACCAGCTCGTGGACACGCTCTGGCACGACCCGCCCAGCTCGGTGCGCCAGCAGATCCACAACTCCGTCGGCGGTCTGCGCCGCACTCTGGCCGACCTCGCCTGCGACGCCCACATCACAAGATCCGATGCCGGCTACCGGCTGGACGTCGCCGAGGAGCTGATCGACCTCCACCACTTCCGTGAGGGAAGCCGTGCCGCACGGGACGCCGAGGCCCGCGGTGACCTGCCTGCGGCTATCAAGCTGCTCTCCTCGGCGCTGTCGGTCTGGCGCGGGGAGGCGCTGGGCGGACTCGACGGTCTGACAGTCGAGACCGTCGCGGCGAGGCTGAACGAGAGCAGGCTCGCCGCTGTGGAGCAGCTCGCCTCCTACCGCATGCGCGAGGGGGAATCCGGTTCGATCATCGCCGAGCTCACCCAGCTCGTCCGGCAGCACCCGCTGCGGGAGTCGTTGCGCGCGAGTCTGATGAGGGCACTGCTCCTGAGCGGCAGACCGGCAGACGCTCTCACCGTCTACGAAGAGGGTAGAAGAGCACTCGCCAACGAGCTCGGCCTCGATCCTGGCGCGGAACTGCGCGAACTACAGCTGGGGATCCTGAACGGCACGATCACCGCCACAACCGGCCGAGCTGACGCGACCAAGACGAAGACAAGCCGGCACGACGAGCGTTCGTCGAGGTTCTACCTCCCCCACGACAGCAATGACTTCTCCGGCCGGTCGGCGGAACTCAACGAGCTGGCCGAGAAAGTCCTCCGCACAGAGCCGACCACGCTCGTGATCTCCGCGATCGACGGAATGGGCGGCGTTGGCAAGACGACCCTCGCCGTTCACTTCGCCCATCAGGTCGCAGAGCAGTTCCCAGACGGCCAGTACTTCGTCGACCTGCACGGGTACAGCGCGGGTGTCGAGCCTCTCACGGCGGAACAGGCGCTCGAACAACTGTTGCGGGACAGCGGAGTACCACCCGAACTGATCCCGTCCGGAACGGAAGCTCGCGGCGCGCTATGGCGCTCCCAGCTCGTCGGCACCCGGAGCCTCGTACTGATCGACAACGCGGTCGACGCGGCACAGGTCCGTCCGGTGCTGCCTGGCAGCGCGGGCGTGTTGGTCGTCGTCACCAGCAGACGGAGACTCTCTGCGCTGGACGGCACCGTGCCGATGTCGCTCGACGTGCTGACCCCGGAAGAAGCCGCGAGCATGTTCGCCAACGTGATCGGCGAGCAACGGGCTGACAAGGAACCAGAAGCCGTCGCAGAGGCAGTGCGGTTGTGCGGGTATCTGCCGCTCGCGATTCGCATCGCCGCGGCCCGCCTGCGCGACCGTGGCAGCTGGACCGTCGCCGACCTGGTCAGCCGCATCCGCGACCACACGTACCGAGCCCGCTTCCTGCAGGTCGAGAACCGCAACGTGATGGCGGTGTTGAAGCTCTCGCACCGGTATCTTCCTCCCTTGCAGAGCAAGGTCTTTCGGCTGCTGAGCCTGCACCCAGGCACCGAGTACGACGCCTGGTCCACCGCCGCACTGGTCGGCATCACGGTGGAGCACGCGGAGTCCTGCCTGGACGAACTGTTCGACTTCAACCTGCTGAAGCAGAACTCGCCCGGCCAGTTCCACTTCCACGACCTGGTGCGGGACTGCGCTATCCAACTGCTCGACGAGACGGAATCCGCGCCCGAGCAACGAGCCGCATCACAGCGCCTGCTCGACTACTACCTGGCTGCCTCCGAGAAGTGGTGCCATGCGCTCTTCACCGCCTCCGCCAGGAGAACGTTCACCGACAACGTGCCACCTCAGGAAGTACGACCCGCCGCCTCCGCCGCAGACGCGACAGCCGTGCTAGGCCAGGAGTTCCCGAACCTCACCGCCGCCGCCCGGTTCGCCGCGGACAACGGTTGGCACGGCCATGCGTGGCGGCTCGTGTGCACCATGGAGCCATACCTGCGGCTGAACAACTACGGCGGCCAGTCCTACGAGCTGTATGCAGCCGCGGCCGAGGCGGCGAACAAGGACGGCGACTCCTTCGGCGAGTCGCTCTGCTGGTCAGGACTCGCGTCAGTATGCCGCGAGCGCGGTGACAGGGAGGAGTCGATCCGCCACTTCGGCAGCGCCCTGAAGCTGGTGCGAGAGGCCGGCGACGACCAACGCGAGGCATCACTGCTCATCCATCTGGGACTCATGTACCTGGACCAGGACAACTACGTGGCAGCAGAAGAACACTTCCGCATGGGCCATGCGCTCATCGCCCATGACGACGAGCACCCGGACCACGCGAGCAATGCTTGAGACCTGTGGATCGGCCGGTGAGGGGCGTACCTTCCCGGTGATCGAGTAGCTGATCTCAAGCAGGCCGACGTTGGCGCGTCGGTCGGGAAGGCACGCCCATGCTCACCGTAGTCC
>NZ_BAABBE010000091.1:0-5848 GCF_039537795.1 Lentzea roselyniae
AACCTTCGCGGTCAACCTCGCCGGATGCCTCATCCTCGGCGCACTCACCGGAGCCGGCGCGGCGATGCCGCACTCCGTGCTCGCCCTGGCGGGCACCGGGTTCTGCGGCGCGCTGACGACCTACAGCACGTTCAGCTACGAGACACTGCGATTGGCCGAGCAGAAAGCGTACTTCTACGCGGCCATGAACGTCGTCCTCAGCGCCGTGGCCGGTGTGGGTACAGCCCTTCTCGCTCACATGTGCGTCGCGGCGATGCTGGGATGAGACGAGCATTGTGGGACATTTGTTGGCGGGCGGGCCGCACCGCCGACCGAGCGTCGCCACCAGCGAGGAGGTGAGGCATGTGCATCCCACCAGCCGGTTTGACGACATCCCGAGACCCCAGGTGCTCGACCTGGACGACTACGCGCATGACGTCGCAGCAGTCCGAAGGTGGACGCGGAGCGCGCTGTCCGGTGTGACCGCCGACGAACTCGAAGACATCCTCCTGGTGGTCAACGAGCTGGTGAGCAACGCCTTCGACCACGGTCGCGGCCCGCGCAGGATGCGGCTGCACCGGTCGACGGAGCCGTGCTTCGTGCGCGTGGAGATCGACGACACCTCGCCCGACCCGCCGACACTGGGATGCTCCCGTCTCGGAGGCAACCGAGGCCGGGGCATGGTCATCGTCAACCGGCTCGCGAAGGACTGGGGCGTCACCCACAGCCTCCACGGCAAGACCGTGTGGGCCGAGATCACCTGCTGACCGCCCTACCCCAGCACGAGCACCCGCCGAGTGGGGGATCCGCCGCCTGCGTCCGACAGCGGCCTGGCCGGTGACTCGTTCCGGGTTCCTTCACCGCCGTCAGCGGTGTGGAGCTCGGGGCGGGTGCAGCGCCGCGCATGCGATCACCAGTGAGACCAGCACGAGGATGGTCGCAGCGAGTTCGAGGATCATCTCGATCAGGTACTCGAAGAGCATGGCTCAGTCCCGCGTCGTGTGGACCCGCACTGCGGGCGGGTCTGTGGGTGCGGTGCGGCGACGGGCCCGCAAGCTCGTCAGCGTGACGGTGCCGAGGACAGCCACGATGACCGCGAGCGAGACCGGGGTGGGAATCTGAGGCACGGCAGGCCAGATTCCGTGGGCCCAGTGCAGCACCAGCTTCAGCCCGATGAAGGCGAGGATGATGGCGAGGCCGTGGTTGAGGTGAACCAGTTTGGCCAGCGCGGAGTGCAGCACGAAGTACAGGGCACGCAGGCCGAGCAGGGCGAAGGCGTTGGTCGCGAACACGAGGTAGGGGTCCTCGGTGATGCCGTACACGGCGGGCACCGAGTCGATGGCGAACACGACATCGGTGGCGAACACCGCCACCACCACGACCGCGAGCGGTGTGAGCGCGCGGCGACCGTGTTCGCGGACTGTCAGGTGAGTGCCGCGGTAGTCGTCGGTAACGGGCATCAGTCTGCGCAGCAGCCGTACCGAGCGCATTCGGGAGATGTCCCGATCGGTCATGGCGCCGGTGAGCGCCTGGTGGAGGATCTTCACCGCCGAGGCGAAGAGGATCAGGCCGAACACGAGGAACGCCCACGTTCCGGCGGCGAGCAGTGCCGCGCCGGCGGCGATGAAGATGCCACGCAGCACCAGGGCGCCGACGATGCCGTAGAGCAGGACGCGTTGCTGCACCTCCAGCGGGACGCTGAACGCCGCGAGCAGCAGCATGAACACGAACAGGTTGTCCACCGACAGCGACTTCTCCACCACGAAGCCCGTGACGAACTCCACGGCCTGTCCGCTGCCGAAAGCCGTCCAGATCCAGATCGCGAACACCATGGGCAGCGTGAGGTAGAAGACCGACCAGCCCACGGCCTCGCGCATCAACACCTCGTGCGGGCGGCGGGTCACCAGGAAGTCGGCCGTCAGCAGTGCCAGCAGGACCGCGATGCTGAGCAACCACAGTCCCGGCGAACCGACTGAGTCCGCCTGGGCGGCCGGGACGACGGCAGACGCAACTGCTGAGTCGGGCACAGGACCTCCTCGAACGTCAGCGTTCGAGGTCTCCTTCACCCACCGGGGGCGGCCTCCCGGGGACACCGTCGGAGTGTCCGTACTGACCGGGCAGACCCTGCGGAAGTACTCCCCTCGTTCAAAGTATCGCCAGCCAATCGAAGTAAAGCAATAGTAAAGTGTTGGTAAGGGGTCGTTCAGGTGTGGCGAGCGATCGTCCAGGCGTGCGGGCACGCCTCATCTGGGTGTCGGTGGTGCCGCGACCTGACGATTGCGCGGCCGGGTAACACCTCTTCGGGTTGAGCCGCAGGTGGCAGGGAGTTGGGCGGGACAACAAGATCACGCTCACGAGACGCGGCCGGCCGGCCGGCGAACTGGGCGAGCACTGGGAGTGGGGTTCGTCGTCCTCGGATTCGCGTCGCCGGGATCCGAACCATCGGTTGCCACTGGCTGCGGTGGTCGCGTTCGCCACGAGCTGGGCATCACCGCAAATCGCGCACGCCGAGACCGGCGATCCCACGGTCGGCGGCGGTCCGCTCGTCGGCGACACCGCCAACGCCTACCCGGTAGTGCACCCGGACGTCGACTGCGCCACCGTCGGACTGCCCCAGCTGACGACCGAGGTACTCCAGGTGTTCTGGGAGTGAACGCCAACCACGTCGGCGGGCACCCCCATGTCCGATGTGCACCCCTTGCGCTCGATCAGGTCAGCGACCTCGACGATGCCCGCACCGCGGGCGTGACCTCGTTGGACCACATCTGTCCACAAAGGATCCAATGCCTCCGCAGCAGCGTTGCGGATACCACTCGCCAGATGCGGGCCAACCATCTGCTCAGCCGGCAGCCGCATCCCAGAAGTTTGCCTTCCGCCGGCTTGTGCGCACCTTCAAGGGTGGAGCGCCGGAAAGCCTGGTCGACCCGCTCGTCACAACACGGTGGCGGCGGCTACGCGACTTGAGGTGTCATGCCCCGGTTTCGATCATCCTTACCGGAATGATCTTGTGGGCGTGGATCGAGCCGCTGCTCCCGGTGGTCCCTCGTCGTGCCGACCATCCGGGGCGCAAGCGGCTGGACGATCGCAAGGTGTCGTGCGGCATCCTGTTCGTGCTCTACACCGATATCCCGTGAGAGTTCCTGCCCCAGGAACTCGGGTTCGGCTCCGGCGTGACCGGCCGGGCGGCGGCTGCGGGACTGGCATCGGGACGGGGTCTGGCAGCGGCTGCACGAGAACCTGCTCGCCGAACTCAACGCCGCGGACGCGCTGGACTGGCAGCGGGCGGTGATCGACGGCTCGCACGTCCGCGCGCTCAAGGGCGGCCCAAAACGGGGACGAGCCCGGTCGACCGCGCCAGAACGGGCTCGAAGCACCACCTGATCACGAAGGACACGGCATCCCTCTCGCCGTGTCCCTCACCGGCGGCAACTGCAACGACGGCACCCAGCTGATGCCGCTGATCGGCAAGGTCCCGCCGGTGCGCGGGAAACGAGGCCTGTCGAGCATCTTGATCGCGGTCCGTGCCTGGTCCAGCTGTGCGGAAGCGAACTGTTGCTGTCGCATCAGGTCGTCGCGCCGGCTGAGGAACGGGCTGATTGCCTCGTTGGCGGCGGCGTCAACTGCCTGCGCGAGCTCACCCACTTCGCGCTCGGTGGTCTCCGCCTCGGCCAGCAGCCGACCAAGGTCCGCGTCGAGGCCCTCGATGTACTGGGTGATCTCTGTCCGCCTGCTCTTCGTGGCCCTCAATTCCGACGAGACGTCGAACTTGGGCTCCGTGAGGCCGGTGTCCTGTGCGACGACCGCTTCCGACGTGTTCGGTTGCGGCCATTGCGGGCGAACAACACTCGCGTCTCCGCGAGCATCGTGAGCTTGGTGACGCCTTCTGCGTACTGGGCGCGCAAAGGAGTGAGCGTGCGCAACTGGGTCTCCCGATCACGCAGCAACGCGGCAACCTGTTTGTGCCCGACCGCCACCTCCCGGCTCGACCGAATCGGTGGCGCGGAGCCAGGGCCGTGTAACCGAAGAGCGAGCCGCGCACGATCAAGTAAGCGAAGACAAATGCGTTGGCGCTTGTGCGCGTGCTGCACGAGCAACAGCGCAGACCGCGCCTGTGCGCCCGCTCAGTGTCTGCGTGCGCACAGCGAGGTGCGTGGCGCCGTCCCGAACCGACTGAACCGCATCTGGCGGATCCGCGCCTCGACATCCGCAGGTCGTGATCGTGCAGCGGCAGCCCCGGCGAGCGCGGCGATGAATTAGCGCAAGTTCAGATCATGCGGAGCTGTTAGCGTGCGTCCGTTCACTCGAGAACTGGAGCGCTCCGCCATGAGGTACACCGTCTCGATGGAGATCGCCCTGCCGCGGGAGAGGGTGGTCCAGCTGCTCTCCGACCCGGAGCACCTGCCGAAGTGGCTGCGAGGCCTGGTGCTGCACGAGCCGCTGAGCGGGGTGCACGGGCAGGTCGGCACCAAGTCGCGAGTTGTGATGCAGATGGGGCAGCAGAAGTTCGAGGGCACCGAGACCATCACGCGCCGGGAACCGGTGGACCTGCAAGGGATCGCGACGGAGGGCGTCGTCCATTTCGAGCGCGAGATCGTCGGTAAGGGCATGTGGAGCGCCGTGCGCGATCGCCTGACCGAAACCAGCCAGGAGACGACGCTCTGGGTGAGCGAGAACGAGTACCGGTTCAGCGGCGTGCTGATGCGGCTGGCAGGGCTCTTGATGCCCGGTGCCTTCCGCAAGCAGTCGCTACAGCACATGCAGGACTTCAAGGCGTTCGCCGAGCACGGACAAGACGTCCGCGAAGTGAAGGGCTGAACTGCGGTCTGCCCGAGAGGGCTGAAACGAACCGCCCCAGGCACCCACTGGGGTGCCGAACGCGGCCCAGCGGTCTGAACCTGCGCATCAGGCTGCTGCAGGTTCGTACTCGTTGATCAGCCCACCAAAAATTCGCCGGCTTCGTGCTGCGCCCAGGCGTGTTGGAAATCCGCGACGACTACCGACGTGCCGTGAAGAGCACGATGTTCGCGAAAACGGTTCACCAGGGTGCGGGTGCGGAGGCGGGCGGCCAGGCGCAGTTGGAAGCGTGAGTAGCGGCGTGCCCGCTTACTGGTGTTCTACAGCGCCAGCCGGTTCGTGGAACAGGTTGGTGTAGGACCGCTGGTCCTCGTCGGGCAGCGAGCCGCGCCTCGTGTCGAGGTGATCCATGTCCGGATGGCTGAAGAGCCCGTCCGCCGGGAACGCGCTCATTGGACGCGTTCCGTCAGGTGGTTCAACACGGGAATCACCTGCGCTGTGGCCGGGCGGATCGTAACGCGAATCGTTGTGGGTCTGCATGGGTTCCGACTTTCTCTGCGTCCTGTGCGTGCACACGGCGAGTGAGCCGGAGCAGCCGCACGGCGCTAGGGATTCGGGGAACATCTGACGAACTCAGGCCCCGATGGTGTCAATGGTACACGTCACCTGGTGGCGTACGCCGTGGTCTTCCGCTCCTGAGGTCTTGGAAGTGCGCGACGAGAGTCTTCTCTGGATCTGAAGTGATCCGCCGTCAGACGGAACACTGTGTTTACCCGCATTCTCAGACGGGTATGAGAACTGCCGGAAGTAGTGCCATGACAAGGGATTCGGAGCCGGGCCTGTGTGGTGAGACAGGAGGAACGACCAGCCATGTGGTTCGTGGACGGGAAAGCCGCGGAGTTCCTCGACAGTGCGCCTGCCGGCGCCATCGACGTTGCGCGTGGTCTTGCAGGTTCCGGTGGATCGCTGCTGGAGATCACGGCGGTCCTCGAACGAGCGCCCGTGGGCTTCGCTGTGGTGGACGAGCAGATGCGTTTCCTCTACGCCAACCCGGAGTTCGCGTCGGTGCTCGACT
>NZ_BAABBE010000092.1:0-5258 GCF_039537795.1 Lentzea roselyniae
ACAGCGCCGAAGATGCTCGACCTACCCGACACCGTCTGGATCAACCGGCCGGCCAACGACACCGATCAACACGCCGACACAGAAGCCGCCTAACACCCACTGGTCTCAATCACCTTGACAAATTCCGGACCTCGCCTGCGGCGGGGGCTCGGCCGTGAGGTACGTGTCTCCGACGTGCAGGAGCCTCGAGGAGGTGCGGAACGCGTCCTTCTCCTCGCAGGATTTGGAGCACGACGCGGCAACCCTCGAACCGGTCGCCACTGTCGACCTGCCGCGCGGTGGGCACATCGTCGACCTGAAGATGAGCCCCTCGGGAGACCGGCTCTACGCTCTGCGTCACTTCGAATCGGCCGCGCCGGTGCCAGAACCACCGGCGGCGGTGCTGGTGATCGATCCCGCGACACGCAAGTTGATCCATACGATTCCCTACCCGAACCCGCGGTCGATCGACGTCAGCCCGGACGGCAGGCGGCTCTGGCTGGTCCAGAACAACCACGGAGCATTCGATCAGCTGGTCGCATTCGACACGGAAAACAACTTCACCGAGCTCGTGTCACTCCGCCTCGACAAGAAGTACCGATACCGGCAGGTCATGGTGCACCGGAACGGCCAACCCTGGGTGTTGGGAACGACGCCACGGGAAGGGACGGTGTCGCAGATCGACGGTGACACCGGAAAAGTCATCCGCACCGTTCCGTTCACGGGGATGCCGGTCTATCTGGCGAGCTTGCGGTGACTCAATCGAGTGACTTGGGCGAGTCCAGTGGAAACTCGGTGCTGAGCAACGATGGACGGCTCGCGGTTCGCTCCATGTCGAGAGCCTGGGCGTCACCATGACGATTGTCGTGCAACGAGTGCTCGCTCACCATGAAGAGCCGAATGTCGCGGTCCACCAGCACGTCGATGACGTTCGCGAAGCGTTGCCGCGCCTCGTGGTCGCACGTCTCCAGCCGTCGAATCACGGCGTACAGCTCCATCCTCGACATCGACGGCACAAGCGGCTTCCTTGATCATTGTCCGCATGCGGTCGTAGAGTACGCCGCCTTTGTCGAAGGTGAGATCGCCGACGAGCACCTCGTGAACGGGCTGGCGATGACAGGCCACATACGCGCGCATGGGTACCGAGATGGATGGCAACCAGATTGCCGTCCCGCGGCAGGCTGCGGAAGATTCCTGTGGCCGCCACGGCATCGCGTGTGCGTCGCGGACAGGGCTCCGGGGGGCTGCGATGAGCGGTGTCTCTACTTGCTCGATCGCCGACTCGGTGCGAGTCGCTACGCCAGGCGTTCCCACCACCAAACGACAGGCCGTCGAGGATCTGCGGCGAACCTGCCACCAACCTGGATGTCGGGGACGGCCAGACTCCGGCCATCGCGTGGGATGTGCTCGCGATAACGTCTCGTAGTCCGACTCCAGTCGATGTTGGCTCGGACCCACTGCGCCAGGTTCTGCGCGTAATGCGCCAGGTTCGCGTCACCGCGCTGCCGTATGAGCGCGGTCGAGTCCAGGAAGTCCGTCATGATCCGATTGCGGATGTCCAGGGTCTTTGTCAACGCCTCCTCGGGGGAGAGCCCGAACTCGGTGGCGACGATGTCGATCGAGTTGAGGGTGGCGTCTGCCTCCACGGCACGTTCCCTGTCGTAGGAGAACAGGTCGTTGTCCATTCCGAGCAGTACGCAACACGCCTCGGTCGCGGCGCGTACCACGTGGTCGGCCAGAGAGTCCGTCGACAACTCGTAGCCGTAGGTGAAGTCGACGAGCAGGAGGTGGTGCTTGGCCCCGGAGGAGTCCATCCGGTGCGTGAGGTATTCGCGTAGCCCGAGACCTCGGCTCTGCTGCACGACGGCGGCCTCGCAGGCGAAGCTGAAGAGCATGTCGCGGGCTGCCGCTGCCCACCGGTTTAGCTGCGTGGGTGACCCGCATTCCTCCAACCGCATCCGCACGTCTCGGAGCGCGGCCTCCCAGCCTGTCGCTTCCTCCGACCGCTCGTAGGGGGCTTCGAGCACCCGCATCAGCGGCCGCAGCATGATGCAGGCCCCACCGGGGTCACCGGTAAGCACACCCCCGTCGAAGAATGCGTCGTCGAACGCGAACGCCCACATCCACAGGTCTCCCACCATCCGCAGCCGATCGGTGATTCCCGCTGGGCATGCCGCAGCGAGCAGCTGGAGAGGGCGAGCCTGCTCCATGCTGTCCAGCCACGCCTCGTCGCACACGTTGAACTGGCGCAGCCAATCGAGCGCGGCGCGGTCGAGATCACTTCCGCTCGACGGACATGTCGCCGGGACGGGACAGTAGATGCCAGGAACGCCCTGGGAGGCTGCGTTGGTTGCCAAGGTCGGTGGTTTCCTTTGCTGATGAGCTCCGAGGAGTGTGAGCCGGAAGGTTGTGCTGCTGGGCTAGTGGTGGCGGCCGGTGACCAGCGTCACCAGTGCCGTGAGCTGGTCGGCGGCGTGTGGTTCGGGGTCTGCGGCGCGTAGACAGGCCAGCGCGGCTCGCACCTGCCGCTCGGTCTCGTCCCAGGCCCAGCGGGTGCCCTCAGCCTCGTCGATCAGATTGGCGGCAGCCACCATCTGCGCCTCGGACGGCCGGTGGCCGGACCGGTACAGCGCGGCCAGTCGCCTGGCGGCGTCGGTTCCGGAGGTAAGAGCAGCGGCCACGGGCAACGACTTTTTGCCTGACCGCAGGTCCGCTCTCACCGGCTTGCCCAAAACCGCCGGATCGTCCTGCAGCCCCAACAGGTCGTCGACCAGTTGGAAGGCCAGCCCGAGGTGGTGCCCGAAGCTGCGCAGGTGTTCGGCGCGCCGAGCACTGGCACCGCCTACCATCGCACCCAGCAGGCAGGCACTGCCCAGCAGCGATGCCGTCTTGCCCGAGGCCATGGCCAGGCACTCCTCCAGACTGACCAGATCGCGGCTCTCGAACGCGATGTCGGCGCTTTGTCCGTTGGCCAGGTCGACCAGGGTGATGCCGAGCACGGCGGCCATGGCGGAGGCGCCGGGAGACGGGTGGGCGGCCAAATCCCGGATGGCCAGCGCGAGGAGTGCGTCCCCGGCAAGGATTGCCGCGGGTATGCCGAACACAGACCATGCGGCGGGCCGATGCCTGCGGGTGTCGTCGCCATCCATGATGTCGTCGTGCAGCAACGTGAAGTTGTGCACCAGTTCCACGCTGGCTGCCGCGGTGACGGCCGTCTGCGGGGGTGCACCGACCGCGCGGGCGCAGGCCAAGGTCAGTGCTGCGCGAAAGGCCTTGCCCGGCGCCTTGTCGGCGGGCCGGCCGTCTGCCTCACACCACCCGAAGTGGTAGCGGCAGACCGTGCGGGTCGGCTCAGCCAGTTGTGCGACGGACGCACGCAGGGCTGGCTCGAGCAGTCCGCGTGTCCAGGCCAGCACCGCGTTCCCTGTCCGGCCCTGGATGGGAAAATTCACACCGGTCATTGATTCGGACACCTTCCCTGTCGTGCTCAACGTGCCGACGGGCGCACGGCGTAGTCGAAGCCTGATCCATGTGGGTCGTCTCGTTCGGCAGCCAGATGCTTAGCTTGGCGCCGGTGATCAGTCGGGGCGCCCTGCCTTCCGGCGCTGATCGCGTAGAGGTAGGACATGGCTGTCCGCGCACACGTAGAGTTCGATGAGAAGAGCGTCCTGGTTCGTGGTCACAGATGAAGTCCGCGATGAGCTGCTGGCTCTCCAGGGGAAAGTCCGGGTAGCAGAACACCGTCCACATGGCTAAGTCGTGCCGCCGGAAGCGGGCGACGTCGGCCGGTGTGCGCAGTACATCGTGCGCGGTGAGGAATTCCTGAGTTGCCGCAGTGAGGATACCGTAGTGGGGATGGGTGGCCGCCGGCGGCGGAGGCGGGAAGGGCAAGTCGAAGTGCCAGCGCGACACCCAGTCGATATCCGCGTCCGGCTCTGCCAACCGCGGCAGCATCACCTGATGTGCGTATTCCGCACTGTCATTCCGAGTATCCAACGGATGCGGATAGTCCATCACCAATATATCCCTTGCTGAGGATAGGGAACGGTGGCGCGGACGATGCCGCAG
The DNA here is from genome assembly GCF_039537795.1 of Lentzea roselyniae. Classification (NCBI taxonomy): domain Bacteria; kingdom Bacillati; phylum Actinomycetota; class Actinomycetes; order Pseudonocardiales; family Pseudonocardiaceae; genus Lentzea; species Lentzea roselyniae. The sequence continues at coordinate 4,048 of NZ_BAABBE010000092.1, forward strand.
CCGGCGGCGGTGAGCTCGGCGATCTGCTGCAGTGTCGATGTTCGCGGTGACGGTGGTGGTCATCGACTGTACGGAGATCGGATGGTCACTGCCGACCGGGACCGGTCCGACGCGGAGTTGCCCGGTGAGTCTTCGGGGAGGATTTGAGCCCATGACCGCTACCCTTCTCGGGCATGGTGCCGGGGTCACAGATCGTGATAGGCGCCTCGCCCATTGTGATAGAAGTGAAGATCGGCATCGACCCGGCGATGGTGTGAACGTTTGACACGGTCGTGCCAGCTCAAACGAGATCGACAGCACTGTCCGTCACCGACGTGACAAGTGGGAACTTGTGACCGGCGCCGGATCCCAGGTGCGTCTGGCGCCCACCCGGTCCGCGCGTCGGCCAAGTCGCCGAGAAACCTGCGGCAGGCGGCTTGACATCGGGGCATTGCGGAACGATCGCCTCTCCGGCTGATCGCTGACTACGCCGACAAGCACGAGTTCGGAGTCGAGCCGATCGGTGCCGTGCTGACCGCAGCCGGCGTCAAGATCGCTCCGAGCAACTGCTACGCGGCACGGTCCCGCCGTTCTCGCACGCGCGGTTCGCGACGCGGTGGTAACCGAGAAAGTCAAGGAGGTCCACCAGGACAACTACGGCGTGTACAGCATCCGCAGGGTCCCCGCCGTGCTGGCCCGCCAATGCGGAGTCACAGGCCGCCAGTCGCCCGCTGCGCCGTCGCCCGGCTGGTGAAATCGGTCGGCCGGTTGACATCGCCGACCGGGAGGCCATGGTGAAGGCATGCGGCGTTCGCCGCAGGAGGGGGTTCGGATGCCTCGATGGGCTCACAACAAGTTGCCGATGTCGGTCAAAAAGCAGTATTTCGAGCTGATCAAACAGGGCATGCAGGGCGCGGCGGCCGCTCGCGCGGTCGGTGTGTCGACCAGCTGCGGATCGCTGTGGTTCCTCGATGCTGGCGGGTTGCTCATCGACGATCCCGGCCCGATCTCACCCCGTTTCCTCACCCAGGACGAGCGGATCGCCATCGCCGACGGCCTGCAGGCCAAGCAGTCGATCAAGGACATCGCCGCCTCGATCGGCAACAGCTTCCAGACCGTCTACCGTCTACCGGGAGATCGACCGCAACAGCAAATCAGACGGCCGCTACCAACCATGGTGGGCTCACAACCAGGCGCTGCTGCGCAGAAAACGCCCGAGGGCCCGGAAGACC
>NZ_BAABBE010000093.1:1717-4912 GCF_039537795.1 Lentzea roselyniae
GTGGGTAGGCGAGTGCGGAGATGAGGGGATGTCTGATTGTTCTTTGAGAACTGCACAGTGGATGCGAGCATCTTTGTAGCAAGTTAGTAAGGGCATACGGTGGATGTCTTGGCACCAGGAGCCGATGAAGGACGTAGGAGACTGCGAAAAGTCTAGGGGAGCTGTCAACCGAGCTGAGATCCTAGAATTTCCGAATGGGGAAACCCGGCCCCAGTCATGTGGGGTCACCCATACCTGAACACATAGGGTATGTGGAGGGAACGCGGGGAAGTGAAACATCTCAGTACCCGCAGGAAGAGAAAACAACCGTGATTCCGTGAGTAGTGGCGAGCGAAAGCGGATGAGGCTAAACCGCGTCTGTGTGATACCCGGCAGGGGTTGCATTCGCGGGGTCGTGGGACCTCTTGGTCAGTTCTGCCGGACTGGCAACGAGTCAGAAAATACTGTGGTTAGAGGAATACGTCTGGAAAGCGTGAGCGTAGAGGGTGAAACTCCCGTACTCGAAAACTCGGTATCTCGTTAGAGTGTTCCCAAGTAGCAGCGTACTCGTGGAATTCGCTGTGAATCTGGCGGGACCACCCGCTAAGCCTAAATACTCCCTGGTGACCGATAGCGGACTAGTACCGTGAGGGAAAGATGAAAAGTACCCCGGGAGGGGAGTGAAATAGTACCTGAAACCGTGTGCCTACAATCCGTCGGAGCCTTTAGGGGTGACGGCGTGCCTTTTGAAGAATGAGCCTGCGAGTTAGTGCTACGTGGCGAGGTTAACCCGTGTGGGGTAGCCGTAGCGAAAGCGAGTCTGAATAGGGCGTTTAGTCGCGTGGTCTAGACCCGAAGCGGTGTGATCTAGCCATGGCCAGGGTGAAGCGCGGGTAAGACCGCGTGGAGGCCCGAACCCACCAGGGTTGAAAACCTGGGGGATGAGCTGTGGTTAGGGGTGAAAGGCCAATCAAACACCGTGATAGCTGGTTCTCCCCGAAATGCATTTAGGTGCAGCGTCGCATGTTTCACCGCGGGGGTAGAGCACTGGATGGCCTAGGGGGCCCACAAGCTTACCGAAGTCAACCAAACTCCGAATACCGTGGTGTGAGAGTGCGGCAGTGAGACTGCGGGGGATAAGCTTCGTAGTCGAGAGGGAAACAGCCCAGAACGCCAGCTAAGGCCCCTAAGTGTGTGCTAAGTGGGAAAGGATGTGGGGTCGCACAGACAGCCAGGAGGTTGGCTTAGAAGCAGCCACCCTTTAAAGAGTGCGTAATAGCTCACTGGTCAAGTGGTCCTGCGCCGACAATGTAGCGGGGCTTAAGCACACCGCCGAAGCTGTGTCATTCAGACCTAGCGTCTGGATGGGTAGGGGAGCGTCGTGTAGCGGTTGAAGCGGCGGAGGAATCCAGCCGTGGACGCTATGCGAGTGAGAATGCAGGCATGAGTAGCGAAAGACGAGTGAGAAACTCGTCCGCCGGATGACCAAGGGTTCCTGGGCCAGGCTAATCCGCCCAGGGTAAGTCGGGACCTAAGGCGAGGCCGACAGGCGTAGTCGATGGACAACGGGTTGATATTCCCGTACCCGTGTGAACGCGCCCATGACGAACCTTGTGATACTAACCGCCCGAAGCTCAGGCGCCGGTCTTCGGACCACTGCTTGAGTGGAGCGCGGGAACTGAACTTGTAGTAGTCAAGCGATGGGGTGACGCAGGAGGGTAGCTCCGCCAGTGAGTGGTAGTACTGGTGCAAGCGTGTAGGGAGTCTGGTAGGCAAATCCGCCAGGCATATATCCTGAGACGTGATGCGTAGCCGATTGAGGCGAAGCAGAGTGATCCCATGCTGCCGAGAAAAGCCTCTAGCGAGTGTTCATGCGGCCCGTACCCCAAACCGACACAGGTGGTCAGGTAGAGAATACCGAGGCGATCGGGCGAACTGTGGTTAAGGAACTCGGCAAAATGCCCCCGTAACTTCGGGAGAAGGGGGGCCGTAGCGCTTGAAGCCTCTTGCGGGCTAGGGCGAGACGGCCGCAGAGACCAGCGAGAAGCGACTGTTTACTAAAAACACAGGTCCATGCGAAGTCGCAAGACGATGTATATGGACTGACGCCTGCCCGGTGCTGGAACGTTAAGGGGACCGGTTAGTCCTTCGGGGCGAAGCTGAGAACTTAAGCGCCAGTAAACGGCGGTGGTAACTATAACCATCCTAAGGTAGCGAAATTCCTTGTCGGGTAAGTTCCGACCTGCACGAATGGCGTAACGACTTCTCGACTGTCTCAACCGCAGGCCCGGCGAAATTGCATTACGAGTAAAGATGCTCGTTACGCGCGGCAGGACGGAAAGACCCCGGGACCTTTACTATAGCTTGGTATTGGTGTTCGATTCGGCTTGTGTAGGATAGGTGGGAGACTGTGAAGCTGGCACGCCAGTGCTGGTGGAGTCGTCGTTGAAATACCACTCTGGTCGTATTGGATGTCTAACCTCGGTCCGTGATCCGGATCAGGGACAGTGCCTGGTGGGTAGTTTAACTGGGGCGGTTGCCTCCCAAAGAGTAACGGAGGCGCTCAAAGGTTCCCTCAGCCTGGTTGGCAATCAGGTGTTGAGTGCAAGTGCACAAGGGAGCTTGACTGTGAGACTGACGGGTCGAGCAGGGACGAAAGTCGGAACTAGTGATCCGGCCATGGCTTGTGGAAGCGTGGTCGCTCAACGGATAAAAGGTACCCCGGGGATAACAGGCTGATCTTGCCCAAGAGTCCATATCGACGGCATGGTTTGGCACCTCGATGTCGGCTCGTCGCATCCTGGGGCTGGAGTAGGTCCCAAGGGTTGGGCTGTTCGCCCATTAAAGCGGTACGCGAGCTGGGTTTAGAACGTCGTGAGACAGTTCGGTCCCTATCCGCCGCGCGCGTAGGATACTTGAGGAAGGCTGTCCCTAGTACGAGAGGACCGGGACGGACGGACCGCTGGTGTGCCAGTTGTTCTGCCAAGAGCATTGCTGGTTGGCTACGTTCGGAAGGGATAACCGCTGAAGGCATCTAAGCGGGAAGCTCGTTCCAAGATGAGGTATCCCACTCTTCGTGAGTTAAGGCCCCCAGCTAGACCACTGGGTTGATAGGCCAGAGGTGGAAGACCGGTAACGGTTGGAGCTGACTGGTACTAATAGGCCGAGGACTTGTTACAAAGACGCTACGCATCCACTGTGCGGTTCTGGAAGAAC
>NZ_BAABBE010000094.1:0-4824 GCF_039537795.1 Lentzea roselyniae
CCGGCCCACCGGCAGGGGCACTGTCTTTCAGCAGGACTCAGGCGTCCAGGACAAAAGAGTGCTCACCCGCCGGCCGGCTACCACCAGGAGTGTGCCGGATGGCCACTCCCAGAACTGATTAGGACAGCATGGACGCGATGTTCACGACCTTGCCGCTGCCTCTGGCCACCATCTGACGGCCGCAGAGCTTCGAGATCTCGAACGCGGAGTCGAGGTTGACGGCCATCACCCGCTGCCAGTCGGACAGCGGGACGTCGACGGCCGGACCGCGGTGGACGGTCCCGGCGTTGTTGACCAGGACGTCCACCTCCTGGTCGCGCAGGACCGGCGCCAGCGCGGGCTCGACCGAGGCGGGGTCCGAGAGGTCCACCGATACCGTGGTGAGTGCCGGCGCCACGTCGGACAGGTCGCCGCGCCCCACGAGGATCAACGACGCGCCGGCCTCGTGGAGGCCTCTGGCGATGGCTCGGCCGATGCCGGTGCGGGCGCCGGTCACGAGGGCTGTCCTGCCTTCCAGCGAGAAGTTCACCGCAGGCCTGATTTGCATCTGGGGATGCCTTCCGATCGGGGCGGCGGAGTGACACGATGTGCACCGACCGACATGGAACAACGTTCCGTTGACTGGAACAAGCCTTTCGGATCCACGCCGCCGGAGCCGTTCAGGCTGAGGAAAGGCGGCCATTGGTGTACGAGCAAAAGACGACGTTCAGCCGCAGAGCCCTGCTCGGTGCGGCTGCCGCAAGTTCGGTGGGTGTCGGGTTGGCGCCGGCCGCGGAAGCGTCCTCGAACCGGCTGTTCCGGGAGTCCCTGGACTACGCGCTGCGGAAACTCCGCCAGGTCGCGCCGAACGTCACCTCGTTCCCCGAGGAGACCAAGTTCGAGAAGTGGATCTACGTCAACTCCGGCGGCTGGGTCGGTGGGTTCTGGCCCGGCATGCACTGGCTCGCCTTCTTGGACAGCGGTGACGAGCAGTTCAGGACGTGGGCGGTGGAGTCGGCGCTGCGGCTGTCCCCGCGGCGCACCGACACGTCGATCCACGACCTGGGCTTCCTGTTCTACCCGTCGTGGGTGACCGCGTATCGGCTCACCGGTGACGTCTCCTGGCGTGACGGTGCGGTGCAGGCCGCGTCGTCGTTGATCCAGCGGTACAACGAGAAGGGCCGCTTCATCAGGGCGTGGGGAGCGCTCGGCACGCCGAACAACGCGGGCCGGGCGATCATGGACACGATGATGAACCTCGACCTGCTGGCGTTCGCGTCCGAGCAGACCGGGGATCCGCGGTTCCTGGACATCGCGGTGGCGCACTCGCTGACCACGCGCGCCAAGTTCATCCGGCCGGACGGCTCCACGCCGCACGTCTTCGACTTCAACCCGGACACCGGCGAGGACATCGGCCCCAACACGAACCAGGGTTACAGCCCGACGTCGTGCTGGTCGCGTGGCCAGGCCTGGGGCATCTACGGCTTCACGACGATGTACCGGCGCACTCGCAGGCGTGAGTTCCTGGACTCCGCGAGGAAACTCGCCGACTTCGCGCTGGATGCCCTTACGCCGGACCACATTCCGGTGTGGGACTACCGCTCACCGTTGGCGCCCAACGACGTCAAGGACTCGTCGGCGGGCGCCATCATGGCGTGCGGCTTGATTGACCTCGCGCAGGCCTCGGGCAGGTTGTCGTACCGGCTGGCCGCGTTGCGCATCCTGGATGCCTTGTGCCGCACGTGTTTGACGACCCGTTCCGAACGGCACGAGGCGATTCTGGCGCGCGGCACCCGCAATCGGCGCATCGAGGTCGGCATCGAGGTTTCCCTGCCCTACGGCGACTACTACCTCATGGAGGCGTTGCTCAGGGTTCTGAAACCCCGGGAGCTCGCACGCGCGATCGACCTCTGACCGGCAGCGCGGCGACCAGCACCACCCCCGCGAGCAGCAGCCCCGTGCCGGTCCAGAACAGCGGGATCGACTGGTACGCGGCGTTGGTGTGGGCGAGCGGCGTCTTCTGCTGCGGAGGCGCCGCCCCGCCACCCGGTTGCTGGGTCTGCGGCGGCTGCGTGGTTCCGCAGATCACGCCACCCTGCGGCGCCGCGGCCCGCACGATCTGCTCGCCGAGCGAGATCTGCGCGAGTGCCGTCGGCAGGTTCGGCAGTTTCAGCTTGTCCGTCGGCAACAGCTGCACGTCGAGCATCCGAGCCGTGGCCCCGAGCTGGAACCCGCTGAACCCGTTGCCCGTGAAGCTCGCCTTCTTCTCGTTGAGCCCGGCGATCTGCAGCTTGATCACGACCAGGTCCAGCAACAACGGGATGTCCAGCGTCGGGTGCGCGGCGTCGAGCGTGCCGAGCTCCTTGCCGTTCTGGCTGACCCGCAGCACCGGCGCCGTGTAGGTGATCTTCGACGTCTTCTCGTCCCCGGTCGCGGTGGCCGTGAGCGTCGGCGGCGTGGCCACGTCGATCTTGATGCCACCCGCGATCTCCACGCTCACCGCGCGCATGGTCGACGTCGACTCGACCGCCTTGTTCTTACTGCCCGGCAGATCGACGAGCCGCACCTGGGAGTTCGCCTCGAACGTGTCCGGGACGCTGACGAGACTCTTCGACGGCAACGGCACTTCGGCCGGCAGCGCGCTCAGCACCTCGAGCCCGGCGAGCGACGTCCTGGCCGTCGCCAGCGGACTGATGCACGGCCCGAGCTTCTCGTCCCAACGCGCGTGCACGCTGCCGTTGAGCACCCGGAGCTTCCCGAGCGGCGTCTCGGGAATCGGCAGCCCGCCGTTCGTGGGCTGCGGGTTGTCCGGAATCGCCGTCTGCACCAGCGTTCCCGGCGACTGCGGCGACCGCCCCGCCACCGCGAAGCCGAACGGGCTGGCCTGCGTGACCACCCGCTCGGTGCTCAGGAACGCCTCGGTGTTGACCTGTGCACTGGCGAGCCCCAGCCCGAACTCGGTGACGGACTGCTTCGGCAGCTGGTCACCGAGCCCGGGAAGGATCGTGTTCGTGGGCATCCCTTGAGGCCCAAGACGCACGACACTCAATCCGGTCCCGGCATCACCAACAGCATGCGCAAGTGGTTGCGGCCCGTTCGGCGCCGACGCGGGCGGCTGGTTCGGATCGCGTGGCCCCGGCACCGGTGTGGTGGGCGGCTGCGCGAGCGCGGGCGCCGCGACGAGCGCGAGCAACAACCCTGCCAGCGGCGCGGACAACGATCGGCGCATGAACCACTCCTCGGCGGCTAGGAGGTGGTGACATCGGTCACGGTCCGTACAACGAAGCCGACCCCCGTGAGTGACGGGTCTGCAGACCCGCTATAGTTAGCGCGTCTCGCCGCCTTAGCTCAGTCGGCCAGAGCGGCTCACTCGTAATGAGCAGGTCGTCGGTTCGATTCCGACAGGCGGCTCGGTGAGATAAGACCCAGGTCAGGCTTCCTGACCTGGGTCTTTCTGTATACCCAAGCTTCGTGACGAGCTTGTGGAGCTGCACTGTCTCCAACGTCGCGGTCCAGCCCTGAGTCAAGTTTTAGCCGGACGCCAGGCTGGAATCCGAACAGCGGACTAAGCTCGTACCCGGTGGAAGACGCGGTGACCAGGTGCTTCCAGTGGGGCGCTCAAGGTGAGCTGGGTCTCAGTGGTTAACATCGCCGACCTTCGCGCGATGAACCACCAGCGGGTCCGGCGAGCCTCCACTGCCGCCCCGTGCCGTGGTGATTCGATGCGCACCACCTCACAGCTAGAAGGAGGAACGCACACCATGTCGTACATGGGCTGCGAGAACGGCGACAAGTGAGTCGCTGACCTGGGCTTTGTGCCCCGTCAAGGGGGCCTGCACGGTCTCGGGTTCGGCTTGTGCAGGCCGTTCTACCTCTGCAGTTCCAGCACCATGCCGGCCCGGCGGTTCGCCGGCAGGTTGTTGATGGCCAGCTTGATCTCGACGCGGCCCGCGTCGGTTCGCCTGGTGATCTCGAAGTCGTCCCTGAGCCGGTTGAGCGCGATCACGTCCCAGTGCACCTCGGCTCCCGGCGGCAGGATGATCGTGTAGGTCGCGCGTTCGACCGGTTGCCGGAAGTAGAACGTGAACGGGTCCGGCTTCTTGTGCACCATCAGCGGCACACATTTCTTCGGCCAGGTCCACTCCATCTTCAGGCGTATTTCACTGTCCACTTCCGCGGGTGAGTGGAAGTGGGAAACCACGTCGAGCTTGCCGTCCTCGCTCCAATGCGACGTGACCAGAAAGCTCGGACCCATGCTTCCGTCGACCATGAGGCTGCGCACTTTCGCGTTGACCTACTTCTGGACCGACTTCGGCTGGTTCCAGCCAGGGCCGAAGCGCAGCCGGAAGAACTTCGCCTCGGCGTTGCGAATGACGGCGTTGACCGTGATGAACTCCTGGGTGTCGCCATTGGCCTTGATGACCGCGACCTGCTCCCACACCTTGATTTCAAACTGGCTGGGTTGCAGCTCCATCAGCATGTACGAGTACTTGGACAGCAGGGCGCGGTACTCGCGGGATTCCGCCTCGAGCTTGGTGACGCGGGCCGTCAGGTAGACGAGGAGCAGGAGCACCAGGACGATTGCGCCGATCACGAACGCCGTGCGAATCGCGACCGGGCCGAAGAGGGTGGACAACACGGCGCCGAACGCGACGAGGCCGAGCAGTCCCTTGACGAACCCGACCGCCCCTTCGTCCTGCAGGAATTTCTCCAGCCACTGACGTGATCTCAACGAGTTTCACGTGAGTCGTCCGTGCTCGAAATGGGTGAGTACGAGTGCGGCTTTGACGATGTGGCCGATCTTGCGTGGGCTGGTGGTGAAGTGCCGCAGGGCGCGCCAACGCC
>NZ_BAABBE010000095.1:0-4531 GCF_039537795.1 Lentzea roselyniae
GCAACTGGTCGCTCTGGTCCGAGCCGGCGCCCGCTTCGAGAACGGCACACTCGTCGAACGACCCGACGAACACGCACCACCCACCGCAGCATAAAGATCTTCATCCACAGGTCTTGACTATTGCTCCTCGGCGTACTCCGAGTTGCTCAGTTCACTGTGCTCGGACTCCTTCGTGAACGTCTGGACGAGATGCCTGACCTGGCCGGCGCCCTGGAGCGTGGCGCGGTAGGCCGCCTCGTGTTCCACGAAGACCTGCGGGTCGTCGATCGCGTGCAGGGTGAGGACCGGGAGGGATACCTGACCGGTGAGGTCGCTGTCGTAGGAGAGGTCACGGTGCGCGGCGGGGTCGGCGGAGAATCGGGCCACACCTGCATTGAGTGCCCTGTCGTCGTGTGAACCGTCGTACGACACACCTACGTTGCTGAACGGGTTACGGCCGTCGAGCCGCTTGAACACAATGTCCTGGAACAGGAAGGTCGCATAGACCAGACTCGTTTCCAGCGAGCGCTCCGGAATGCGGGTGACGGCGAGGATGTCGTCGAGGTTGCGCTGCTGCAGCGCAGTCCGCTCGGCTGACTGAGATCAACCCTGCCCTGTCAGGCGGAGTTGTGCGTGCCGAAAACCGCATCCGTGCAGGTTAAGCGGCATGGTGATACTCGTGATGACTCCGCCGAGACGGTCCTGTCGATCTACGGTGAGGCGTTCGATCTGGCCGGGTTTGAAGGGCTGGCGCAAGGTCCGCAGGGGTGCTGCGTCGGCGAGTGATCGGTGGGTTCGGTGCTCGTTGTAGTGCCGCTCGTACTCGCGCAGCGCGTGCCGTAGGTGGGTCTGATTCCAGATCAGCGTGCGGTCCAGCAGTTCGGCGCGGAGTGTCTTTACCCTGTGGGGTGCCAAAACACGGCCCAATAGGCCTGACCGGTGCATCAAGCTGCCGCAGTTTCGTACTCGTTGATCAGGCCACCCAGTACTCGTCGGCGATGTACGGTACTGCAGCCGGGCTCTGCGATCGGGTGGTCGGGTCGCGGAGGGGTTTGGTGTCGCACTTGATGAACCACCCGCGACCGAGCCGGGGGCCGGACGGGGAAACCCCGCCCAGCCCCAATAGGTGCTCAGCGCTTGGACCGGTTGTACCGCACCAGGTCCGCGATCCCCTCAGCGAGGAACCCGCCGATGGCGCAGCCGATCAGGACCAGCGCCCAGCCGGCTTCTTCGATGAAGACGAACCCGATCACGGTCGCGGCCAGCAGCAGCGGACCGACGATCAGGTAGTAGCGCTTGGCATGGCGAGGTGGTGGTTGGTCGACCATCAGAACAGTTTCGCAATCTCTCCTGGGAGCCGCGCGACGCCTTTGAGTGCGCCGCCCGCGACGCCGAGTAGTCCGTCGGTGGAGACGTCCTGGCTGGTGCCGCCACCGATTTTCGAACCGAGGGCCGCGCCCGCGCCGCCACCCAGGCCGCCCATCACCGCGGCGGCTCCCGCGCAGCCGAGGCCAGCGGTGGCCGGACAGGCCAGGGTCAGGCCCACGCCGACGGCCATGCCGAGGGTGCCGCCGATGAACGCACCGACCGACGACCCGGTGCTGGCCCCGGTGGGGTCGCTGTTGTTGATCGTGTCGGACTCGGCGTAGGCGTAGGCGTTGCGTTCCTGGTTAGTAGGGTCGGGCGAGGTGAACCGGCCGCGGCCGGAGTTGTAGTAGCGGTACCCGAACAGGACCAGTCCGCCCTGCAGGGTGTAGCCCCCGTTGTAGCGGTAGGCGTTGGCCGCGGCGGCGGGACCGGTGGCCGTGGCGCTGCCGTACGGGTTGTAGGTGTAGGTCGCCGCGATCGCGCCGGTGGTGTCGACGAGTGCCAGCACGCTGCCCTGGTAGTCGGTGACGAAGTTGTACCGGCTGGTGCCCGCCTTCTGCGTGACGAGCTTGCCGTCGGGGTCGCGGCTGACGCTGGTGCGCACGCCGTTGTCGACCGTGCTGCTGATCCCGAGCGCGGTGTGGGTGAAGATGTGGGTCGTCGCCGTGCCCGCGATGGTCTCGGTGATCGTGCGCGGCTGTGCCTGGTTCACGGTGTCGTAGGAGGCGCTGAACGATCGCGCGCCGTCCCTGGTCCCGCTGATCAGCTGGTTGGTCGGCGAATAGGCGTACGTGCCGGCCGGGTTGGCCTCGGTGGTCATGTTGCCCGCGGCGTCGTAGCCGAGTGTGGTGGCACCCGCGGCGGTGAGCTGGTTGGCCGCGTTCACGGTGTGGGCGGTGCCACCGAAGTTGGTGATGTTGTCCAGCTTGTCCACCGTGTAGCCGACCGACCCCGCCTTGGACAGGTGGTGCAGCTGGTCGTAGGTGTAGGTGGTGGTCGTCCCGGCGACCGTCTTGGACTGCATCCGGTCGCTGTCGGCGCCGGACCCGGTGGTGAACGAGTATGTCGCCTTCAGCAGTTCGGTGCCGCCCGCGTTCTTCACGACGAGGCTTGTCTGCCGTCCGGAGTTGTCGTAGCCGGTGGCCTGGCTGCCCGCTCCCGGCCAGGTGGTGCTGGTCCGCCGATCGGCTCGGTCGTAGGCAAACGTGGTGGTCTGGCCGAACGCGTCCCGCAGGCTCGTCAGCCGGTTGCCGGGGTCGTAGCCGTAGGTGGCCGTTCCCGCCGGGTCGGTCAGGGTCTTCAGGTTGCCCGTCTTGTCGTAGGCGTACGACACGGTCTCGGTCGCGCCGGACTGGGTCCTGGTGACGACCGCGGGCTGGCGGCCCGTCGGGTGCGTGTCGTAGGTGAAGGTGGTCTTGACCTGCGGCGTCTCCCGCGTGGTCAAGGCGCCGGTGGCGTCGTAGTGCATCGCCTGCAGCACGGCGCCGTTGTGGCTGATCGACAGGATGCGGTCCAGCCGGTCATAGCTGTAGTCGATGCGCTTGCCCGCCCCGTCGGTGATGCTGGTGATCCTGGACAGGGAGTCATAGGTGTAGCGGGTTGGGCCCAGTGGCGCCGACGGTGTCGTGGTGACCAGGTTGCCCGCCGAGTCGTAGTCGAAGTAGGTCACGTTGCCATTGGCGTCCTTCACGTAGTCGAGCAGCTTCTTCGGCCCGGAGTAGGACCGGACCTCCAGATCGGCCGCCAGCGGCACCGACCGGATCTTCGTCAGGTTGCCCGCGCTGTCGTAGTCGCGGGTGATCTCGTTGCCGGCCGGGTCCTTCACCGAGGTCGGCAGGTTCGGCAGGGACGTGTTGGTGTAGCCGACCGTCGTGGACGCCCCCGTCGGCAGCTTGGCCGAGATGAGGTTGTCCAGCGTGTCGTACGTCGCGGTCGTGGAGTTGTTCAGTCCGTTCGTGACGGATTGGATGTCGCTGTTCGCCGTCCACGTGCGGGATTGGGTGTTGCCGTTGGCGTCCTTGGCCGAGATCTGCCGGTTCTCGTCGTCGAACGTGTAGACGGTCTTGTTGCTGTTGGGGTCGGTCATCGTCGTCTGGGTGTCACTGTCGTAGGTGAACAGCGTGTCCACCGCGCCACCCGGCCGCGGTGTGGTCACCTTCGAGACATTGCCCCAGTCGTCGTACGCGAACGACCAACTGCGGCCCAACTGGTCGGTCAGCGTCAGCGGGCTCGTGTGCTCGTTGTACGTGATGCTCACCGAGTTGCCCGCGCGGTCGGTGAAACGGGTGAGGTTGTCCCGGTCGTCGTAGGTGTACTCACCGACCGTCGTGCCGCTCGGGTCGGTGACCTTGGTGACCCGGCCGGAGGTGTCGGTGGTGAAGGTCGTGACCCGTCCCTGCGTGTCGGCGACGGACGCGATCGAGCCGTTGCTGTTGTAGTAGTAGGTGATCGTGTTCCCGTTGCGGTCGGCCCGGTTCAGCAGCCAGCCGCCGGCGTTGTACGACCACGTCTCCCCGGTGTCGATGAACCTGACCGTGTAGGAGCCGCCGGCGTTCTTGGTGAGCTTGGCCCGGATTCCGTTGCTGCCCATGCCATAGGTGCCGTTGGTCTCGATGAACTCGGCGCACGCCCCACCGTCCATCGGCATGTGGACCTGCCCCGTGAACGAGGTGTCCAGCCGCATCGACTCGCCCGCGTTGAAGTGCCACTTGTCGTCGTAGCCGCGGGAGTGGCGCACTGTCATGGCCTGCCCGGTGCCCGGAATGGTCAACGCCCGGTGGTCGATCCACAGATTGCCGCTCGACAGGTTGACCCCGAACTGCAACCGGTCACTGATCCGGAACCGCTCCATCGGGTAGTCCGGCAGCACGCCCCAGTCCGACGAGCGGCAGGACCACCGCCGGGCTTTCATCTCCTGCGGAGCCTCCGGCGGTGCCCCGCCCACCACCGTCCGGTTGACCTGGCCGGGAGTCCAGGCCGAGGCGGGCACCGTCACCGCCGGTTCGGCCGCCAAAGCCGGGATCGGAACGGATGCAGTCATTGCCACAACTGTTCCCACACTTAGACCGCATCTCGTTTGGGTGTGTTGCAAGGTAGGCTATATCGTTGATCAGCGATGAACGATGTGGAGAAGTGGTGCCCGGAGCCGTTGTGGCTGCTGGCGCAGCCGTTGCTGCCCGATGCG
>NZ_BAABBE010000096.1:0-4524 GCF_039537795.1 Lentzea roselyniae
TGTCGCTCAGCGCCTGCTGGCCATGGCCGCCGGCATCTGGCACAACTGGGAGGCGGGCGTGACCAGCAAACGCTCACTGACCGCGTTCGATCACTGACACCAACTTCACGGAATCAACCATCTAGCTTCGGCCGGCAGGTCACGCATCGTCCGCAACGGTGAGAACACCACCCACGCCGCCCCGGCGACGGCGCCGATGAGAGAGATCCACAGCGTCGGCACGATCCCGATCCACGAGCCGAGCCCGCCGCCCAGGAGTGCGCCCAGCGGCGTCGAACCCCACACCACCCAGCGGATCGAGGCGTTCATCCGGCCGAGCAGGTGGTCGGGGCAGATCGCCTGCCGATAGCTCACCTGGCCGACGTTGTAGACGACGATCCCGAACACGTTCACCGCGAGGCCGACCATCGGGAGAACCAACCCCCAGCCGTCCGAGATGAACGGCAGCGCCAGGGTGAAAGGCCAGGTCAGCAGTGGAATGAGCCAGATCATCCGAGCCTGCCCGACGAGCAGGCCGATCTTGTACGCGAAGGCCGCGCCGAGCACACCGCCGACGCCGCCCGCGCTGAGCACCAGGCCCGCCGTTCCCTCGCTCAGCTTCACGGTCTGCAGCAGGAACAGCACCATCACGGCGGCCTGGATGCCGTGGAAGAAGTTCGACGTGCCGGTGCAGGCCACGATCTTGCGCAAGGTGGCGTTGCGGAAGACGAACCGCAGTCCCTCCATGACCTCGCGACGCAACTGCGGGTCGGGGTGGCGTTCCGGCGCCGGCTCCACGGTCTTGATCCGGACCAGGAAGAACGCCGAGCTCAGGTAGCCGAGTCCGGTCGCGAGCACACCGTTGGCCGCGCCGAGGAACTGCGCCGCGTAACCACCGATCGCCGGTCCGGACACCTCCGCCACCGACAGGCTGGCCTGCAGCTTCGAGTTGCCCTCGACGAGCTGACCGCGCCCGACCAGCGACGGCAGGTACGACTGGTAGGCGACGTCGAAGAACACCGTGCACACGCCCACCGCGAGGCTCACCACGACCAGTTGCGGCAGGCCGAGCAGCCCCAGCCACCACGCGACCGGAACGCTCAGCATCAGCGCGGCGCGGGCGACGTCCATCGCGATCATCAACGGTTTGCGGCGCATCCGGTCGACCCACACGCCCGCGGGCAGGCCGATCACCAGGAACGCCATCTGGCTCGCCGCGGCCAGCAGGCCCATCTCGAACGGTGTCGCGTTCAGCACACCCGCCGCGAGCAGCGGGACCACCGTCATGCCGACACTCGCGCCGAACTGGCTGATCGTGTCGCCCATCCAGAGCCTGCGGAAGTCGGGGTGCCCCCAAAGCGCCATGCCGACGAGTCTGCGCTGAGTGATTGGAAGCTGTCAATCACTTAGACTGAACGCGTGCCACTTTCCCCGAAGCGACGACCCGCGACGAAGGAAGAAGCTGCGGCTCTCAGCTCTGACCTGCGGCTTCGGATGATCCGCATGACGTTCGACCGCCCGCTCACCAACAAGGAGCTGGCGCAGCGGCTCGGCAAGGACCCCGCCACGACGCTGCACCACGTGCGCAAGCTCGTCGCCGCCGGATTCCTCGAAGCGATGCCGCCACGCGCGGGCAACCGGGGCGCCAAGGAGATCCCCTATCGGTCGACAGGCCTGTCGTGGCAGCTCGACAACAGCGAAAATATGGTCGCCGTCGGCGAAGCGATGCTGCACGCTTTTCTCGGCGAGGTTGCCGACATCGGGCTCGAGAACGTGGATCAGAGCCGCCTGGTCGTCACCGTCGACCCGGAGGAACTAAAACAGCGGCTCGCTTCGTTGTTGGATGAGCTGGCCGCGCAACCGGTCAGACCGGAAGTTCCCCGTGTGGCGATCTACCTCGCGGTGTATCCGGGGGACTGAAGGTCCGTGGGACGATGAAGGGCAAATGACGGAAAACATCCAGAGCACAGAGTTCGACACCGAGTGGGAAGACGACTTCTCGACAGGTGACTACGAACTCGCCGAACGCGCCGCACTGCGCCGTGTCGCCGGGTTGTCCACCGAGCTCGAGGACATCACCGAGGTCGAGTACCGGCAGCTTCGCCTGGAGCGGGTCGTGCTCGTCGGGGTGTGGACCGAGGGCACGGCAGCGGACTCCGACGCCTCCCTCGCCGAACTCGCCCGCCTCGCCGAAACCGCTGGTTCCGAGGTGCTCGAGGGCGTCGTGCAAAGGCGTGACAAGCCAGATCCCGCGACGTACATCGGCTCCGGCAAGGTGGCCGAGCTGCGTGACGTGGTGCAGGCGACCGGCGCGGACACGGTGATCTGCGACGGTGAGCTCTCACCCGGCCAGCTGCGTCAGCTGGAGGAGAAGCTGAAGGTCAAGGTCATCGACCGGACCGCGCTCATCCTGGACATCTTCGCGCAGCACGCGCGGTCCAAGGAGGGCAAGGCTCAAGTCGAGTTGGCCCAGCTGCAGTACCTGATGCCGCGTCTGCGCGGCTGGGGTGAGACGTTGTCGCGGCAGGCCGGTGGTCGTGCCGGCGGCGGCAACGGCGGTGTGGGTCTGCGCGGTCCCGGTGAAACCAAGATCGAAACCGACCGTCGCAGGATCCGTGCGCGCATCGCCAAGCTGCGTCGCGAGATCGCCGCGATCGGCGTCATCCGCGAGACCAAGCGGAGCCGCCGCACGGCGAACGAGATTCCGAGCGTCGCCATCGCGGGTTACACGAACGCGGGCAAGTCGTCACTGCTCAACGCGCTGACGGACGCCGGAGTCCTGGTGGAGGACGCGCTGTTCGCCACCCTCGACCCGACGACCCGCCGCGCGCTGACGCCGGAAGGCCTGCCGTACACGCTGACGGACACCGTCGGCTTCGTCCGGCACCTGCCGCACCAGCTCGTCGAGGCGTTCCGCTCGACGCTGGAGGAGGTCGGCCAGGCCGACCTGCTCGTGCACGTGGTCGACGGCTCCGACGGCATGCCGGAGAAGCAGGTCAGCGCCGTGCGCGAGGTCCTCGCCGAGATCAACGCGAAGAACGACACGCCGATGCCGCGCGAGCTGCTCGTCGTGAACAAGATCGACGCGGTGGGCGACCTGGGCCTCGCGAGGCTGCGGCACCTGTTCCCGGACGCGTCGTTCGTGTCGGCGCACAAGGGCCTCGGCATCGAGGAACTGCGGGTCCGCATCGCCGAGCTCATGCCACGCCCAGAGGTCGTGGTCGAGGCGCTCGTGCCGTACGCGCGCGGCGAGGTCGTCGCCCGCGTGCACCGCGACGGCGAGGTGCTGTCCGAGAAGCACACGGAGTCGGGCACGCTGCTCAGCGCCCGCGTGCGCCCGGACCTCGCCGGCCTCCTCGAGGAGTTCGCGACGAACGGAACGCCTGCTTGATCCCGCCTCCACCGGTGGACGTGTGCCCGGTAGTCATGCAGGAGCTCTCCGGGCTCACGTCCGACGGAAAACAGTTTTTCGCCGTCAGCGACAGCGACAACGGCACGCTGCGCATCCAGGTCCTCGGCCGCGACTGCGTCGTGAAACGCACGATCACCGCGCCCGTGGACCCCTTCGACGTCGAAGACCTGGCGATGACGCCGGACGGCACCCTCTGGGCCGCCGACACCGGCGACAACAACAAGTCCCGCTCCACGGTCGCCTTGCACAAGGTTTCACCTTCAGGCGCCGTGGAGCGGTTCCGCGTCACCTACCCGGACGGCAAACACGACGCCGAGGCGTTGTTCATCGACAAGTCCGGCATGCCGTACATCGTCACCAAGGAACCCCTCGGCTCTGCGCTGGTATATCGCCCGACGGCGGCGCTCCGAACCGATATATCAGTTCCGTTGGAGCAGGTGGCCCGCGTAACGCTGTCCAGCACGGACACCCCAGGCGGACCCCTGGAAGGCACCCTCGACTCGCGCCTGGTGACCGGCGCCGCCTCTATGGCCGACGGCTCCGTCATCGCCCTGCGCACCTACACCGACGCCTACCTCTTCCCGGTCCCCGACGGTGACGTGGCCAAGGCCCTGTCCGGCGACCCGGTCCGCGTCCCCCTGCCGAACGAGCCCCAAGGCGAGGCCATCGCCTTCGACCCGGACGGCACCCTGCTGTCCGCCTCCGAAGGCGCGGGCACCCCGATCCGCGCCGTGGCCGGAGCCGCCGCCCTGGCGCAGCCACCCGCGCCGACGACCACGACGCCGCCGCCACCCGCAGCCGACCAACCCCAAGCCGCCCCGCCGAACTCGTCGAGCTCCTGGCAGAACTGGCCCCTGGCCCTGACGCTCGGCGGCATCGTCCTCATCGCCGCATTGGTCATCGGCTTGCGCCTGCGCCGTCGAACCTGACCGCGGCCTCTCCGCTGCGTCACCGCCGCTAACACAGTTCGCCGTGATCTTCGTCGCGGCCCGCTGACCTGCCCCTTAGAGTTCCTAACAGATTGATCAACTGTGGTGACTGAACTTCCATGATCGTTGATCATGGTGGGGTGAGGAAGGGTGAGCAGCCACCATGGATCGTGTCCGACGACCTGTGGGAACGAATCGAGCCGT
>NZ_BAABBE010000097.1:0-4000 GCF_039537795.1 Lentzea roselyniae
GCCCATCATCGTCCTCGACCACCGAGGACCTGGCCTTGCGGGTCATGTCAATCAATCCGAATCTCGCCCTGCGTCAGGCCAGCTTGCTGTGAACCACTGGACTCAACTCACCCTGACACGCAGGGGTCCAACACCATCATCGGCAGTGGCCGTAATGGATACGTCACAATCTGGCGGGGATGAACCCGGCGAGCCAGAGCGTTCTCGTGAATGGACATCGATGAGCAGAGGAGAATCACTGTGACGGAGAAGGCTGTTCTCGCGGGCGGCTGTTTCTGGGGCATGCAGGACCTGTTCCGCCGCCACCCCGGAGTCGTCTCCACCCGCGTCGGCTACACCGGCGACACCAGCACGCCGAACGCCACGTACCGCCGCCACGGCAACCACGCCGAGGCCATCGAGATCGTGTTCGACCCCGAGCAGCTCAGCTACCGGCAGATCCTGGCCTTCTTCTTTCAGATTCACGACCCGTCGACGCGCAACCGTCAGGGCAACGACATCGGCGCCAGCTACCGGTCGGCGATCTTTTTTGCGACTGACGAGCAGAAGCGCATCGCCGAGGAGACGATCGCGGACGTCGACGCCTCCGGGAAGTGGCCAGGCAAGGTCGTCACCGAGGTCACCCAAGCCTCGGACTTCTGGGAGGCCGAGCCGGAGCACCAGGATTACCTTGAGCGCTACCCCAACGGCTACACCTGCCACTACGTCAGGCCGGAATGGCAGCTCGGAGAGAGGTAGCGAGATCGTCGCGCTGCGACGTCTCACTGATGCATGCTACGAGGGCCGTCCATCGGACGGCCCTCGCCCCGATCCCAGCCTGTTGCGTGGGAGATCTTCGACCTACTTGCCGATCCGTCGAAGGACCCGCTCGTCGCCGGGTCGGGCTCAGTCCTCGCGCCCGACCCGGCGCCCCCTGAACGACTGGTGATCGACTCGACGTTCGGCATAGACATGAAGATGGCATGGCCTACCGGATCGAGAACGTGGTGGTCGAGTTCGAGTAGAACCGGCTCATCGCCTGGCGGCACTTCAACGGGCGCCGCTGGAGGTGGCGGCTCACCCCGCTCGCCGACTGCAGCACCGAGGTGACCGAGACCTTCGACTGGTCCACGGCCCACCATCCGCTGCTACTCGACCTCTCACCGTCCCCCCGCCGCAACCGCAAGGCGGTGGAACGATCGCTCGAGAGGTTGTCCGAGCTCTTCAGCGCCACCGCCTGACCGGGTAACGAATGCACCAACTGGCGCGACAACGGACGGGAGGAAACGAGAGGGGTCCGATTTGCGGTGGCTGGGGCTGGCTGGGCCACCGTTGCTCGCGGTCGTCCTGGCTCTCGCCACCAACCTCGCCTCCGACACGTTCCCACCCTCGTTCCAAGCCGCCGCATGGCCCGCGCTCGCGGTCCTAGCGGCGATCGCCGTCTGGCTGGAGATCACACGGCAGCGCGCCGCCGGCCGCGCGGCCGCGGACGACCGGATGCGCGGCGCGGCTGACGCGCTGGCCGAAGCGGTGAAGCACCAGTGGACCCGTGAGGCTGGGTTGCGCGGCCTGCACGGACCGTGGGTCCTACCGCAACCGTGGACCACGACCGGGCGTCCAGTGTCGCCGCCCGCCGTGAACGTGCTGGGTCGTGACCGGCCGGAAGCCCCGGAGCGCTTGCCGCTGTGGCGACGCCTGGTACTGCGGTCTCGCGCGGCGCCAGCCGCCCCGGCCGCCCGTGGCGAGATCGACGAACTGGTGAGCACGGTGCTCGACCTGCCGAACCGGCAGGTGGTCGTGCTGGGGCGACCGGGTGCCGGCAAATCCGTGCTGGCCATCCAGTTCACGCTGGCCCTGCTCGCCCGGCGCGAACGCGAGCGGCGGCTGCCGGTGCCGGTGCTGCTGTCGGTGTCGTCGTGGCGGGCCGGTGAGGAGGAACTTCTCGACTGGGCCAGGAACCAGCTGCGCGCCGACTACCCGGAACTGGGCGTCGACCTGGTCGACGAGCCGGGTTGGTCTTCCTCGTATTGGACGGCCTGGACGAGCTGCCCGAAGCCCTCCACGCCGAGGCGATCATGCGGATCGACCAGGCGACGCGCGGCAGGCCACTGCTGCTGACGTGCCGCGCCGACGAGTACGAGCGAGCCGTCACCCAGGCCACCGCGGTACTGGCGACGGCGCTGGTCGTGGAACTCGGCCCCGTCGGCGCGGCGGACACAATCGCCTACCTGCCCGCGGGCCGGGTGGACGGTGACGCGCGGTGGGCACCGGTGCTGAAACACCTGCGAGAGAACACCTCCGGCCCGCTGGCCTCGGCACTGCGCACGCCGTTGATGATCGGCCTCGCCCGGACCACCGCCGATCCCGCAGACCTGCTCACGTTCGACGACCGCGACCGCGTCGAACAGAGCCTGCTCGACCGCTTCATCACCGACGTCTACCCGGACACCCCGCGCGCACAGCTGTGGCTGCGATCGCTGGCCGTGCATCTGCGCCAGGAAGGCGGTTACGCGTTGGCCTGGTGGGAGCTGCACCGGATGCGGCCGTCCGCGACCAGCCGCGTCACGAGCGTCGTCACCGGGCTGGCGGGTGTGGTCCTCGCCGCGGTGGCGGTCTGGCTGATGGTGCTGCCGACCGTCGCGGGCAACGCGGGAGCGCTGTCGCTCGGAGCGGTCGCCGGAGTCCTGGCCGGACTGACCACAGGGTGGGCCGTGCACGCTCGCGCGGTCGCCGAACCCAGTCGCGTCAACGCGGGCGTGCGCGGACGCCGGCTGCTGCTCGCCGGCCAGCTCAGCCGGGGCGTCGTGCGCGGAACGGCGGCGGGGCTCGGGATCGGCGTGATCGCCGAGGTCACCTACACGATCACGTTCGACGTGTCCGACCCCTCCCGGCTCGGCCTGCTGCTGGGAGTGATCTTCGGTGCCGTGACCGGCCTCGCCTACGGGCTGGTGGGCTGGTTGCAGGGCCCGGCGGACACCGTGCGCGCCGCGAGTCCGCGGGCGTCTCTGCGAGCCGACCGCACCGCGAAGTTGTTGCGACTGGCGGTGTTCGGCCTGGCGTTCGGACTCACCGTCGCATTGGTGACGGGTGTGGTCGCCGGCCCCCGGATCGCCCTGATCGACGGTGTGGGCGCGGGCCTGCTCGGTGTCGTGGTGGGCCTCGCCCGAGGCCCGCACGTGTGGACGATGTTTCTGGTCGCCCGGTGCCTCGCGGCGCTGCGGGGCGAGCTGCCGTGGCGGCTGATGGCGTTCCTGGACGACGCGCACCGGCGAGAAGTGTTGCGTGCCAACGGCGGGACCTACCAGTTCCGGCACGGCCTGCTGCAGGACCACCTCGCCGGTGGTCCCGCGGCGCCCGCCGACCTCATCGCCGCGGTGAGACCGCCCGCACGCCGGAGGTCGCTCGGACGCCGGTTGGTGCTGCCGCTTGTCGTGTGGGTGACGGCTGGCGTCGGGTTGGGCGCGGGCCTGCCGATCGCGGGCGGGTTGCAGACGCGGTGCGGTGTCTCGCCGTTCGACTCCTCGATCCGCTACCTGCGGGTCGGGCTCTACACCGAGTGCGTCGGCGTGACGGACGGCTCGTACGAGTTCAGCGAGGACATCGCCGAGGTGTCCCACCGCATCGCCGTCCAGAACGCGCTGGTGCGCACTTCCGGTCTGCCGCACGTCCGGGTGGCGCTGCTCAACGAGGGCGTCCTGAGCGCCGCCCAGGTGCGGCACGCCTTGGAGGGGGCGTACATCGCCCAGGCTCAGGCGATCCGCGTCAACCAGGTCCTGCCCGAGCTCGTGCTCGCGAACACCGGTAGCCGTCAGCGGCACTGGGCACCGGTCGCGGAACAGCTGGTGCGGCTGAGCACCGAGAAGCACCCGCTGGTGAGCGTGATCGGTCTCGGTACTAGGGCCCGTCCTCAAAGCTGGTTCGTCTGACGTGCTTTGATCTTGTGCCGTGGTGCGCAGGCATGAGCTGACTGATGAGCAGTGGCAGGCGTTGCAGCCGTTGTTGCCGGTCTCGGGCGCGAAAG
>NZ_BAABBE010000098.1:0-3708 GCF_039537795.1 Lentzea roselyniae
GTCCAGGTCTAAGATCGGCAACGCGGCCACCGTTTCGCTTCGAGTCCCAACACACCTCGAAGTTGATCACGGTGGCCGTCTCACGTCACCACGCCATCGACCAAGATCACGCCATGCGGCTGTAGTAGTAGGCGTTGCGGGCGGCGAGTTTGGCGGCTCGGTTGATGCCTTCGCTCTTGGCGTTGGTGACGCCGGTGCGCAGGAACGGCTTCGATGCCGTCCCACCGGGTCTCGACGGTGGTGGCCAGTCGTGTGCGGACTTCGGCGGGGTCGAGCTTGTCCCGGTTGCAGGCCAGCACGGTGCGGAGTTCCTCTTTGGCGAGCCAGGCGGTGAGGATGCCGGTGCCGATCGGCCCGGCCGACTCGACCTCGGTCCACATCGTGGTGACCTGCTCTTCGGTGAGGTCCTCCCAGTTGCGGGCCAGGCGGTTGCGGGCGATCATTCCGGGTCGGTCTTGCGGCCGCGGCGGCCTCGGTGCTGGAAGGTCAGACGCCGCCGCACCTCGCACAGCGCCGTATTGGCCAACTGCACCACGTGGAAGTGATCGACCACGATCGTCGCCGCCGGCAGCGCCTGGCGCACGGCGGCCCGGTAGCAGGCCGACATGTCGATGGCCACGAACTTGACCTGCCTGTGCCAGGACTCGGCCTGTTGCTCAAGCCAGCCAGGCGGCGTCGGCGGCGGCCAGGCCCTCGACCTGGTCCAGCAGGCCCTGCGTGCCGGTGACGTCGACTAACCCGGTGTGCCACCGCCCCACTGTCTCCTCGTTCTTCCCAGTCAGCGGGTTGACCTGGTACTTCGGCCTGCCCAGGACCTGCACCGGCGCGGGCCCGGCGGGCAGCACGGCCGCGGCCTGGGCGGTGAACGCGGCGTGCACCACCGGCCAGGACAGGCCCACACTGGCGGCGACCTCGGAGACAACACGCTTGACCGTGGCCACCGCCGTCCCGGCCGCCTGCCGTAATCGCGTGGTCAACCGTGCCCGAGCCGGAACAGGCGGCACCGTCTCCGTGAACGTCCTCTTCGGACATTCGAGGGTCCGGCAGCGCCACCAGCTCTTGTGCCACACCAAGCGGATACGGTCGCCACCGAAGGGCAGATCCCGCGGCTCGGTGAGCACCCTTTCCTTGAGCGAGGCCGAGACCAGCTCGCGCAGCGGGCAGCATCTGGTCCGCTCATCAGCAGTGATCACGTGCACCACCCGCACGCCGTCGGCATCGAGTTCCACGTGATCCACAGCCAGGCCGTCCAGGCCCAGCAGCAAAGTCGTATCGTTGTACACGCCCGTGATTCTTCGGTCAGGTTGCGTAGACAACAACCATGATCACAAAGAGCCACGGGTCTTTTGTATCCAGCCTGCCCGGCTACGCTCCGCTACCGACGATGACGCTGCCCGGACAACCTCGAAGACCCCTGATTCGGCGTACGGGAATCGATTTGTCGGCTCGATCGAGTGATCCGAGTATGAGAACCTTTCGACTCGAAGAAATCCTCGATATGTTGGCTAACGAAGCCGAGGGCAACCATCCGGAAAGGTGAAGCGAATGCGCAAGGCAAACCGGCTGACAGCAGCCATTGTCGCCGTTCCTGTCGGCTTGGCAGTGTTGATCGTCGGTGCGGCTCCGGCAAGCGCCGCTGATGACTTCTACACGCCTCCGTCGCCGCTGCCCGCGGGGCGTCCCGGCGATATCATCCGCAGTGAGGCTGGTTCGTTCTCCGCCGACGTGGACAAGACGGCGCAAGTCCAGCGCATCATGTACCTGAGCCGGGACATGCGCGACGAGCCCATCGCCGTCACCGGTACAGTGCTCACCCCGAACACCCCTTGGCAGGGGCGTGACAAACGGCCCGTCGTCGCCTACGCACCCGGTACGCACGGCCTCGGCGACCAGTGCGCACCGTCCAAGACACTGGCTGGTGACGAGGAGTACGAAGGCCAGTTCGTGCTCGGCTTGCTGGGCAAAGGCTGGGGCGTCGTGGTCACCGACTACCAGGGGCTTGGCCCGCCCGGCCTGCACACGTATGCCAACCGCAAGGCCGAGGCGCACGCCGTACTCGACTCGATCCGTGCGGCGCAGCGACTTCCCGCGGCGGATCTACCCCAGGACGGCCCGGTCGTTATCGGCGGCTATTCCCAAGGGGGCGGCGCCGCGGCGGCTGCTGCGGAACTCCAGGATGCCTACGCGCCGGAGCTGGAACTCAAGGGCGTCTACGCGGGCGCGCCGCCCGCCAATCTGAAGGCGCTCGCCCGGTTCCTCGACGACAGCTACGCGATCGGATTCGGCTTATTCGCCGTCGCCAGCTTCAACTATTCCTACCCCGATCGGGATATCCTCGGCATATTCAACGAGGAGGGCAGGAAGGTATTGAAACAGGTCGAAACCGAATGCGTTGTCGACGCACTCGCAAACCATGCTGAGCTCAAAACCAAGGACCTGATCAAGGATGGTCGCCCGTTCAGCGCCTACCTCGATACAGAACCCTACAACTCGGTGTTCGGCGAACAACAAATCGGCCTGATCAAGCCCGCCGTGCCGGTACTGGTCGCACACAGTTCCCAAGACGATATCGTGCCCTACGAACAAGGCAAAGCCATGGCGCAGGGCTGGTGCAACCTGGGCGCGACCGTGCAATTCAAGGAAATCGATCCCCCTTCTGGCCACCTCCCCGCCATGCAGAAATCGTTCCCGGTCATGCTCGACTGGCTCACCGCACGGCTCGACGACGCCAAGGTGACCAACAACTGCGGAAGTTTCTAACGGGTTGGTGGGCGTATGCTCTCGCTCGCTGGTTTCGAGAACGTCACACGTCGGGTATGTCCCAGGTGGAAAAATGCGAAGTAATCAACGAATTGCGTTGGGCACCATCGCCACCGCGAGTGCAGTAATGGAGTGGTGACTGACCCAAGGACGACTGGGTTGCCCTGTACGATCATCCCCCGGCGCGAACCCCGACAACAACTACCTAGACCGGGCCTACGTACACACATTTTTCGGGGAACAGAAGGACGATTATAAGACGAGCCTTAAGAACACGGGCGGCAATGGTTACTACGCCGCATGCTGGGCTTGGATTAACAAACAACGCCGTTACACGCGAGCCAGCGTCAGTGTGCCGAAAACATGCTCGTGAACGTAGCCGAAGCCAATCGAATCGATACAGTGGACGAACGCGTCTCTCGAAAGAGATAACGCTTAGTGGTCGCTTTCGGAAGTTCTTCGGGGGTCGCGACGACCTTGATCAGAAGGGGTTGTCCAGATAGAGGCGGCAGGCGCAGCCGAAGGCTTCTTCGGGCATCTGAATCGGCGCTTTCAGCCACCGTTTCACATACAACACCACCCATTTTTGGTCGGTGTTGACCTCTACCGCCTTGATCATACGATCATGATCGACCGAGTCGAAGAACTTCTGGACGTCAAGATCCAGAACCCAGTCCTTCTTCCAGCACCGTTCCCGGCACTTCGCCACCGCGTCCAGCGGCGACCGCCCCGGCCGGTACCCGTACGAGTCGTCATGAAAGATCGACTCCATTCGAGGCTCCAACTGCTTGGCGGCCACCGTTTGCGCGATTCTGTCGGCCACTGACGTGATCTCAACGAGTTTCAGGTGAGCCGTCCGTACTCGAAATGGGTGAGTACGAGTGCGGCTTTGACGATGTGGCCGATCTTGCGTGGGCTGGTGGTGAAGTGCCGCAGGGCGCGCCAGCG
>NZ_BAABBE010000099.1:0-3553 GCF_039537795.1 Lentzea roselyniae
GCGCCTCGTCCCCGGACACTCCGACCTGGTCGGCCGGGGAATCACCCGGCTTCAGGTCGCACAGCGCGCGGACGGCGGCTTCCCCTTCATCCGCAACGAGAGCATCTTCGTCACGGCGCTCGCCGGTATCGGTCTGGCCGGCACGAGCCCTCGGCTGACCGGCCGGTTGCTCGAACTGGCAGATCGCATCGCCAAGCTCCAACAACCCGACGGAGGTTGGGGGTACGCCGTGGGGGTCGCACAGACCGATGTCGACGACACCTCCGTTGCGTTGGAGTTCCTGCGTGCTGCGGACTCCCGCCGTTATCGACAGGAGATCACCGCCGGGCTCGCGTACCTGCGGCGAATTCGCGGGGAGGACGGCGGGTTTCCCACCTTTGTCCCGGGAGCTGCCTCCGAGGCGGCGATGACGGCTGCCGCGGCCAACGCCATCCGGCCGGGCGACCCAGAAGGCACCCGCACGTTGCGCCACGCCCTGGAGTTCCTGGCAGAGCGTCAACACTCAGACGGCACCTTCGAACCCGGATGGAGCCGCAGCCGCGCCAATGCCATCTGCCGCGCGGTCCTCGCGATGCGACACGCACCGCACTTGGACGCGCCCGATGTCGAAGCCCTTGCCGGTCGTTTCAGCGCACGGTGTTCCCGCTACCTGCTCGACACCCAGAATCCCGACGGGGGATGGGGACAGCTACCCGGCGAGGTCAGCGACCCCATCAGCAGCGCCTTCTCCGTGACCGCCCTCAGTCACGTCGACCACGACGACCTCACCCACGACGCCCTCTCCCGCGGAGCCCACTACCTCATCGGGCGCCAACGCTCGGACGGCGGATTCCACTGCCGACCGGAATCGGTAGGGCCGCGCCCGATCCTCTTCGACGTTCCCATCCTCGCCGACCTCTACCCGCTGCTCGCCCTCGGCCACCTTGAAACCGCCGGGCTACGCATCCCACCGGCAGCCGCCCCAGGAACAGTCCATCCATGACATCGACGCACGACCTCCCGGCCCAGAAACACCCCGCCAACCTCCTGCTCACCGATGTACGGGCCGAACACCGCGCCCGGTTGCACAAGGCCCGGAGCCGCCAGAACGGGCACGACAGCAAGGGCATCTCCGTCACTTCGCCGCGATCGACATCCACGGTTCCGGCGTTCGGACAGGACGTGCCGTGGTGACGATCGCGGCGCTGGACGTCGACGGCACGTTGTTGCCAGGAACACTGGGCTGGCCGCTTCCCGAGATGCTGGTGAACCGCGGCTGGTGCAAGCCGGATAGTTGGCAGCGTTTGCGGGACTTCCTCGCGTGCGTGGGACCGACCGGCCTGGAGCAGGCCACAGCGGCGGCGCGAGCGTGGGAGCTGTTCGCGGACATGGTCAAGGGCGTGCCGGTCGCCGCCGTGCAGGCATGCGCGCGGCACATCTGGAGCCAGGCACACGGGCACGTCTTCACGTTCGTCCCGCCGCTGATCGCGGCCATCCGCGGCGCGGGACTGGAACCGATGCTGGTGTCGGCCGGCCCGCAGGAGCTGGGCGGGTGCGCAGCCGCACAACTGGGCATCGAGCGGTACGCGGGCACAGTCCTGGAGGAAGCCGACGGCGTGTTCACGGGAGGCTTCTCCGGTGTCCCCACGTTGGGCAAGCCTGTGGTGGTGGCGTCGGCCGCCGGGGGCCACGAAGTCGACTGGGCGAGGTCACTGGCTTTGGGCAACTCGGTGCTGGATGCCGACCTGCTGGACCTGGTGGGCATACCTGTGGCGTTCGAGCCCACCACAGCGCTGAGGGCTCGCGCGCGGGTGTCGGGCTGGCCAATCGCCGATCGCGGCACCGTCCTGGCACTGGTGCACCAGCTGTTGGCAACGGCCACCTGACCAGCTGGGGTGTGCGGAAGCACGAAGCACCGGCACAACATGGAAGAAGCCAACGACGACCACAGACATGAACGATCCTCGTCATCCCGACCGCGCCGGTGCCATGGTGGACGAGGTCTGCCTGGTGACCGGTGGCGTGCAAGGCGAAGCGCATGTAGTTGGATTCGCTGCGATGGCTGGGTGTGCAACCCGGCGCGTGTCGGCCGCGCAAACTCCGCCCTGGCACAGGACGGCGAACTTTCTGGACACCTGTTCTTCCACATGGGCGACGATTCGAGCTTCCGCGCGACACGGTTCACCGAAGGCGGCTCCGAGCAGATATCCGGCAAATTCAGGTAATGCGGAGGCCGGCTGCCGACGGACCGCTCACATCACACGGAAACACCCAGGTCACGTGTGGCCGGTGGGGAGGCCGGAACGCCGGTCCTGTTGTCGTGGTGGTCGTGGGTTTCTCAGGTTCCGGTCGGAACCACCGCATGGCCTCGCAGCAAGAACATCAGCGCTGGACCGCGGTCGGGATGCAACTCGATGCATCCGCTGTGGTGGCCGTGCAGATCCGACTCGATCTCCGTCAGCAGCTCGACCATCAGACTGGTGGCCCGCTGTGCCGTGGCGACACGAGCGACAACGTGGGATCGGGCACCGGACGGCCCGAGATCGTCGGTCAGCTGCACCAGCACGAGGTGGTCGCGGGACAACCTCATCGACACCCGGTCGCCTCTGCCGGTCCAGATCTTCATGATCAGGTCGGCGCGCACCACGCCGTTCTCCTCGGTGCGCAGCCACACCCGATGCGACGCCTGGAAATGACTCTCGTGCGGGCTCATGCCCCACCTCGATTCCAACCCGATCGGTCACTTATACGCACCGCTGTTGACTCGGCACAATCAGTGAGCACCGGCAGGTCGCGGCCGGGAAGCCATCAGCGACGCCGGAGGCGTCAAGAACTCGGCCGTGTTAAACGCCGACCGGAAGGGCTGTGAATGCAGTCGCGAGTTCCCAACGTCGCGCTCCGCCTGCTGCTGGCCGAGGCGGGCTGGTTCGGTGAGGCGCTGGTCAGGAAGGTCAACGAACTGGGTGCCGAGGCCGGCCTGCCGCTCAGGTACCAGCGTGCGTCGGTCACCCAGTGGCTGTCCGGTGCCAAACCGAGGCCACCTGTCTCGCAACTCGTGGCCGAAGGACTCTCCCGAGCGCTCGGACGCCGTGTCACGGTCGATGACACCGGGCTCGGCCGGACCGGCGAGACCGACCTGAGCGCGTGGTGGGGGGATTCCGTGGCGAGGCTCATCGACCCGCAACGCCGAGCATTGCTCGTGGGTGCGACCTACAGCGTCGCCGCTCTCGCCGTGCCGGCGTGGGTGACAGTGGGGTCGGCGCGGCTCGGTACGCCGGGCCAGGCGGCCTGCGGTGCCCCGGTGGGACGAGCGTCGGCGGCGTCGGCGGCAGCGATGATCCGCGTTTCACGACTACTCCATCTCGCACGTGATCAACTGATGACAGATAGTAGTTGACTGGTGAAGGAGCGGAACCGGGAACGCGCGAACAGGATCTATTCACGGCTAAGGCCGGCGAGGACGCCTGTTCGACTCGAATTCGATTGATCGTAGTTCGACGAAGCCCTCTCTCGGTGCGGGAACTTTTGCGGAGCCAGTACTCTGAGTGACTCTCAGGCCCTTCGGCTGTCGCGA
>NZ_BAABBE010000100.1:0-3526 GCF_039537795.1 Lentzea roselyniae
AACATCGGGCACGTCCTGCGCTGCTCACACTGGCGCAGGCGACACCAGCACCGAGCCCAGCAAGCCCACTACCAGCGGCAATCGCGGCAGGAACCATGAAGATCACGATCTACGGCTGGAGTACTAGTACGGCAGCCGCACTTTGATCTTGTCAGGTTTGCCCGGTTTGTCGGCGGAGTCGGGTGCGGTGGTGGAACCAGCGCGCCCGTGCTTGGTGGCGTCGTCGCCACCAGATCCAGTGCAGGTGGTGGTTCTCGGGTTGCTGGCGGCGGGTGACCAGCAGGAATAGGCGTTTGATCTCGGCGACGGTGAGCGCGATGAGACCGGGGTCGTCCGGTGGCTCGTCGTCTGGGGTTGCGGGCAGGATCGGTTGCTGTGCCTGGGTTTTCGCTTGAGCCGCGGTGACGGCGCAGACGGCGAGAGCGGCGAGGGTGAGCACGATGTGCCGCAGCAGCGCGGTGTAGAGCTGGACCTGGGAGTGGTCGAGTCCAAAGTGGTCCTTGCCGAACTCGAACCCTTCCTCGACCGGCCAGCGCAGGCAGGCGACCCGCACCAGAGTCATCAGCGTGACCGGACGCCCGGCGGGAACGTGGCAGTAGTGGTAGGCCAGTTCGCCGGTCTGCAAGTGCTTGCGGATCAACAACGAGTGACGCGGGCTCGTGGTCGCGAGCCAGGCCCAGGCGTAGGCGCGTTCGCCTTTCGACCCGGTAACCGAGCAGACCTGCCATCGCTTCGTGTGCTTGCGGCCGGCCAGGTGTGTGGTCACGGCGGCATCGGCGCGCATCCGCTCACCGGTGGGCAACTCGATGGTGAAAGCGCAACCGACGCGCATCACGTACCCGATCCCGTTGTCTTCCAGGAAACCGCGGAGTTTCCCGGCCCTGCCGTAGACCTCGTCGCCGGCGATCCACGGCGGAATCGTCTGATCGGCAATCATGTCGGCGAGAATGTCCCGCGCCAGCTGCGACTTGGTCCTGAACTCCAGGCCGGCATCGATACCCAGCGCCGCGCGCCGTCCGGTGTCGACGAGTTGCTCCTGCGGCACATAGACGCGAGCGCCGACCAGCGCATGCCCACCCGCGGTCGCGTAGGAGCAGTAGACCGTGTTCACCCCGTTGGCGACCTGGCCCGCACAGCCCATGTACTGCCGCTTGGCACCTGCGGTCGACTCTCCCTGTTTCTCCTGCCCGGACTCGTCCAGCGCTCCCACCCGCAGCGGCTGATCACCGAGCTGCTCGACCACGAACCGCCGCACCACACCCTGCGCCTGATCGTGGTCCCAGACCGCCTGGTTGAGCAGCCGCTGCGTCCGATCCGGCGTCCGATCACCCACGTACTCGGCGATAGTCCACCCGTTCTTGCGCGGCATGTCACTCATCAACCCGGTCATGTACTTCCCGGCCTGCTCGAACGGCTTCCTCCGCGCGAAACACGACCTCAACCGGCCGTGCAACACGCCCAGATTCGCCACCGTCCGCTCGCCCTCTACGATGGCAGCCGCAGCCGCCTCACTGATCTCTCGTGTCACAACCTGATGATCTTGAGGCGGCTGCCCTCGTTACCAACAGGGCTCGCTAACGCCCTCACCAGCAAAGATCATCAAAGTGCGGCTGTAGTACTAGGCGACACAGAAGTTCGGACCGCCGTGACTGATGGCGAAGAACTTGGTTCCGGCCGCACTGGTCACGAAGACGTTGTCGGCGTTGTTGTTGATCGTGCCGGGCGACTGTGCGATCTTGAATGGGATCTCTACGTCAATGTTCTTCACAAAAGCGCCGTCGCCATCCGTATGCGCCGTGGCCGACTTCGTCATCAGGCCGACGGCTACGGTGTTCAGACTGCCTGGGCTCTGCCCGTAGACGAACGCCGTGTCGCGTAGATCGACCAGGTCCGAAGAGGGGAAACCGGTTCCTGTTACGGACGTGGTCCAGGCCACCTTGTCGCCGGTCACGGTACAAGGTCCGGTGGTGACCGAGATGCTGGGAGCCACGCCTGAGAGCGGGGTGTAGCCCTGCCAGGTTCCAATGAAGTCGTCTCGGGTCACCCCTCCTGGTCCGAAGCAGGGAACGATGGGGGGCTCTTCGGGATCATTCTGGGTCCATTTGTAGACCTGGATGAAGGCCTGATCACCGACCGGGAACCAGGGGGCGGTGCTTTCGATTACCTGTCCGCTGAAGGACGGCCCGAATGCGCTGATCCCGAACTGCCACTTCAAAACGCTGTGCGTGCCGTCGCTCCAGATGTGGTCAGCGACCCCATCGGGCAGGTTCGCGCTGGTGCAACTCTGCGGACCTCTGTTGGTGGCGTTGTCCACCGTCCCCCACTCGACGTTGTTGGAGTTGTCCGGCGACGTGCACCTCCCAGGTGCACCGTCCAGCCCGGTCGCCTCCGTCCCCCACTGTGCGAACCCGTCGACATCAATGACCGCCTCTACGGGTGTGATCGGTTCGTCGAACAACAACTGAACGTTGACGTCGCAGACGAGATGGACGTTCGGCAAGGTCATGGGCTCCATCATCGGCTCCGGCGCGATCTCAGTCCCGCCGGCCGAGGCCGTTGGCGCCAGAGCGAGGCTCGTCAGCATGAGCACCGCCATGGCCGCCAAGCGGGACCGGGTGGCGCCGGGTCTGGACACACCGTGTCTTGTGTCGATCGGCCTCAGAAATGATCTGTTCAGCATGGCGGCCTTCTTTCTTTGAAGTGACGTTCTGACACCCTTCCCGGCCATGATCGAATCGACACCGAATTGGTTGTGCATGCCGGATTCAGGAAATCATCGCGGTGCTGCGAGTCGCTCCGCACTGCCTTTCGTGGATCACATGACAGAATTTCAGATCATCGCATGGAAAGCGATCCGCTGTTCAGGTGATCCTCGACGGGGCAAGGAATGCTCGTCGTCGGCCCCCTTCCAGGCGTAACCACGAGGAGATTGCGGCACTTTCTCGCGCGAAGTGGCCGCAGCCAAGGTCGGGCGGTTGCGAAAAACATTTCTGAGGTATCTTCACGAAATTTGACGCGGCTTCGAGCACTGGATCTTCCGGTGCCTGCTGGTCCGCGTGTGGTCAGTATGCCAGCTGTAGATCGTGATGTTCAGGGTTCTTGGAGTAATTGTCGCTGGTAGTGGGCTTGCTGGGCGCGGTATTGGTGTTGCCTGCGCCAGCGCGAGCAACGCAGGACGTGCCGGACATCTGTGGCCGGGGTGGCTACGAGAGCGTTGTAGAGGTGATGGCGCTCTGCGAAAAGGGTCCTGTCGCTGATTGCGTGATCAACTTCGTTGGGTCCGTTGCGGACAAAGGAGCTGAACACCCCCACTTCCCTGACCTGTACAGCCTGCGCCGACCACGGGCGGCGTCAAGGCAACCCCTCCGGGGCGGCCTCCGGCCGACCTTGACTCCACCCGCTAGATGGTTGATTCCGTGAAGTTGGTGTCAGTGATCGAACGCGGTCAGTGAGCGTTTGCTGGTCACGCCCGCCTCCCAGTTGTGCCAGATGCCGGCGGCCATGGCCAGCAGGCGCTGAGCGACAC
>NZ_BAABBE010000101.1:0-2927 GCF_039537795.1 Lentzea roselyniae
CGCCGCTACGAACGCAAGGCCGCCCACTTCACGGCATTCGCCCAGCTGGCCTGCGCGGTGATCTGCTACCGCCGAGCCATCAAGCTGGACCTGCTCACCCACGACAACCCCAAATGAGATGTGGTCTAAGCGCGTCGACGGCGTGTCCGAAGGCAAGCCGGGCCGACAACGCCGCGCACTCGTAGTCCTCCGCCTGCAGCTGTCCCGTGGCGTCCTCGACGTACACGTCCGCCAGGTTCAGCCGTTGCCCGATCAGGTGTGTGCGCAAGGCGGACTGTGCCAGCTCGCTTTTGCGTTCGGCGAGCCACTCCTCGCCCAGCAGCGCCTGCGCGTAGGTGAGCTGTTCGAGCACGTCGATTTCGTGACGCGACAGCGGGTGCATCGTCAGGGATCCGCCGTCGTACTCCGACCAGGAGACGCTGTGCAGGAGCTGGTCGATCTGGCGGAGCTCCCAGTACTCGACGTCCCACCGGAAGCCGTCGACGTAGAACGCGTCGACCGGCACGGTGCTGGATTCGAGACGCACGGAGACGGTTTCGATGTGCCGACCTGTCCACGGTGCATCGCTGATCACGTAGACGTCGAGGTCGCTCGCCGCGTTCCCCCAGCCCTTGACCAGCGAACCGGAGACGAAGACGCAGCGGACATCAGCGGGCAGCAGCTGGCGACTCCGCAGCTCGGCGATGCAGACACTCAGGTCGACGTTCATTTCCGCTCCGTGACTTCCGTGGCATCGACCGCGGCGAAACGGGCGGTCTTTCCGCGCCGCGGACGCCAACGCTAGCTTCGACGTACCTGTCTCCCAAGGCTTTCGGCTGACACCGAATTTCTTGAGCGCCACAACGGCCGACGGGACCATTCCGCGTCGAAGCCACGGGGCTCCGCTCCACGCAGAAAGCAGGAATCACGTGACCGAGGCGCAGTCGCCCCCTGACAGTTCACCGACGCGATCATCGGCGTCCTTCTGGAAGTACTGGAGCGCCTCCGCGACCAGCCGCGTCGGCGACGGCATCACCACTGTGGCGTTCCCCCTCCTCGCCGTGACTCAGCTCCAGGCGACGAACTTCGAGGTCGGGCTGTTGACGGCGGCGAGCTACGCCGCGGTGGTCCTGATCGGACTTCCCGCCGGGGTGATCGCACGCAGGTTCACACTGCGCCGGTTGCAGGTCACGATGGACGGTTTCCGCGCACTGGCGCTCCTCACCGTTCCCCTCGCCGCGTGGGCCGGCGCCCTCTCGCTCCCCCACCTGGTGATCGTGGCCTTCTGCACGGGTCTCGCGAGCAACCTGTTCGACGTGGCCAACTCCACGTTCCTGCCACTGGTGGTGCCGAAGGACCAGCTGATCGCGCGCAACGGGCTCATGTCGAGCACCGCGTCGACCACGCAGCTCGCGGGTCCTGCGCTCGGTGGTCTGCTGGTCCAGTTGGTCGGTGCCGCGTTCAGCATTCTGCTGGACGCGCTGAGCTTCCTCGCCTCTGCGTTGCTCCTCAGCCGGATCCCCGACGCGGCACGTCCCGCGGTCGCGCCGCCCAGGACAGGGTTCTTCAAGCAGATCGCCGAGGGTCTGAGCTTCGTCACCCGGCATCGCGTCCGCGAGCTGGGGATCGACGCGGGGATGTTGAGTGTCTGGGTCAAAGACGAGCGGCGTCGGATCGCCGCGGCCGAGGCCCACGGGGACACGCCCCTGGAGGCGGCCGAGCAGGCCGAGCTGCAGCGGTTGCGCCGACAGGTCGCCGAGCTCGAGAAGGACAACGCGTTCCTGGTAAAAGCCTCGGCGTACTTTGCCGCGATGCAGAAGAACCGGCCCGGTTCGCTCTGATGGCCAAGTACGCCGGCCCCGATGACATCGCCGGCGTGACCAAGGGCGAGCGGTTCGCTCTCCGGCGCATGGCGCGACTGCTGGCCGTCTCGACCTCCGGCTATTACGCGTACGTGAAGCGTTGTGCCGCAACGGTGTTGACGTCTCGTCAGCAGCGCCGCGCGGACCTGGAGGTGAAGATCGTCCAGGCGCACAAGGATTCCCGCGGCACCTATGGGTCGCCGCGGATCACCGCGGAGCTGCGGGGTCAGGGTGAGGTGGTCAGCGCCAAGACCGTCGCCAAGGTCATGGCCGATATCGGGATCGAGGGCATCAGCCCGCGCACGTTCAAGGTGAGAACGACGATCGCCGACCCGTCCGCGTCGTTTCCGCCGGATCTGCTCGAGCGCCGGTTCGACCAGGGCCGCCCCGATGCCGTGTGGCTGACCGACATCACGTACCTGTCCTGCGGTGAGGGCGAGATGTTCCTGTGCGCGATCAGGGACGGGCACTCCCGCAGGGTGCTCGGCTACAGCGTCGCCGACCACATCGGCGCTGGCATGGTCACCACCGCCATCGAGGCCGCGGTGGCCGTCCGCGGCGGTGACTGTCGTGGCACGGTCCTGCATTCCGACCGCGGCGGCGAGTACACGGCACACCTGACCGCGCAGGCGTGTTCCCGGCACGGGCTGCGCCGGTCGATGGGCGCGACCGGGATCTGCTGGGACAACAGTCCCGCGGAGTCGTTCTGGTCGACGTTCAAACACGAGGAGTTCTACCGGCACGTCTACGCCGCCAAGGCCGAACTTGTTGCCGCGATTGACAATTGGGTCATGTTCTACAACAGTATGCGGCGGCACTCCGCGCTCGGCATGCTCAGTCCACGCGACTATGAGAAGTCACTCCGAGCGGCTGCCTGAACTTCTTTAGCCCCTGTCCACCGTTCGGGGTGAACCTCAGAGCATCGGCCGCATTGACAGGAGAAGCCTGCGGAGACCCATTGACGTGATCTCAACGAGTTTCAGGTGAGCCGTCCGTGTTCGAAATGGGTGAGTACGAGTGCGGCTTTGACGATGTGGCCGATCTTGCGTGGGCTGGTGGTGAAGTGCCGCAGGGCGCGCCAGCGCC
>NZ_BAABBE010000102.1:0-2864 GCF_039537795.1 Lentzea roselyniae
CGACCAAAGCTACTGGCCGGGGCACTGCCATGCAGGGCGCGCACCATCCCGCAATCGATCACCGCACCGGCCAGACGCAAACCGGGATCGTTCAGGTCACTACGGCGCGAGTGCGAAGGTAACCCGACCGTCGCCGGCGGGTTTGGTGAAGACAGTGCGGGCGATGGAGGGAACTGGTCCGTCAGGCGTGTTTCGCAGGACGAAGATGTGATAGGGGCCGGGTGGCAGGATGTTGCCGTCCGTCAGGCCGGTGCCGGCCTGGCTGGGCAGCCGTGCCTTGAGCACCCCGTCGGCTATCGGCTCGAACGGCAGGGAAACCGCCCGTTGATCGGCGTCGACGGAGTGGGTGCTGGAGCCGAACCGGACCGCCACCACCCCCGAGATCTCGCTGCTGCTTCCTGCGACCTTGATGTCGAGCTGGTGGCCGGTGGCGCTCACCCCGAACTGCTTGATCTGCGGCCGGGGCCCCCGGAACAGGTAGGGCGGGCTGTAGATCTCGAAGCTGGCGTCCCGGTAGCTGTTGGAGGGTGCAGGTGAGCCGTCGAACACGCGCACCGGCGTGTGCCCGCCGACCAGGACCCGTCCGTCGGGCAGCAGCAGGGCGACGTTGTGGTAGGTGCGGTCGCGGCTGCCAGCGGCCAGGTTGCGCCAGGTGTTGGTGGCCGGGTCGTACAGTTCCGCGGTGCGAACCGCCTTCTCGGTTCCCGGTAGCAGCGACTCCTCCGTGTCGGCGCCGCTGAACAAGATCACCTCTCCGGTCGGCAACACGGTCGGGCTGGACGCCCAGCGGGGGTTGCGCAACTGGGACTGGTCACCCAACTTGCCGTCCAGCGGGCCTTTCCTCTGCCCGTCGTTGCTCACGGTGTCGCCGGTGACAGTGACGACCTCGCTGAGGGTGTTGGCTGTCGGCGGTGTCGGCATGGGCATGACCGTGCCGCCGGCGAGCAACACCTTGGCCTGTTGATAGGGCGGCTCGAGCCGAAGCAGTGCCGAGGTAGGCTCACGGAAGCCGTACTGGCCCGTACCCGCCACTTGCCAGCTGTCCGTTTGCGGGTCGTAGAGGCGCTGCTCGGTCCACAGGGCCTCGTCGGGTGTCTGCCCGGCCCCGCCCCAACCGTTGCCGGCCGCGGGGTAGAAGACCTTGCCGTTGGGCATGAGGTGCACCCGCGCGTACAGCGGCAAGGACAACATCGGGGTCTTCTTCTGTTCCCACCGCCTGGTGGTGAGGTCATAGACCTCCTGCTCCCGCACGTTGTTGTAGGAGGTGTACGAACCGTGCACATGCTGCTCGGCGTCGGGCGTGAACATCTGGGTCGTGCCGGTCAGCACCAGCACCTTCCCGTCGGGA
This sequence comes from Lentzea roselyniae, assembly GCF_039537795.1. Classification (NCBI taxonomy): domain Bacteria; kingdom Bacillati; phylum Actinomycetota; class Actinomycetes; order Pseudonocardiales; family Pseudonocardiaceae; genus Lentzea; species Lentzea roselyniae. The sequence goes on from NZ_BAABBE010000102.1 coordinate 1,349, forward strand.
AGGGTGATCAGCGACGGATACCACCGCGGCTTGACCATGTCACCGACGTTGGCGAAGGTTCCCGCAGCACCTTCCGGGGTGAACACCCTGGTCTCGCGGATGCCCATGGTGTCGCCCGGCCGGGACTCGCCACCGGCGATCAGCACCGTGCCGTCGTGGAGCAGCTTCTGATCGGCGCAGAACAGGTTGTGCCGGGAAAGGTGACCGTCGGGATCACCGGGAGGGGGCTCGTACCCGCGTTCCGGCGTCGGAACAGACCACGTCGGGCCGTTCAGATCCAGCACCCGAGCGCGGGCGTTCTTGGCGAACTGCGGGTACGTGGCGGCGTTGAGCGGGACGGCGTCCTCGGTGCCCTCCAGGCCGTTCCAGTACAGAACCTTGCCGCTCGGCAGCAGCGCGATGTGCGCCGCGCTGGGGAACTCCCGGCCCTTCTCCAGCGACGGAGGGTCGAGCGGAACCGCCGGGTTCCGCGCATCACCTTCCCAGAACGGCGCGGACCACTCACCAACCTCGGCCGGCGAGAGCATCGCCGCACCACCCGCCCCTGACCCGGCTACGCCGACCAGGGTCGTGGCCCCCACAACAAGAGCGAACAGGACGGCGGGCAGCCGAATGGGTCTCATTGTGATCACCTTCTGCTTGCAACCGAGACTAAATCGAAAAATTGCTCGTGTATTCGCATCACACCCGTGTGGGCAACGTCCGCGCCTCAGTTCGTGCACACACCCGCCCGCTGCGTCGAATATCCGAACCCGGAGCCGGAGTCGAACGACAATCAAGCGTGAAGTTCTCGTCGCGCAAGCATAGATCCATGTCTACCAATGGACGATAGGTCGGACAGGTGATTGTCTCACCGCTCGTGAGATGTCGATCTCGTGTGGCCCGCGGATTTCTCGGTCGTCTCACGGCGATGTCACCATGATCGGTCTCAGAACACGTGGCATTTCCTCAGGTGCTGCTCGAAGCTGCATCCGCTGGAGGGTTCGCCAGGTCTCGGATGAACCTCATCAGGTCTGGCGGCCGTGGTAGTTCGCACGCGACGGCGGGCCGGACAGCTGCTCGTCGAGGTCACCGGGCTGGAACAGCGTGCACGGGTCGGTGTCGGCGCACTTGGGCGGCGTCGACGGGAGCTCCTTGGTCGAGCCCGCCACGCGCGCCGGCAGAACGGGAACCAGTCAAAGGTTCCTCACCTGGACACGCTTCCCAGCACGGTCTTCACGACGCCTTCGGCAGGCGGCGGAGCACTTCGGTCATGCCGCCCTGGGTTGCGAGGAGCAGCCGTGACCTGTCGGCGTTCGGCTGGCGCAGACCCATGGCCAGGGTCTTGTTCTCGCCGACCGCGGCCCATGCGCCGCACGCGATGTCGCCCTTCGCGCCGCCGCAGTAGAAGTAGGTCGTGTGGCCCTCGATCAGGCCCTCGTGGCCGCCGGGGTTCTTCGCCTTCTCCGACTCGTACCCGGTGTCGAGCACGCCCGTGATGACGACGAGGTCGTCGGGCGCCCCCTTGCCGAAGATG
>NZ_BAABBE010000103.1:0-2828 GCF_039537795.1 Lentzea roselyniae
GGTCAACGCACCCCAGCTCGTCGCCCTCGTCCGAGCCGGCGCCACCTTCGTCAACGGCAAGCTTGTCGAACGCCCCGACGAGGAAGCCGCCTAAAGATCTTGATCCACAGATCTTGACAATAGCTCGGACCACGCGACGATCACGAACAATCTCGCAGTGGTGTTCCGCGAACTGGGCAGGTTCGAGGAGTCACTGGACCACCTGAATCGCTCGCTCACCCTGATCCCGCCAAAACACGTCGTCGGCCGCCTGATGATCACGTGCAGCGTCGGCATGATCCAGCACGCACAACGAAAACACGAGGAAGCCGCGCGCACGTTGGACGAGATGCTGTCCGGCTGCACAGCGATCGACTACCAGCCAGGCATAGCCCTCGCACAAATGGTCCTGTGCAACATTCACCGCGCGCTGGGCAACTTGACCACCTCGGTAGAGCACGGCCGCGCCGCCCTGACTCTGGCGCGCCAGCTGAAGTTGCACAGGGTGGAGTGCGAAGTGCTCAACTCTCTGGCCGAAGCCGCCCTGGCGGCCAACGACGTGGACCACGCGGAAATGGTTTACGCACAAGCCAAGGAGCACTCAGCACACCACTCGTTCGCGAGGTTCGAAGCACGTGCTCTGGAGGGGCTCGCCCACACCGCCAGGGCCCGTGGAGACATCGCCGAGGCGGAAAGACACTGGCGCAAAGCCATAGACCGGTACCCCATCGGCATGTACGACTCCACGCACGCGCAGCAGCACCTGGCCTCCCTCGATGACGAGACCACCACCTGCTTCCGCTGCGAGTAGCCAGTCCCACTCCTAGCGCGCACAATCGTCCACAGTGGATGTTCTAAAGCGCGGCCGAAGGACGAAGCCTTGAGGGGCACCGCCTCTGGAAGGCAGTGCCCCTCATCAGGCCTGGACGGATCCACTGGCTTTCGTACCAGACCTTCCACGCCTCATACACCCGACAAGTGCTACTCGTGAGTCGAGAAGCGCTCGAGGGTGCGTGCACGAGGTGAGACTCCGGTGCCCGCACCCCCAGCGCGGGCACCCACCGCAGAGGTTGCCGTTCCGCCCTACCCGAGCGGAACTCGTCGGCTACCTGAACGCGTGACCTGGGGTTTTGGCGCCGGTGTCATGCAATCCGTGATCTTCGCGCACTCGGCGCACCTCGCCGGCGCCGACCGGGGAGCATTCGAGATGTAGACCCTGAAGACATGGCCACACCGATCGAGGCGGTCAGATGCCCGTCGAACAGCGCAGAACCCTCCGGCTCAGCGAGCCTGCCGCGCTCAAGCGGCGATGGCGGTCGCTGGTCCAGTCATGCGGCAGCACGCAAGCAGCGTCCTCGTAGGTCTCAGGAGCTGATGTCGCCGGCCGGGGCGGTCCCTGACGCGACGAATCCGTACGACTGCCACGTCAACGGATCGCCACCGCGGTCGAGCACGGCGACGTCGGTGTACCCGGCCTGTGCCAACCAGTACTCGATCTCGGAGCCGCTGAAGAGCCTCATGTCGTACGGCATGTCGTTGACCCGGGAGTTCCGGCAGATCTGCCGGTTGCCGACGACCCGGCGGCCGTCGTCACTCAGCCGGCGTGTGTCGACCATGACATCGTCACCGATGCGCTGGGCGGTCGTCTTTCCCTTGGGATTAGCGGCCGCCTCGATGAAGAACTGCGCAGCGTTGGCGTGCTCCACGAGGAGCTTGCCGCCGGGACGCAGGTTCTCCCGGAGCTTCCGGAGGATCAGCTGGTCGGTTCCATCGTCGAAGAAGCCGAACGACGACCACCAGATGATGACCGCGTCGAAGGTCCCCAGGTCGGGCAGTTCGCGCATGTCCGCGGCGACGAAGGTCGCCTTCGGAGCGTTGCGCCGCGCCGCCTCCAGCATGGTCTCGTTGATGTCGACGCCGACCACATCGGCTCCGCGATCGGTGAGATAGCGTGAGATTCGCCCCCATCCGCAGGCGAGGTCGAGAACGCGTCCGCCCTCGGTCAGCTCGGCGAGCGCCCAGATGACGTTTCCTTCGCGCTCGGTCCTGCCGCCCGCATACCGATCCTCCATGAAGTAGAGGAAATCGTTGATGGTATCGGCACTCTCAGTCCTCACGTAACGCTCCACAAGGTTGTCGTCGTAACGGCTTCAGAAGTACTCGGGCAGTTCCTGCGTCAACGCGCCCGGATCCTGTCCCTCGCGGAGACCGGCGGATCCAGCTTCTCGAGCTCCGTCCCTGTCATCTGCTCGAACAGCGCGACATACTCGCCGCCGAATTCCATCAACTTCTCGGTGGAATCCCCGGAATGGAACCTCTGGTGCACGCCCCTAGCGCGGGCACCTGTCGAACAGGCTGCCGTCCCGCGCTACGCGGAAAGAACTCGTCAGCTACTCGGTCACCTGGCCTGCGACTTCGACACGGCGATCACACACCTGAGCCAGTCCGCGCAGATCATGGTCCGACGCCGCTCGACTCGACCTGCGAGGAACCCGCCCCCGGACGCGACGCGGCGACTCAGGACGTGACCTCCACGGCGATCAAGCGGCACAGCTCGAGCACCTCCTTGATCCACGCTACGGGGTGCTGGGATTCGTAACCGCGCATCGACTCGAGACGCCAGTAGTCCTCAAAGGACAAGACCGTTCCAGTCGTCTCGATGGCCTGCATGCGCTTGGGACGCCACTTCGCGTTACCGCCCAGCTCACCGCGATACGCGGTAAGACCGCATCTCGTTTGGGTGTGTTGCAAGGTAGGCTATATCGTTGATCAGCGATGAACGATGTGGAGAAGTGGTGCCCGGAGCCGTTGTGGCTGCTGGCGCAGCCGTTGCTGCCCGATGCGCCGCA
>NZ_BAABBE010000104.1:0-2735 GCF_039537795.1 Lentzea roselyniae
AGTCCTATCAGGAGCTCCCCGTCCTTCTACTCCCAGGCCCCGCGGCACGTCAGAGCGCCTGCACGAGCGTTCCCCCGAACATCCTCAGGCCTTCAGTGCTGGAATCTCCGCTGTTGAGATCACCTCATTGACACCCGCACCGGATCTCTGGCACGGTAATTGACGTGGGGCTTCAGCCGGGGGGCGAAGTTCGGGGGTGACGGCAAACCGAATCCTCCTCATTGTTCGTTAACTCTCCTGTTGATGCCTGCCTTCATTCTGACGAGAGGCATCGAAGCATGAGAGTCAGAGCAATCGCGGTTGGCACCGTGCTCACATTGGTGTTATCAGCAGCAACGAGTGTAAACATCAGCGCAGCTGTCGCTGCGGATTCAAAAGACGATCGCCAGCAGGTTTCCGAACTGGCGCAGAGTTATCTCCAGCAACGTGCCGACCGGCTGACGAACCGGCCGCTAAAGAGTGCCGGATTCGTTCTCGCCACAACCCCGGAACTGGCCACACAGTTGCAAGGGGACGCCAGCAAGCTGGACGGGCGCCGTGCCAGATTGCAGAAGATCGACGGCGGCTTCTCCTACGCGGAGGTGTCCAGCAGCGTCGAGAAGGCGGACTTCACCGCGGACGGAAGGCGGGTCGTCGTCCGCGTGGTCGAGCGCACCAACCTCTACTTCCAGGTGACCGAGCCGAACTCGCCGCAGTACAACGGCTACCAGCTCCGACACACGCTCACTTTCAACCGCGGCGAGACCGGCTGGACACTGGCGGCGATCGAAGCCGAGATCCCGCCGAACGCACCGGCGCCGGCCACCCAGTTCGCGCCATCGCTGCCTGCAGTGAAGGCGGCACCCAATAAGACCCAGTCGTCCATCGACGCCAAGACAGGCTCCACGAACCACAAGGTCACCACGTCGGCGTACGACTACTACGCGATCGCGGACTACGCGAACACGTACGTATGGAACCCGAACCCCGACTACCGGGTGTATAGCCAGGACTGCACGAACTTCCTGTCGCAGGCGATGAAGGCCGGTGGCTGGCAACCGGTCGACGGTGACCGCACCTGGGACGGCGCGTGGTACTACGGCAACTGGACCTGGACGACCAGCTACACGTGGGCGGGCGCGGAGAACTGGTACTGGTTCGCCACCTACCAGACCCAGCGGACGTGGATCCTGCCCTACGTCTACGACCTCGGTTTCGCCGACGTGCTGCAGCTCGACTTCCAGCAGGACAACATCATCGATCACAGCATGATCGTGACCATGGTGAACACCGTCGACGTGCACCTCACCTACCACTCGGGACCAGAGCACAACAAGAGGTTGCGTCACATCCTCGACCAGTATCCGAACGCGTGGTACTACGCGCACAGGACCTGATTTCAGCACGTATCTAGCAGTTTCGGGGTAGTATCGCGGTATGCGTGAGAAAAGGATGAGCGGGCAGGGCCGAGTTGGCCTTGCCCGTTTCGCTGCAACGGCTTGTGCGGCATTTCTCGCCGTTGGCTGCAGCGACGTCGACCGGGGTGCAGAATCCGAACGTGCAGTCGTGGACGCGTACATCGCCGCGCTGAACAACAAGGATTCGGCGACACTGGAACGTATTTCGCCGTCGAACGTACGGCCCGACTTCGCCGGTCATGTCGCGGAGAAGGGAGGCAAGAGCATCACGGTCGAGTCGGTCGACATCACCAAAGACTTCGGCCCGGACGTCGCGAGCGCCCATGTCATCGGCCGGGCCGCAGATGAACAGCGCTACGACGAGCGGCTGGTGCTGAGCAGGATCGACGGCCGGTGGTTCGTAACGATCGGCCCGGCAACCCCGAACAAGCCGGGCAGCGAGGTGTCCAGGACCCCCTGATGAAGCCCGCATCCTGTTGTCGGCGTCGGGCCGAACAAGATCATGGCGTTCACCTTCATGCTCAACGCGATCCGGCTGCTCCGCAGGCGGCAGGACAACTCGTACCGGCAGCCCGCCGTCCACCAGCGCAGGCCGTGCCCGGACGCAACAACGATCAAGCTTTGCCCAGCGGACCCCATCGATCTGGTCAGCGACACGCGGGCGGTTGTCTCCTGCGAGCCAGGACACAGGTGAGCAGCAGCGCACGATCGGTGTGACCCGCCAGGCGATCAAGGCTCTGCGAGCGCCTCCGACAGCCCGATACCCCAGGTCCTACGGCCAGGCGGCCGTCCGCTGGGGAACCCGACCGTTTCGGGGCCGACCAGGTACGCCTGTGGGGCGGGTTCACCAGTCCAGCCCTCCAGGATTCAGCGAACCCGCACGCTTTAGTCGAAGGGTGACAAGACGCCCGAGGAGTGGATGCCGCCCAACGCGGGCTACGCGTGTTCGTACGGGCGGATCTACGTGACGGTCAAAGCGGCGTACGCGCTGAGCGTCGCGCCGGCGGAACGTTCGGCGTTGGAGAACGCACTCGCCACCTGTGACACACCCCCTGCGACATAAACGGGGGAAACAGCCAATTGATTGACAATCGGCTCCACCCATTCGTACCAACTTCGATGACGGCGCCGACCGGCCGGGATATCCTGCTCAGTCCGGCACTTGCGGCCGACAAGAGGGGTGGGCGGAGTTGCTGAGGTCGTTCGCACAGTGAGGTGATCTCACCAACGGGGATTCTCGCGCTGAACGCCTGACGTGCGCGGGAGCGCGTGGCCGTGCGTCGCGACGGGTTGCAGGGCCTGGAAGAAGAAGGACGGGGAGTCCTGGTAGGACTGGAT
>NZ_BAABBE010000105.1:0-2672 GCF_039537795.1 Lentzea roselyniae
CTAGCCGGTCACACACGCATCGCCACCGGCCTGCGTCACACCAGCCGAGACTTCACCCGACCACTCACCCTGCTCGGAATCCACCCCTGACCAGCACCAACACGACTTTGCCGGAACCCTGGGGCGGCACCCCACTCGCCGCCATCACTGCACTCGGCGTCACCAAATGGGTCAACAACCTCCACCGGCTCGGCTACGCACCCACCACCGTCGCCAGCATCGTCAAACTGCTGTCGATGATGCTCACCGACGCCGCCGACGAACGCCTCATCCCCGACAACCCCATCCGCAGACGCCGCCGCCGCGGACGCCGCGCCCACCGCATCGAACGCGAGAAAATCTGGGCCACACCCGAAGAAGTCCTCCGGATCGCCAGCCAAGCCACGCTGCTCGACGGCGAAGGCGCCGGACTACTCATCATCACCGCCGCCTGGACCGGCTGCCGCTGGGGCGAACTCACCGGACTACACCGCGACAACCTCGACCTCGACGCCGGCACCCTCACCATCGACCCGCTCATCGGTGCCCTGCACGAAAGCACCCACGAAAGGTGGCTCGGCCCGCCCAAGACCGCCGCTTCCGCCCGCACCATCACACTGCCGCCGTTCCTCGTCGGCCTGCTGCGCTTCCACCTGCAACGGCACACCGGCGACTACGTGTTCACCACACAGAGCGGAACCTGGCTGTGGCGCAGCACCTTCATCCGCCGCGTGCTCGGCCCGGCCGTCAATGGCAACCGTGATCACCCCGGCGCCCGCGTCCACACTCAGCCCATCCGGCCAGGACTGACGTTCCACGGACTACGGCACAGCCACAAGACCTGGCTCATCGCCGGCGGTGCACCCGAAATCGCCCAGGCCCGCCGACTCGGACACCATCTGCACAACCGCGTCGTTGAGGTCTACTCCCACGTCGCGCCCCAAGTCGAACAGCGGCTTCTCAACGACCTTCAACGCCAATGGACCACCGCATCGGCCGTTGTTCGAATGCACCCCATCGCACCGGAACCCGTACCACGCCGATTCATCGGAACCGCTGCGGCATAACGAATTCACTGTCCCTCACACCGTTGGCATGAGGGACACCGCAACCACCGAGGCCACACCACCACGAGACGATCATGCTGGAGAAACTTCCTCCAACTCTCCTCCACAGGGTCAACGCACCCGCGACAGGAGGCGATCAAGACCGGAACACAAAGAACCCGCCTGACCAGCGAAAATCGCTCGATCAGACGGGCTCAAACTACGCGTGGAGCTGAGGGGACTCGAACCCCTGACCCTCACACTGCCAGCGTGAGTCGGGGCAAACCTTCACCTGCGGCGATTAAGAAACCGCACGTCATGCCGGTTCCGTTCACCGTCGTTGAGTTCAGTCTAACGCCGTTCGGAGCGCATGGACTCTCCGGATTTCTCCAGACCGATCCAGTGTGAGAGTCGCCTTGAATGACCTTGACTCAACGTCGAATCAGCTTCAGACAAGCCGCGTGGCGATGTCGAGTACACACAGGAAAGAACAGTATCTGCAGTCATCACCGAACCCTGGAGTCAGCTGATGTCCAAACAACACCCTCACCGTCTCGCTGAGCCTCGTATCTCACGAAACGCCCTTGATATCGCCCGTGACGCGTTCGCGGCGCTGAGCACCGGACCTGACGCGATCCACCTTGACGGCGAGTTGTTCCCAGGGCTTCCTGATCGCCGACTGCGACTTGAGGAAGTCCGCAACATGCTGCTGGACCGGCAATGCCCGCAAGCCACCAGGGATGCCGTGTGGAGGCATCTGGTTCTGCGGGCTCGCTCGGAGGAGGTGGCGTGGAGGACCGCCGCGGTCGGCATGGCCCTGCCCGCGTTGATCTCCGCATCATCCAAGCTGACCTCGACCTTCGTCTGCGGCACCGCGGACGTGCACAGCGAGATCGTGACCGGGTTCCTCGCCGCCCTGGCGACGGTCGACCTACGACGGCCAAGGATCATGCTTCGCCTCAAGTGGGCGGCCTACCGAGTTGGCCATGCGGCTCTCGTGGAGGCCCGAAACCGGCCAACCCCGGCGGGCTTGGAAGCCTCCGCCGTGCCTGTGGCGGCTGTACCTGGCCATCCCGACCTCGTGCTCGCGCGAGCAGCTGCCGATGGAGTGCTGAGTCAGACCGACGCTGATCTGATCGGTGCGACCCGCCTGGAGGGCGTGTCTGTCACCGACTGGGCAGAGCAGCACAACATGAGTCAGTGGGCTACTTACAAAGCACGACAGCGAGCGGAGGAACGTCTGCGGCGCTACCTCGCAGGCACGTGGTCGCCGCAACGCCCATGTACCGCTGCATGCACACCTGGCTGGGGCCACCGGCAGGCACGACGGCGGCCCCAGAACCCAGCTCGTCGGAGCGTTCACGCCGCCGAATCGGGTATGCGATCGTTCAGGAAGCCGAGCAGCTTCCGTTCTGCCCGCGCCAACGCTTCCTGACACCCGTACCTGCTCAGACCGCACCGACCTGCGACCACGTGCCGGTTCTCGCCGTCGAGGTGTACCGCAGACAGCAATCCCGCCTGTTCCTCGGTCAGCGCGCTGCCGAGCACCGCGTCCGCGAGAATCAGATCTGGATGCCCATTGACCTTCCTTCGGATCCCGATCGCGTCGTCGACAGCGGCGTTCTGCCGGCGAAGCCGGCTCTCCCG
>NZ_BAABBE010000106.1:0-2636 GCF_039537795.1 Lentzea roselyniae
GCCTGGCTCAAAGGCTTCCGACGACTCCGCGTCCGCACCGAACGCAGAGCCGACGTCCACCAAGCCATGCTCAGCCTTGCTTGCTCGATCATCTGCCTGCGCAAACTCATTCTGAACTGATCACTTACCGACCATGCTCACGGGTGCGGTGGTTGAGTGGCTACGTGCTGGCGCTGTGCCCGGGACAGAGCGCTGACATCGCCTTCGAAAGCCGCACCGCAGTCGAGCTGGCGGATGCGTTGTGATGGCCGCGGACAAGACCGGCGCTCTACTGGGCGGCGCATGTGCGTTGGGCGCACTCATGGATGATGTGGCATCGGATCAGATCACGGCACTTTCCCAGTTCGGTCAGCATCTCGGCCTGGCCTTTCAGCTGATCGACGGCCTGCTCGGGATCTGGGGCTCTCCGCGTGCCAACGGCAAGCCGGCGGACAACGGCCTGCTGGCCGGAAAGAAGCCACTGCCGGTCGCCGCGGCTCTCGCGTCGGGCAGCCGGTCCGGAAACGAGTCCGCCGAGTACTGCGCCCGGCCGGAGCGAGCTCGCCCGGACGAGATCAGGACCTGGCGATGCTCGTCGAGGCGGCGGGCGGCCGGGACTGGGCACGGCGAACCGCCGAACGCGAACTGGTCGCCGCCGGGCAACAGCTCACAGCGGCGCGTTGCAAACCCGACGCGGCCGGGAACTGCTGACGTTGGCCCATCTGATCATCCACCGCGGCCGGTAACCGAGCAGGAAGAGGCCACAGTGGACAGTCTCGTTGACCTTCTGCCCGCAGACGGCGTCCTTGTCATCGACAGCCTGCGGGTTGGAGGCGGTGACCCGGTTTCCTGCCCTGTTGCTGATCGGCCGGGTGTCGACGGGCGAAGACGTGCCCGACGAGAGGTTGGCGGCATCGGTTGTGGGGCCGTTCCCTCGGCAGCGGTTGGACGGACCGCCCGCGCTCTCCGTCTCCGTCCGCGCAGGCGACGTGTGGTCCTGTCTGGACTGTCGGATGTGGCCTGCGCGGTGGGTGCTGCCGGATTCGGCGGGCGGGGGGTGTCGTTCGATCGGATGAATCTGGGCCGACTCGACCGGAATAGTCCTACGAGACAGGGCTTCTTGTGGTGATATTGCGATCTTGATCCGTTTCGTCACCAGGAGAGTTCATGCGTCATCGCATCGCCAATGTTCTTGCCGCTGGCGCCGCTGTTGCGTGCCTTGCCACGGGAGCCGCGGCGACGGCCAATGCCGCCGTCGGTGCGGACCGCGGGGAGCCGGTCGTCGTGGTCTGTGACACCGGACTGCTCGGCACCGGACTGCTGGGCAGCGACGGAAGCCTCATCACCGATTGCGGTCTGGTCCCTGACGTCCTCGCAGGGGTGGACCTCGGCTGAAAGATGCCACCTCGTGCAGAGGTGAGCTGACGAGGTACGTGCCCGGGACCTCTTGCGGTCCCGGGCACGTACGTACGATTCCCTTGCGGCGCCGGGAGTACGTGGGCGCGTGGGGATCAGTGCGCTGGTGGTGGAGTGCCCTCTGTTTCGATGACGGATGACCATCACCGACTTGAACTCTCTGAACGCGACCGTTTGCATCACTGTCTCTGCTGCGGCTGCAGAACGCCGGGATCTTCGCTGTGCGGTCGGCGAGCGCGAATCCCCACAGGGTGCACAGCGGTTCATCTCACGATCTTGCTGCGCGTCCTCCACCCTGCACGTCTCCTTCAGGTGCCGCTCTCTCCCCACTGTCGAGCGGAGATGGTCGTCTCCTATATGGACTGTCTACTGTGTTCTGGGCAACAAGTGCGGTCAGCGCGTGATCACGGGTAACTCAGCGCATCCCACAACCGCGAGTCGCGTTCCTCGGTCAGGTCGGCAACGGCCCTCGGTGAGCTTCTGGGGTGAGGAGCGAACGTGGCGTCCGGCGGCTGAGCGTTCACAGCGATGCGACCGTGTCTCTCGTCAGGGCAGGTGCGAGTGACCGGAGCGCGTCCGTGTCGGGCGATGTACCGGTGCGCCGACTGTCGAGCGACTGGACATCTGCCACACGACGAAACCGGTGGCCACCAGGACGACCACCACACGCCAAGGATCAACTCCTGCCGTGCACGCATACCCGTCCAAATCGTCGATGGCCGTTCCAGCGCTTCGCGCCGAACGGGTGATGGATCTGTTCGTCACCGCGAGCGGCATTGTGATCGGCACGTGTTGGCCTCTGCTGTTCGTTCTGGACTGCGGCTTCGCTCGGCTGGTGGCGTGGAGCCTCGACCGCAACCGGACGGACCAACATCGCCCGTCCGGTCAGCTTCACGGTCGGCTCCGCACCGAGTCATTCACAGGTCGAGAACACCGCTGCCACGACACTGTGCGAATACGGGTGCGGATGCGGCGGGGACGGTCGCTCAGGCGGAGGCTGCGGTGGGACGTGGGTGCCAGGACTGACAAGGGCCTGGTTTGTGCGGCATCGTCTCAGTGGCTGCCGGCGAGCAGCACACCGAGGACCTCCAGGGTGCGCGGATGCACCGTGAATCCCTTAGAGGTCCTAACAAATGATCGCTTGTTTGCATGCCAGTTCTTGATCGTTGATCATGGTGCGGTGAGGAAGGGTGAGCAGCCACCATGGATCGTGTCCGACGACCTGTGGGAACGAATCGAGC
>NZ_BAABBE010000107.1:0-2587 GCF_039537795.1 Lentzea roselyniae
GGCGCTGGCGCGCCCTGCGGCACTTCACCACCAGCCCACGCAAGATCGGCCACATCGTCAAAGCCGCACTCGTACTCACCCATTTCGAGTACGGACGGCTCACCTGAAACTCGTTGAGATCACGTCACTGAGGTGATCTCATCAACGGAGATTCCGGCGCTGAAGGCCTGATGATATTCGGGACGATGCTCATGCAGGCATGCCGATGTGCTGCGGGGCCTGGGAGCGGAAGGACGGGGAGCTCCTGATAGGACTGGATTTGCGAAGATCGAATCCCAGTCAGAAAGCTCCCCGTGATCACCTATCGTGCCACACTCGATGTGCCCCGCGAACTGGCCCAGTACCTCGGTCGATTGCTCCACGCCGACCGCCGCGAGCGCGGCACCCGCGCCGGCGCCAGGGCGCTGACCTGCTACTGGCATGCGGTGTTCGCGCTGTGCTGGTTCCGGGAGAACCGCGATGTCGCCGCGCTGGCGCGCGATCACGGCATCTCCCGTGCCACCGGCTACCGCTACCTCGACGAGGTCATCGGCGTGCTCGCCGAGCAAGCCCCGGACCTGCACGAAGCATTACGGCAAGCCCAGCAGGACGGCCTGGCCCACGTCGTTCTCGACGGCAAGATCTTCTCCGCCGATCGCCTCGCCGAGAAGACCACCAGCGCGAAAGGTGAGTAGATCGACCGGTGGTACTCCGGCAAAGCGCACGAGCACGGCGGCAACATCCAGGCGCTGCTGGCGCCGGACGGTTTCCCATTGTGGGTCAGCGATGTTGAACCCGGCTCGGTGCACGACCTGACCGCGGCACGCGAACACGTGCTGGGAGCCCTGTACTGGGCCTACTCCCAGCTCGCCCTGTCCACGCTGGCCGACAACGGCTACGACGGGGCTGGCATCGGCGTGTTCACGCCGGTCAAGCAGCCCGCCGACGGCCAGACCCTCGACCCGGACACCCGCACCTACAACGCCCTGCTCCGCGGCCTGCGCTGCCTCGGCGAACGCGGCTTCGCCCTGCTCACCGGGCGCTGGCGCGCCCTGCGGCACTTCACCACCAGCCCCCGCAAGATCGGCCACATCGTCAAAGCCGCACTCGTACTCACGCACTTCGAGGAGCACGGACGGCTCAACTGAAACTCGTTGAGATCACGTCTCTGAGGCTTTCCAAGTAATCCCTTGTGGCGTTGTGTGATCAACTTCGGTGGGTCAGTGATGTCAACAGTTCGGACTACAACACTCACCAGCGGTGTGCTCGTGGAACATGTCCGTTCAACGAAGGCACATCGGAGAACCTTGCTCCTGAACACGGTGCCGTCTATGACTACGCTCTGGTGATGGGCGTGAAGGGGGCACGGTCAGTTGATCACGCAACTATGGACAGAGCCCACGTTGTGACGGAGTTCGAGCGCGGTCACGGCCTGCCAGATCCTGTGTTCGTACTCCTCCCATGCCAGGTCGACATCGGCACGGGCGAGCGACGTGGTTTCGACGAGAAAGGGCTGATCTTCCGAAGGCATGACGAGGAGATCGGCCCTGTTCTGGCCCCCGCTGATCTCGGGCTCGAACGTGACGGCTGTGCCAAGACCACGGAGGGCACGGTTGACTTCGAGTTGAGAAGGGCATGGCGCCAGTCGGCGGTGGTCACGCCCCGTTTGAGATCCCGCAGTACCGTCTCGAAAGTCGGCTCCCGAGCAGCGGATTCCAGTCGCGCCACCAGAGCCAGGAACTGTGGCAGCGCCGCGGCGTGGAACGTCAACATGTTGAACTCGCCAGGCCACCAGCCCTTGCGCTCGAACTGACGGCGCGGCCACGACGGGCCGAGCATCCGCTCCACCTTGTCAATGGCCAGCCCAACAGCTGTGACGCCGTCCGGGCTGAACGGCGCTCGGGTGAGCCGTCGTCGAAGTGCGTCCCAGCTGGGTGCCTCGTCGTTCACCGTGAGATGGTCGCAGGTCTAATACTGCAACGGCACTTGCGGGGCTAGTGGCAATGCCGTGTAGTTCATGGTGAAACCGGGCGATGTAGGCGTCCACCTCGGCCTGCACCGCCTCGGCCGGCATCCGCTGGGCACCTTGATGCACCAACTCGTCGATCAACGAACTGGATGAACCCGGACGGTCACCCGGCGCCGGGGGCCTGGGCACTACCCTGAGCATGGGGCCATACCTTCCCGACCGATGCGCCAACGTCGCCCTGCTTGAGAACCTGAGCTGACCGCCGGGAAGGTACGACCCTTCCCGGCCGATCCACAGGTTTCAAGCATTGCTTTTGAGCAGGGCGACAGACTCCGCTGCGACTGGTACGGACACACGCTCCTGAGGAAGGCGTTGACCGCACACCCCTCTTCGGCGGACTGCATGTCCGGGTCAGCCCGCCTGCGGTCCCTTCGGGCAACCGGTGAAGCACGGGTATCTGATTCTGTCGCTGCTGCCCGTGCTGCTGTCGGAGGTTTTCGAACGCTGCCGCCCAGACAACGAGCTTCGTGGATGCAACGAACCACTCCCCGAGAGTCAGAACTGGATTCCCAGTCCAACTTCCGGGGAGCGGTTCGGAGGATGACGGCCCTTCCTTCACATGCGCCGCTCCAGCTTTCC
>NZ_BAABBE010000108.1:0-2578 GCF_039537795.1 Lentzea roselyniae
CGCCGGCTACACGGCGAACTCGGCCTGATCCCGCCCGTGGAACACGAAACCAACCATCACCACACAACCGCACCCGTCCCGACACCGAGCGGGTAATCACACCCTCCATCAAACCCGGTACTTGACAACCGGGAAGATTTCGCGCCAGCGGGAACGATGTATCAGCTTGGATAGTGCGGCGAACCAGAGTCGGTCTGCGGGCTCGTAGCTGATCGGGCCTGCCGGTTGCCAGCGAAGCACGGTGTTCTCGTGCCGTAGCACGAGAAGCTCCGCGTCCTTCGCCGCCTCACTGCGGAGCAGCACCAACGGAACGGACAGCAATTTGCAGGTCACCTTGTGCAGCAGGGCTACTACCATCCGGGCATGCTTCCAGCCGGGGCACTTCGCTGCTCAGCAGCGACGATGACTTTCCGAGCGGCACAGGGTGAAAACTGACCCGTGACAACATTGACGACGACTGTTGCGTCCAACGGGTGAATACGTGACCAAAACAAAGTTGGTGTGCGTACCGGGGCCCGCTGGAGCGTCTACCGGGTAGAGAGCGGCCATACCCAGCATGGCGGCCCTCGCTCAACACCGCCCACGACAGGAACCCGAGAGCTGCGGCGCTGCCCGTGGCAGGGCGGCCGCGACACCTGGAAGCCGCTGGTGCTGCCGCTACGGATTAGGTCTGTGAGGGGAGTCAACATCGACAAGCTGTGCGTTTTCGAGCGTTGACGAACAGAAGGCCACCACAGTACAAACTGTCAAGGAAGAGGATCAATATGCTATTCAAGACCCGCTGATTGCCAGCCGTCAGGGACACGGCGTGCTGAGTTTCAGTGGCGCATCCGCATGTTCGCGGCGGTGGCGGCACTACGGGCAGTGGTGAGTTTGGCCACGGTGTCGGCACACCGGGTTCGTCAACGGACAGAGGTTCTGGTAGTTGGCACACTGCCGCAGCCGGTATCGTCGCGCGAAGTTGACCACAGCCACCACGGCAGTAATCATGACTTCATGAGAGTATCTCTGTAACGGTTCTCTTGGTGCTTCGCAGCCACCCGGTGCCATCAACGACAACGCCGACAATGTCTTCGCAACCGGCCCGCTCCGGACGCAGCCTTCGTCACGAGCCACGGTGTGCCCAAGTTCTGTGTGGCGCAATTTTTCGTGGCCTGGCGACGTTATACATGAAATGCGGGCGAACGGGGTTTCAGCGCATCAACCACTCCAGGAGGAAACATGAGGACAGATCATTTAGTGCGAAACCGTTTCACGGCGATATCGGCTGGGTTGATGCTGGGCATCGCGGGTTTGGCCGTGGCCGTACCTGCGGCACATGCCACAGTGCCGCCCGTCCACATCAGTTGCGACTTGAACGTGCAGTTGCTGTTCAGTGAGAGCATCACTCCGACTTCCAAGGTCATCACCGGCACCGCGGCGGGCTGGCTGGGTGACAAGTCGAAGACGGCTGCGGGCAACGTGGGATCGTGCACGTCACCGAACGGCACGGCAGCCGGTGTGACTGGATCGGTGGGGAGCGTCTACCCCGCGCCAGGCGCGGGGGGATCCGGCGTCGGCACTGGTCCGCAGAGCTGCACGTCGTCCAACTTGCCCAACGGGGTCGGCGAGATCACGTGGCAGAACACGGACAACACCAGTTCGTACACAAGTTTCGACTGGCAGTTCGGCGTCACCGCCTCGGGAGCCACCTTTACCGGGCAGATCACGTCCAGCACCGCGGTATGGGCGTCGGTCGGCGACCGATTCGTCGTGGAGTTGACCAAATTCACCCAGAATGGCGGATCGGGCACCGGACTGGTGCCGATCGTCAGCTGTTTCATGCCCGGCGGGGTCAGCCAGGACGACATCACCGGCATATTCCAGCTGTACACGCCGGTCGCCGGGCCCCTGCCCTCGATCGCAGTCAGTCCGGGACCGTGCACCGTCAGCGGTTCACACGTCAGCTGGACCGACACTGTGACCGGGACCAATTTCCCGCCTTCATCCTCGGTCGTCCTTCGCGACACCGGGTTCATCACAGGCAGCGGGTCGGGCAACGCGACGGTGATCTCCTTCGGCATGTCGAGCACGTCGGTCACCGTGGTTACCGACAGTTCCGGTAATTTCACCGCGAACATTTTCGTCACGGTCGACGTGGGTGGAACGCAACCGCAGGGCACGATAGAGCAGAACGCGGACTTCGTGGCCGCAGTCAGCACTGCGGGAATCGCCGCAAATAACGGTGGCCCGAACTACTGCGTCGCCTGACCATCCATCGTGTTCGCCCTCTCCGGCTCTGGAGAGGGCGAACACCCGCGGCTTGTTCCCGTCGGTCGAGCGTGTGGGAGCGCACGCACTGAGGTGATCTCAACAGCGGAGATTCCAGCACTGAAGGCCTGAGGATGTTCGGGGGAACGCTCGTGCAGGCGCTCTGACGTGCCGGGGGGCCTGGGAGTAGAAGGACGGGGGGCTCCTGATAGGACTGGATTTGCGAAGATCAAATCCCAGTCAGAAAGCTCCCCGTGATCGCCTATCGTGCCACACTCGATGTACCCCGCGAACTCGCCCAGTACCTGGGCCGGCTGCTCCACGCCGA
>NZ_BAABBE010000109.1:0-2452 GCF_039537795.1 Lentzea roselyniae
GTGTCGCTCAGCGCCTGCTGGCCATGGCCGCCGGCATCTGGCACAACTGGGAGGCGGGCGTGACCAGCAAACGCTCACTGACCGCGTTCGATCACTGACACCAACTTCACGGAATCAACCATCTAGACCGTATGAAGGGCCGGCGCCTCACTCGTAAGTTGGCGCGGGTTGCCGTCACAACCGGTGGCGGTAGAGCCGCATTTACGGGAGGCGCCGGTGTTTGCCGAGCGTACGTGTGTCGGGCTGGATGTTCACGCGCGGTCGGTGGTGGCCTGCGCGATTGACAACGAGGCTGGGGAGATCCGGTCGTTACGGCTCTCGCCGAAGACCGTGGCGGTGGTGGAGTGGGTGTGCTCGTTGCCCGGTCCGGTGGTGGTGACGTATGAGGCCGGGCCGACCGGGTTCGGGCTGGCGCGGGCGCTGGAGGCGGCCGGGGTGCGGTGTGTGGTGGTTGCGCCGTCGAAGCTGGAGCAGCCGCCGGGGGATCGCGTGAAGACCGACCGCCGGGATGCGGAGCGGCTGGCCAGGTTGCTGCGGATCGGGGGAACTGCCTGGGGTGCGAGTGCCCAGCGAGGCCGAGGAAGCGGCACGAGATCTGGTGCGGGGCCCGTGAGGACGTGCGCGGTGATCTGATGCGAGCACGGCACCGGTTGTCGAAGTTGTTGCTGCGTCAGGGATTGCTCTACGACGGCAGCGCCTGGACCGCGGCGCACGAGTCCTGGCCGCGGACGCTGAGGTTCGAACGGCTCGGGTCCGGCTGGCCTTCGACGAGGCCTACGACACGGTGCTGGCCACGCATGCCCGTCGCGACCGGCTGGTCGCCGCGATCACCGGCATGGCCGCCACACCCGCGTTCGCGCCGATCGTGGGCCGCCTGGGCTGTCTGCGCGGGGTGAGCACCCTGACCGGGTTCGGGCTGGCCACCGAGATCGGCGACTGGCACCGGTTCACCGGGTCCTCGATCGGTGCTTACCTCGGCCTGACGCCCGCGGAGTCCTCCAGCGGGACCGACTCAGCCAGGGCGCGATCACCAAGACCGGCAACACCCACGCCCGCCGGCTGCTGGTCGAGGCCGCCTGGCACCACCGCAAATGCCCTCGGCCCAGCCGCGAGCTGATCCACCGCCTGGATGGTCAGCCGCCCGCCGTCCGGGTCCGCGCGGAGGCCGGCAACCGGCGGCTGCACCGCCGCTGGACCAGGCTCGACGCCCGCGGCAAACGCTCCACCATCAGCGTGGTCGCTGTGGCACGCGAGCTCGCCGGATGGTGCTGGAGTCTCGCGATCATGGACTGACCTCACGAGCCGCCGGCGGGTGACCGGCATGTGCAGGCAGCGCGAGGAGCGACCCGCGATGCAGCCATGAGCAGCACTATCCACAAAGGATGGTGCGACGCTCGACCCTGGACACACGGAACGCTCCCGACGAACACCGGTCATGCGGTAACCAACCCGCGCATATCAGCCTTGACCGCGCGTCGACCGACACCGCCTCTACACCCGGTCTCCCGTCGGCACCCTGACCAGGCACAACACGCCAAATCGGGCCGGCATCAACCTGCCCACCTGACAAACATGCCCCCATATCAGCTGTGCGGGCTGCTTCGCGCTCGAATCAAGTGCGCGGTGCGTTTGGAACTCTGCGCGAACAATCTTCACGAGTCGTCGAGCAGAGACGGCACCAATCCCCAGCCGGACGCGCAGAGTCTCAGCAGAGATCGGCTTCTGATGAGCAGCTCGGTGCACCGCGTCCTCCTGGCGCGCCTTGTCCAGAAGCTCGTCCAGCGAACGGCCCCGAGCGCCGACGCGACAACGCACCTGAGTATCAGCCCGACGCGCGGGCGATCCTCGGCACAGCTACAGCGCACCAGAACCACCTGCACAACCAGGTTGGCTACGGCGCCACCACGACGTACTCCACGGGCTCAGGTATACGCTCGGGGATCGGCAACCGCGGATGACTGTCACGAGTAGGAAGACCAACCTCGGCGACGAGAGACTGCGGCGTTCGCCTTGACTGAGCTGACAAATCCGCCAACGCGGCACACTGCAGTCGGTCATCGCCAAAGTCCTACCGTGCCAGAGAAGCACAACGATGCGCATCCCGCTTCTGACGCGCACGCAGCCCGGTTTGAGCACTGTCGCCACCTGCGCCGCGATCTGCAGAGGGTTGTGCCTTGCCTCGGCGATCACCCATTCGCCGTCCACCCTATCGACGTGGGATGCCCTGTTGGGCAAGCGATTCGAGCGCCGGCGGCGACGAGTCCGCGCCGATCGCGACCATGATCTGCGAGCCGGGCCGGCCGGTGCTCACCGTGATTTCGGAGGAGGAGCTGGAGGCACGCGAGCACCTGCGTGTCACAAATCAGCCGGGTGTCCGGTCTAGCTGACATGAGCCACGAACACACTCATCACCTGGAGAACCCCGACAAGAGCGGCCCGCCACCGAAGATCG
>NZ_BAABBE010000110.1:0-2241 GCF_039537795.1 Lentzea roselyniae
CGGTTCACAGGTGCAGAACGCGCGAGAGCGGGACGGGTTCACTACCCCGTCCCGCTCTCGCGCTTTGCACTGTCTGCGCAGGTAGACCGCACGATGCGGCCGTCCCGTCCGCCTGTCCCGATTCGACACCGCACAGGACAGTCGGGACGGGGTGTCGCAGGCCCTGATCAGCTCAAATAGGGCATGGTGTTCAGCGAGCGAGATCGCACTCGAACGCCAGCTCCACACAAAGAGTTGAATGCTCGCATCGAGCATCCGAACCTCTGGATTACAGACTGGTCCAACAGGACCAAAAATCATATATCCAAGGCAAGTTGAAGATTTTCCGCGGACCTTCGTTGAGCCTGAATATATGGCAGCATTACCGGAGGTAGATCAGGGCGCTTGCCGCGCAACAGTTCAGAAATGCTGAACAACTGCAATTTCGGGTACGGGCGCCCTTGTCGATCAGCATGGAAGATTCCCGATCGGTGAACCTCGTCAATCATCCCCCTGGTCGGCTTCTCGAGCGTGATCAAAATGCCAGCGTGAGCACGATGGCTCGCCACGGTACCCGCCAGATCTCGCACCATACTTGGCGCGAGCTGCCTTCCACCTTTAACCGAAACTACTACGCGACCAGTCCCGCCTTTTCCGTCGACGGGAAACCTAATTATCCCATCTACTCCTTTGTCTGCCACCTGCCGCTCATTGGGCTGGCCGTCGACCAGAGATACGGCCCAACGTTCAAACTCGAAAGGCGATCGAGCGAATAGCGCCCTTGCGGCTTCCACGTCACGCGGTATACCAACAACCGTGAACGTGTCGAGAATCGCATCGCCGTAAGTCGCCCGTAAGCGCTTTTCTATAAGATCAACCGCCAGGTACGTGATATCAACCCCTATCCACCGTCGATTAAGCTTTTGCGCAGCATCGATCGTCGTCCCACAGCCACAGAACGGATCTAGCACAACGTCGCCTTCGTTGCTGGCCATTCTTATTATGCGCTCAAGCAGGGCGAGCGGCTTCTGAGTGGGGTACCCCAATCGTTCAGCCGCACGGGCATTAATCGGCGGGATATCGGTCCACACGTCGCCGAAGGGCAGCCCTCTTTGCTCGTCGAGGTATCGCTTCAGCCTGGGAACTCGCCCAGGCGCCGTTTGAACGACCAAACCGTCCTCGTAAGCCTTCTGCATTCGCTCTTTCGTCCATCGCCACACCCGAGTGACACCCAGGAAGCTGTAGGTAAGATTAGGCCGGTCCTGGTTTGGGTTTATCAAGCTCGTTAGCTGATAACGGCGACCATCAGCGTCTCGGAGAGAGTATTTGGCTGCAGTTTTGGCGTCAAGCCTTAGCTCATCATACGGCTTGAAAAATTCGGTCTCGACCCATTGCGAGCTTTCACCTTTCGCGTACGCCAGAATCACGTCGTGATTTGTTGGCAATCTGCGCGTCATGAGCCCTTTAGCCAGCACACGCTGCCAAATTAGTTCGTTGCGAAAGTTTACCGGCTCGAAAATTGCATCGAGAAGAACTTTGAGATAGTGGCTCGCAGTCGGGTCGCAGTGGAGAAAGAGCGAGCCGCTCGGCTTGAGCACCCTGTGAAGCTCAACTAATCGAGCAGTCATCATTACAAGATACGCCAGCACGTCGTTCTCGCCGAGCAGGCGGCGCATAGCCTCGATTGCATCTGCAACTTTAACCGGCGCGCCACCATTAAGAATTTCGCCATATTGCGCTTCGGCTTCTTGACTCCAAACCCAGGTGTCATCAAAAGCCTCAATCTGAGCCTGGGAGTCTTCACCGCCCGAGTGCTTAAATAGCACATTATACGAACGGTTCGAATTGAACGGCGGGTCGAGATAGACTAAATCAACCGACTCATCACTCACGTGACGCCGAAGGATGTCGAGATTATCGCCATAGAAGAGACGGTCTCTCCAGCCAGTCCCCATGTGACAGCCTCCGTCGGCGCGTTCGGGGAGCAGTCAGCTCTACAAGCCTCCTAGCCCGTGTTCGAGCACGTCGCAGGACTGTTGTGATCCGTTACACACACCGAACGCACGGCTGAAAGTTCCCAATCGGAGTAGCCAGAGCCGAGCAAGGGACGTTCACCGGTCGCTGACCCGTGCGCGCACTGACGTGATCTCAACGAGTTTCAGGTGAGTCGGCCGTGTTCGAAATGGGTGAGTACGAGTGCGGCTTTGACGATGTGGCCGATCTTGCGTGGGCTGGTGGTGAAGTGCCGCAGGGCGCGCCAAC
>NZ_BAABBE010000111.1:0-2140 GCF_039537795.1 Lentzea roselyniae
GTAGGTCGTGTGGCCCTCGATCAGGCCCTCGTGGCCGCCGGGGTTCTTCGCCTTCTCCGACTCGTACCCGGTGTCGAGCACGCCCGTGATGACGACGAGGTCGTCGGGCGCCCCCTTGCCGAAGATGAAGCCGCACGAGCCGGGGATCTCCGGGTATGGCGTCGGGGTGCCGGAGAGCGGGCCGAAGCCGCGTGACTGGAAGTCCGCCTCCACGACCAGCTTGCACGGGCAGGCCCGGTCGATGATCCCGGCCAGGTCCAGACGGCGGCGGTAATCGGCCACCACCGCAACGCGCCCAGCGTCTTCTCCAGGCTCGCCGCGACATACCGAGCCTGTCGTCCCCGTTGATCCACGACCGGACAACATGACAGAACCTCACGATTAGGCAGCCGCCGGGCTGCCTGATCAGATTACTCGCACCCATGTGCGGAAAGCGGATCTAGACAAGCCGCCGCACTCGGCTGCGGGACCGCAGGCTTGCTGATCATCACAGCCGCATGGACCAAATGCCGCTGGGGCAAGCTCACCTGGGCGCATCCCCGCCCGGCAACCACACACCATCACCACAAGCGGCTACCCGGTGTCATCGCTCTCGGCGCCGCTTCACACCACCAATCCCCACAGATTGCCACCAGCACCGGATCAGCAGAACATCACTCACACTACAGCTGGCCTGGGAGAACGACTTTATGCATCACCCTGAACACCGATCGAGAACGGCAGCGGAACCGTGACCGTCTCCTTGTCCTCGGACAGGACACGGTTCCAGGTGGACCCGCTGCGACCATGCACCACGCACGGCCGCTTGGGACAGAACTTCAGGATGGCGTCGTAATCCTTGAAGATGTACTTCACCTCCATCACCGCGCTGTGCCCGAGGGAGATGCTGACCGGACCGGTCAGGCTCCGGCAGGCGACTACGGACTCGTTGCCGCCGCTTGCCACCTTGCACGTGGACGTCTGCGCTTTGCCGTCCTGCCACAAGATCACCACAGCCTCACCGACGGCAGGCAGATTCGACCAGCTCACGAAGAGGTCCTCGCCCGGAGTGAATGTGTACTTCACCGGCTGACGGGCCGCGTTGTACCTGGTCCACGTCGAGTTCAGCAGCAGAGTCTGCGTGGCGATGAACTCGTCGCGGTCCAGCACCAGGTTCGCCTTGCCAGCCTCGCCCACCTGCTGCTCGGTCCACGTCAGCTGTGCGCCGGACTCGAAGAGTTCCTCCACCGTGCCCGGCGGGTCGTCGATCCAGTCCCGTTCCTTGACCATGAAGTAGTTGTAGAGGAACTTGCCGACGCTGTAGATCGCGAGACCAGCGGCGATGATCGCACCCGCAGGAGGGAAGACCATGCCGATCGCGGTGGCGGCGAGACCGACCACGGCGACGACACCCTGTTCGACGTTGCCGTTCGCCACGGCGTCGGCCAGCGACCACAGGTCGCCGAGCGGCGGCACGAAGCTCGCCGCGATCGAGATCACGGCTTTGGCGTACTCCTCCGCCGTGTTCTCGGTCAGCGCACCCGCCGTCGTCACCGTTCGTGATGCCCAGTCCGCGAACTCCCCGGCTCGGTCGGAGAGCTTCTGCATGCTCGCGTTCTTGCTCAGCTTGGCGACTCCCGCGAGAATCTTCCCCACGTCCGGCGCGCTGCGCGGCCCCGGTCCGAGCGCCCTCGCCTCCGGGCTCTTCTCCACCAGGTCTGCCATCTCGGCGACCTGCTTCTTCATGTCCGGCAGCAAGCGCTCGACCTGGCCCACCGACATGGCACACGGGGTCTGCGGCAGCTCGCCCTTCTCGCACGCCTCCTCGGCCTCGGAGAGGACCTCCTCGTCCGTGGCCTTGAGGACGCCAGGCAGCACGTTCTCCAGAGGCGGATCGTCGGAGTCGACGCGCAGAAGGTGTGCTATCGACTCGAAAGACCGCTCTTCGGCCACCGAAGGAACGGCCGACGAAAGCAACATCGAAATCGCTGTGAAAATCGCGATCAAGTACCTCGCCATGTTTTCTGATCGTACTGACGTGATCTCAACGAGTTTCAGGTGAGCCGTCCGTACTCGAAATGGGTGAGTACGAGTGCGGCTTTGACGATGTGGCCGATCTTGCGTGGGCTGGTGGTGAAGTGCCGCAGGGCGCGCCAGCGCC
>NZ_BAABBE010000112.1:0-1801 GCF_039537795.1 Lentzea roselyniae
CCGCCCATCATCGTCCTCGACCACCGAGGACCTGGCCTTGCGGGTCATGTCAATCAATCCGAATCTCGCCCTGCGTCAGGCCAGCTTGCTGTGAACCACTGGACTCAACTCACCCTGACACGCAGGGCCGCGATGAACGGATGTTCGCCCGGTAGTGAGTTCGGCTCACACTGGACATGCTGGAGCGGTGCGAGGAGTGCAACGTCATTGAACGAAACTCAACGGCGCTGAACGGCGGCTAGTCGCGTTGGAGTTGTTGGGGTTCTAGCGTTTGTGCTGGTGGAAGTCCTTTGTGGACTGGAAGTGTGAGGGTCAGGGGTTCGCGTCCCCTCAGCTCCACTTGAATTGGGAGCCCGTCTGATCGAGCGGTTTTCGCTGGTCAGGCGGGTTTCTTGCTGTTCTGGTCTGCTCTTCGGTGATCGGGTGTTGATTGCGTTCTGGTGACCCTATGGAGCAGTTTTGGAGCAGGATTCTCCGGCTTGATCGCGTCCGGGTTCGTAGATCTCGGTGTTCGTGGTGTCCCTCTTGCTAACGGGGTGAGGGTCGCTGGGTTGGTTATGCGGCAACGGAGCCGGAGAGTCGTCGCGGGGCCGGTTCTGGTGCTGTGGGGTGTGCTTTGACGGCTGCTTTGGCTTTGTGCCAGCGGCGTTGCAGGTTGTTGAGGAGTCGTTGTTCGACTTCGGGTGCGACGTGGGAGTAGACCTCGGTGACGCGGTTGGGTAGGTGGTGTCCGAGGCGTCGTGCTTGGGCGATTTCGGGTGCGCCGTCGGCGATGAGCCAGGTCTTGTGGCTGTGCCGGAGTCCGTGGAACGTCAGGCCGGGGCGGATTGGCACAGTGCGGGCGCGTGTACGTGGCTGGTCTTCGTTGCCGTTGACGGCTGGTTTGAGGATCCGCTGAGTGAAGGTGCTGCGCCACAACCAGGTTCCACCGTCCGCAGTGAACACGAACTCGTTGTCATGCCGCTTGAGGTAGTCGCGCAGAAGCTTGATCAGGAACGGTGGCAGCGTGATGACGCGGGCCGAGGAGGTGGTCTTCGGGTTACCGAGCCACTGTTTGTGGGCGCTCTCGTGCAGGGCGCCGAACCGCGGGTCGATGACGAGGATGCCGCGGTCGAGGTCGACGTTGCTGAGGTGCAGTCCGGTGAGCTCACCCCAGCGGCACCCGGTCCAGGCGGCGGTGATGATCAGCAGCTTGGCGGTGTCGCCACCGAGCGCTGCAGCTTGGTCGGCGATGCGGAGGACTTCCTCTGGTGTGGCCCAGACGCGTTCGCGTTGGATGCGGTGGCTTCGTCGTCCGCGGCGTCTGCGTCGGTGGACGGGGTTGGCGGGGATGAGGCCTTCGTCGGCGGCGTCGGTGAGGATCATCGACAGGAGTTTGACGATGCCGGCGATGGTGGAGTTGGCGTAGCCGAGCGCGTGCAGGTCGGCGATCCACTTGTTCACGCCGAGCGCGGTGATGGGTCTGTCAAACGAACGGTGTAACTCGGGTTGAAGGAAACTACTTGCGTCCGGCGGCCAGGCGGCCGTCGAAGGCGATGTCGAACGCGTTGAGCGCGGGTTTCCAGCGCATCGTCCAGCGTGCGCGGCCGGTGCCGGTCGGGTCCAGGCTCATGATCGCCATGTAGACGCATTTCAGCGCTGGCCTGCTCGTTCGGGAAGTGCCCGCGGGCCTTCACGGCGCGGCGGATGCGGGCGTTGACGCTCTCGATCGCGTTCGTCGAACAGATCACCCGGCGGATCTCCGGATCGAACGCGAGGAACGGCACGAACTCGGCCCAGGCGTTGTTCCACAACCGCACGA
>NZ_BAABBE010000113.1:0-1784 GCF_039537795.1 Lentzea roselyniae
GACACCGGACAGCTGGCCGACCCCCTCGCCGGACGGAGACCCCGGCCGGCCGGACTGCGCGGCGGACGTGGGGTGCTGCTGGTCAACCAGTTCGCCGATCTCGTGCGCGTCCACGCGACCCCGCACGGCACCACCATCTACGCCTTGCTCCGCCCGGCAGCCGGGACAACCTCGGGCGACTAGGCTTTCCCAGGGAAGCTGGCCTTTCGCAGCAGGCCCTTCATTCCTCGATTCGGCGTTCAACGGCCTGGTCTGTGGCGGAGTGCGAGTACGCAAATGTCGTCGCGAGCTTCCTGCGGGGCGACGGCGTTGATCACCGCTGGCACGAGGTGGTCAAGGCGTTCGGGCAGATGCGGCGCTGTCACGGCGTCGCACAGGGATTGGATGCCCGTGTCGATGTCGTTCTCGCGGTGTTCCACCAGTCCGTCGGTGTAGACGACCAGCACGTCACCCGGTTGTAGCGATGTATCGAACGTGACGTAGTCGGCAGACTGCGCGGCTCCTGTGATCAGCCCGTGCCGGTGTGCCATCGGACGGGCGATGCCGCCGCGGACCATCAGCGGGTGGGGGTGGCCGGCATTGGCGTAGTGGAGAGTGCCGTCGCTGGGGGTGTAAACGCCGTAGAACACCGTGGTCATCGTCATGTCGACGCAGGAGCAGACGAGCCGGTTCAGTTCACCCAGCACGTGGCCGGGAAGCGGGTTCTGCATCGCGTAGGCGCGGAGCGCGCTGCGGACCCCGCCCATCGTGACCGCGGCTTCGATGTCATGGCCGATCACGTCGCCGACCGCGATCGCGAGCCTGCCATCAGGCAGGGGGAACGCATCGTAGAAGTCGCCGCCCACTCCAGTCGAGCTGTTCGCGGGCTGATAGGCAGCCGCCAGTTCCGCGCCCTCGACGTCGGGGATGCTGGGTGGCAGCAGAACCCGTTGCAGCTGCAGCACGATTTTCCGCTCGTCCTTCAGTTGCGCCGTCATCTCATCCGCTCGTACCAGGGCAGCCCGCGCATCGGCCTCGGCGGTACGTCGCGCGGTGCGGTCGACGCACATGCCGCGCAGTGCCACCACGGTGCCGGTGGTGTCCGCGACCGGTTCGGCGATTGACGAAAGCACCACGACACGTCCGTCGGGCGTGCACAGCCGGTACTCGGTGTCCGGTGCCGGTGCGTGCCCGGTCAGACCGGTGAAGGACGCCCGTGCCAGATCGAGGTCGTCGGGGTGCACGAGTGCAAGAACTTCTTCAAGGGTGCTCGGGGACTGGGTGACACCGGCGATGCGGCAGAGGTTGGCCGACCACACGACTCGTCCGCTGCGCAGGTCGAGGTCCCACGATCCCGTGCCCCCGGCGCGTTGTGTCCGATCCAGCCTGTCGGTCCACTCGGCGTGCAGGCGCAGTCCTTCGAGCTCGACGACTTCGTGGGACTTGGTGAGGTCCTGAACCGCGATCACGGCGGCGATGATCTCGTTGTCGTGATCGCACAACGGGAACAGGTTGAGCAGGAGCCGCTTGGTGGTGTTTCCGGCGTCGGCACGCATCTCGAGGTCACGGTGTACGGCGCCGGTCCTGAGCACCTCGGCGACGCGGGATTCCACTGCGGCCGCATGGGCGGGTGGAACGACTTCGTTCATCGTTCGCCCGACGTGGTCACGGGTTGCCAAGTCGAGCACCGACGCGAA
Source organism: Lentzea roselyniae (assembly GCF_039537795.1). Taxonomy (NCBI): domain Bacteria; kingdom Bacillati; phylum Actinomycetota; class Actinomycetes; order Pseudonocardiales; family Pseudonocardiaceae; genus Lentzea; species Lentzea roselyniae. The sequence goes on from NZ_BAABBE010000113.1 coordinate 1,677, forward strand.
CTCCGGGTTGGCGTAGAGGAAACGCATCTGCTCGTCCACCACAGCGAAGCCCACGGGCGCTCGTTCGAGGACCGCCGTGATCTCCAGCAGCGATCCACCGGAACCTGC
>NZ_BAABBE010000114.1:0-1573 GCF_039537795.1 Lentzea roselyniae
CCCTGCGTGTCAGGGTGAGTTGAGTCCAGTGGTTCACAGCAAGCTGGCCTGACGCAGGGCGAGATTCGGATTGATTGACATGACCCGCAAGGCCAGGTCCTCGGTGGTCGAGGACGATGATGGGCGGATGGATTCCCAGCAGCCGCGTGGTGACGGGCCGAGGCGGAGGCGCGCGTTCACCGCGCCGGAGAAGCTCGCGCATCTCAGTGCCTACGAGGCGGCGTGCGAGCGCGGCGACGGCGGCGGGTATCTGCGGCGGGAGGGCTTGTACTCGTCGTTGATCAGCGAGTGGCGCAAGCAGCGTGATGCCGGGGTGCTGGCGGGCAAGGCGCCGGGCGAGAAGGTCGGCAGGCTGTCCGCGGAGCAGGCCGAGATCGCCCGGCTCACACGGGAGAACGCCCGTTTGAACAAACGGCTGGACACCACCGAGACAGCGCTTGACATCATGGGAAAAGCGCACGCTCTCTTGGAAGGTCTGGCCGAGAGAGCGGATTCCGACGAGCAGCGCAAGAAACGCTGACCCAGGCCTACACGTGCATGACCGCGGGCGGGGTATCAACGAGGCAGGCCGCCCAGTTGACCGGGCTCGCACGGTCAACGGCGATCCGTCACGGCAAGGCCGCCACCACGCCCACTCCGCCGGCGCCTGTGCCGGATCCGGTCAACAAGCTGACGGCCCTGGAACGCCTGCGGATTCTCGAGGTGCTCACCAGCGCGAGGTTCGTGGACCTGGCGCCGTTGCAGGTCTACGCGCAGCTGCTCGATGAGGGCGTCTACCTGTGCTCGGTGTCCACGATGTATCGGGTGCTGGCGGACAACAAGCAGGTCAGGGAACGCCGCCGGCTCGCGCGCCATCCGGCGAGAGTGTGCCCGGAGCTGGCCGCGACAGCGCCCCGTCAGGTCTACAGCTGGGACATCACCAAACTCGCGGGCCCGGTGAAGGGCACCTACTACGACGCCTACGTGATGATCGACATCTACTCCCGGTACATCGTCGGCGTCCATGTCCACGCCTGCGAATCCGGTGTCCTGGCCAAGGAACTGATGGAACAGATCTTTTCCGTCCACGGCGTTCCGCAGGTCGTGCACGCCGACCGGGGCACGTCGATGACCAGTAAAACCGTCGCGGCCCTGCTCGCCGATCTCGAGGTCACCCGATCACACTCGAGGCCTCGGGTGTCGAACGACAACCCGTACTCCGAAGCACTGTTCAAGACCCTGAAGTACGGCCCGGAGTTCCCCGAACGCTTCGGATCACTCACGGAGTCCAGGAAGTTCATGGACGAGTTCACCCACTGGTACAACCACGAGCATCGACACACCGGCATCGGCCTGCACACACCCGCCGACGTCCACTTCGGACTGGCCGCCGCCAGGAACGCCAGCAGGCGCACCGTCCTTGCCGAGGCACGCGCACGCCACCCGCACCGATTCGGCGGCATCACCACAGCGCCGAAGATGCTCGACCTACCCGACACCGTCTGGATCAACCGGCCGGCCAACGACACCGATCAACACGCCGACACAGAAGCCGCCTAACACCCACTGGTCTCAATCACCTTGACAAATTCCG
>NZ_BAABBE010000115.1:0-1521 GCF_039537795.1 Lentzea roselyniae
GTCAACTCCCGTGCTTTTGGCGAGCAGCAGCTCATGCCGCTGGTACATCCGGGTTTCACCGTTCCGCCGTTGGTGTTCCGGTTCAAACGACGACCGCAAGGGCGCAGTGCGCACAAGTAAGCTCACCGTGACCCTTCTGCGTTCAGGAGAGTTGCAATGGCGGCCCGCGAATCCAACGAAAGACTCCGCACATTACTGGCACAATCCTGTTGCAGTGGCGCCGCGCTGGCTCGGGAGATCAACACCGTCGCCGCGGAAAGCGGTGAGCGCACGTCCTACACCCGGACGTCGGTGGGACAGTGGCTGGCCGGCACCAGTCCACGCCGACCGGTTCCCCACTACGTCGTGGAAGTGCTGTCGCGGCGCCTCGGCCGTCCGGTCACGCTGACCGAAGCCGGGTTTCCCGAGGAGAACTCGCCCACCGTGTACAGCGTGGCGGATCTGTCCGTACCAGCGTGGCCGGACGCCGGAACGCTGATCACCAGGCGACCGAAACGACGCGCTGGTCCGATCACGTGCGGACAGACGGAGGTGAACGCCGCCCGCACCGCGCTCCGCGTGTTCTCCGCAGCCGAGCGCACCCTGGGCGCCGGTCATGTGCGGCGGTCGCTCACCCAGTACCTCGCGACCGGTGTCGAACCTCTGCTACAAGGCAACTGCACTTCGGCGAAGACCCTCGAGGAGCTGCTGTCGATCGCGTCGCAGCTGTACTACCTGTGCGGCTTCACCTGGTTCGACGACGAACTGCACGGTGGCGCGTTGCGCTACTACCGCGACTCGCTGCGGCTGGCCGCAGAAGCTCACAACGCGGAGGTGTACGCCATCGCGCTGCGCGCGATGAGCGTCCAGGCGCACATGCTCGGCCATCGCAACCAGGCTGTTCAGCTGGCGGAAGCCTCCGCCGAGACCTTGGTGGACAAGGCATCGCCAACACAGGCGTTCGTCGTGGGCCAACTCGCCGTGGCACGGGCCGCTGCGGGCGAACGGCGCGCCGCCGTGACCGCCCTGTGCAGAGCCGAGCGCCACTTCGAACGGGTCGACGACCCGCAGGTCATCGGCACGCACCACGCGGCGTCGCTCGCGCATCAGCGAGCCAAGATGTGCGCCGCGTTGTGTGACCGAGCCGGAGCGACACGAGCTCTCATGGAGTCGATCCGGCATCGCCCGGCCACCGAGCTGCGGTCACGCGCGATCACGCTGGCGATGCTGGCGGAACTGCAGCTGGGCGCCGGCGAGCTCGATCGGGCCGTCGCCACCTGGCATCGCTTCCTCGACACCTACCCCCTGATCAACAGCGGCCGCGCGACAAATGCCGTGGCCTTCATGCGCTCGGTGCTGCGTCCGCACCGCCGGAACCGAGGTGTCGTGAACCTGCTGGCACGATCCGCCGACCTTCGCGACAGCCGAAGGGCCTGAGAGTCACTCAGAGTACTGGCTCCGCAAAAGTTCCCGCACCGAGAGAGGGCTTCGTCGAACTACGATCAATCGAATTCGAGTCGAACAGGCGTCCTCGCCGGCCTT
>NZ_BAABBE010000116.1:0-1466 GCF_039537795.1 Lentzea roselyniae
TGTCCTAATCAGTTCTGGGAGTGGCCATCCGGCACACTCCTGGTGGTAGCCGGCCGGCGGGTGAGCACTCTTTTGTCCTGGACGCCTGAGTCCTGCTGAAAGACAGTGCCCCTGCCGGTGGGCCGGGAGAGTCGATCGCTGCTGGGATGTCGTGCCCCGCGTGTTCGTGGCGGGAAGCACTGCTTGATTAGGTCGCTGATGGTTCTCCCGCGGGCTGCACAAGGAGATCGAGATCGAGAGCGGGAGGGCCGTTGCGGCTGTTCGTGGGGGATGACTGGGCCGAGGACCATCACGACGTCGAGCTGATGGACGGCACGGGTCGCCGGCTGGCCAAGGCCCGGCTGCCCGAGGGCGTGGCGGGGATGGCCCGGCTGCACGCGATGATCGGCGAGCAGCTCGGCGAGACCGACGACGAGGACGTGGAGGTGCTGGTCGGGATTGAGACCGACCGGGGCCCGTGGGTGGCGGCGCTGGTCGCGGCCGGCTACACGGTGCTGGCGGTCAACCCGTTGCAGGCGGCCAGGTTCCGCGACCGGCTGGGAGTGTCGGGCGCCAAGAGCGACGCCGGTGACGCGCACGTGCTGGCGGACATGGCCCGCACCCACTCCCACGAACTGCGGCCGGTCGCCGGGGACAGCTCCGAGGCCGAAGCGATCAAGGTCCTGGCCCGCATCCACAAGACGCTGATCTGGGAACGCACCCGTCACACCCAGCGACTGCGGCACGCCCTGCTCGACTACTTCCCCGCCGCACTGGACGCGTTCGAGGACCTCGACGCCGCCGACACCCTGGAACTGCTGGCCAAAGCCTCCACTCCAGCGCGGGCCGCCCGGCTGACGATCGCCCAGATCAGCGGCGTGCTCAAACGCGCGCGCCGCAAGAACATCGCGGAGAAAGCCAGCCTGATCCAGGCCGCGCTGCGGACCGGGCATCTCGGCCGGCCCGAGATCGTGGCGGAGGCCTACGCCGCCTCGGTCCAGGCGCTCATCGCGGTCCTGGCCACGCTCAACACGCAGGTGAAGACCTTGCAGGGGCAGGTGGAGGCCCATTTTGGGCAGCACCCGGCCGCTGAGATCATCGGGTCCCAGCCCGGTCTGGGACCGATCCTCAGCGCTCGGGTGCTCGCAGAGTTCGGCGACGACCCCGGCCGTTACGCCTGTGCCAAGGCCCGCAAGAACTACGCGGGCACCTCCCCGATCACCCGCGCGTCGGGCAGGAAGAAGGTCGCCCTGGCCCGCTTCATCCACAACGACCGGCTGATCGACGCGCTGATGTCCCAGGCGTTCGGCGCGCTGAAAACCTCGCCCGGAGCACGCGCCTACTACGACCGGCAGCGCGCCCGCGGCGCAGGGCACAACGCCGCCCTGCGCCAGCTGGCGAACCGGTTGGTCGGCATCCTGCACGGCTGCCTCAAAACCGGCACCCTCTACGACGAGACGACCGCCTGGTCGCATCACGCCGAGAAC
>NZ_BAABBE010000117.1:0-1460 GCF_039537795.1 Lentzea roselyniae
GCCTAGTACTCCAGCCGGACTTCGTGATCTTGGCTGTTGAGGGCCCGGGAAGACGAGCGCGGCCACCACACGATCATGAGTAGTTGTGTGGACAACTCAAGATCAGGTGGTGGCCGCGGCTGTCATCGTAGACGCCGCCGGGGGTGTGGATCCGGTGGGCTGGCAGGAGAAGCTCGACGGGCTGATGGCGAGGGTGGCGAAGCGGTTCGGGCGTGTGGAGCCACGTCGGCGGGCCAGGTCGTTCGTGGAGAGATTGCTGTCGGACCTGCCACGCAAGAACTGCTGGACGATCGCCGAGCATGCCGGGGACGCGACGCCGGACGGGATGCAGCATCTGCTGTCTCGGGCTGTGTGGGACGCCGACGAGGTCCGTGACGATGTGCGGGACGTCGCGGTTGAGCAACTCGGTGACACCGACGCGATGCTGGTGGTGGACGAGACCGGGGACGTCAAGAAGGGCACGTGTTCGGCAGGGGTGCGGCGGCAGTACACCGGCACCGCCGGACGGATCGAGAACGCCCAGGTCGGGGTGTTTCTGACCTATGCCACCACGATCGGGCACACGCTGATCGATCGTGAGCTGTATCTGCCGCGCGTGTGGGCCGACGACCCGGACCGGTGTGCGGAGGCTGGGATCCCCGCCGATATCGAGTTCGCGACCAAACCCGAGCTGGCCGCCCTGATGCTCGGCCGGGCTCTCGATGGTGGCGTGCCCGCGCGGTGGGTCGCCGCTGACGAGGTCTACGGCGGTAACCCGGTCCTGCGGGCCGGGCTGGAGCGGCGGCGGGTCGGGTAGGTGCTGGCGGTGGCCTGTGATCACCGCGTGGCTACCGCCACGGGCGTCTACCGGGCCGATGTCCTGGTGGCGCGGTTACCGAAACGCGCCTGGCAACGGCTGTCGGCCGGGCAAGGCGCGAAAGGACACCGGTTCTACGACTGGGCCTGGATCACCATCACCGACACCGACGACGAGGCGCCCGAAGGGTTCCGGTCGCTGCTGGTACGCCGGCACCGCCGCACCGGAGAGCTGGCCTTCTACCGCTGCTACTCGCCCTGCCGGGTCGCGCTGTCGGTGCTGGTGCGCGTGGCCGGGCGCCGGTGGACCATCGAGGAGTCGTTCCAGACCTCGAAGGGGCAGACCGGGCTGGACGAGCACCAGGTCCGGACCTGGATCTCCTGGTACCGCTGGACAACCCTGGTACTGCTCGCGCACCTGTTCCTGGCGATCACCACCGTCGCCGCCCGCGCCAGTCCCGCCCCAGCAGGGCTGATCCCGTTGACACTCAACGAGATCCGTCATCTCTACAACGCCCTCGTGCTCACCCCAGCCGTGAACATCGGGCACGTCCTGCGCTGCTCACACTGGCGCAGGCGACACCAGCACCGAGCCCAGCAAGCCCACTACCAGCGGCAATCGCGGCAGGAACCATGAAGATCACGATCTACGGCTGGAGTACTAG
>NZ_BAABBE010000118.1:0-1431 GCF_039537795.1 Lentzea roselyniae
GAGCAATAGTCAAGACCTGTGGATGAAGATCTTTATGCTGCGGTGGGTGGTGCGTGTTCGTCGGGTCGTTCGACGAGTGTGCCGTTCTCGAAGCGGGCGCCGGCTCGGACCAGAGCGACCAGTTGCGGGGCGTTCACCGCGCGCCAGCGCGCCTGGGCCGACTCGATCAGTTTGAACGCCATCGCCAGCCCGGCGGCGCGGGAGCCCGGCCCCTTGGTGACTTTGGTGCGGTGGCGCACGGTGGCGAAGGTGGACTCGATCGGGTTCGTGGTGCGCAGGTGGATCCAGTGCTCGGCCGGGTAGTCGTAGAACGCGAGCAGTTCCTCGAGATCGTCGGTGATCTTCGCGGCCGCTTTGGGGAACTTCGCGCCGTAGGCGGCGTCGAAGGCTTTCACCGCGTCCAGTGCGTGCGGTTTGTCCTCGGCGTTCCAGATCTCCGCGAGTGCCTTCTTCGCGCCGGGCTGCGCGGACTTCGGCAGCGCGGACAGCACGTTGCCGATCTTGTGGAACCAGCAGCGCTGCTCGCGGGTGTCGGGGAAGACCTCGCGTAACGCGCCCCAGAACCCGAGTGCGCCGTCGCCGGCCGCGAGTACCGGGGCACGCATGCCGCGGCGGGCGCAGTCGCGCAGCAGATCGGCCCACGACTCGGTGGACTCGCGGTAGCCGTCGGCCAGGGCGACGAGCTCTTTGCGTCCGTCGGCACGGACGCCGATCATGACGAGCAGGCAGAGTTTGTGTTCTTCCAGGCGGATGTTGACGTGAATGCCGTCCGCCCACAGATATACGAAGTCCACATCGGACAGACTCCGCTGGGCGAACGCGCGCTGCTCGGTCTTCCACTGCTCGGTCAGCTTCGTGACCACCGGCCCGGACAGGCCCTTGCTGCTGCCCAGGAACTGCCCGAGCGCGGGCACGAAATCCCCGGACGACAGACCGTGCAGATACAGCAGCGGCAGCACCTCGGTGATCTTCGGGGTCTTGCGCGCCCACGGCGGCAGAATCGCCGAGGAGAACCTCTTCCGTTCACCCGTCTCGGGGTCAGTGCGTTTGTCGTTGACCCGCGGCACGGTCACCTCGACTGCCCCGGCGCTGGTGAGCACCTCGCGTGGCTGGTGGTAGCCGTTACGCACCACCAGCCGGTGGCCGTCCTCGTCGAGCTCCTCGCGGAACTGGGCGATGTAGGCGTCGACCTCGGCGCGCAGTGCCTCGGCCAGCATCCGCCGGGCACCCTCCCGGACGATCTCGTCGATCAACGACGACGAACCCGCCGCCGTCGCCGTGCCCTCGTCGTTCGGTTCATCGCCAGGGACTACGGTGAGCATGGGCGTGCCTTCCCGACCGACGCGCCAACGTCGGCCTTGCTTGAGGATCAGCAGATCATCGGGAAGGTACGCCCCTTCCCAACTCATCCACAGATTTCAAGCATTGCTC
>NZ_BAABBE010000119.1:0-1425 GCF_039537795.1 Lentzea roselyniae
GAGCAATGCTTGAGACCTGTGGATCGGCCGGTGAGGGGCGTACCTTCCCGGTGATCGAGTAGCTGATCTCAAGCAGGCCGACGTTGGCGCGTCGGTCGGGAAGGCACGCCCATGCTCACCGTAGTCCCTGACCCCGCATCCGGTGACGAGGGCCGTCGGGCGGATGCCTCGGCCGGCACGTCGTTGATCGACGAGATCGTGCGGGAGGGTGCCCGGCGGATGCTGGCCGAGGCGCTGCGTGCCGAGGTCGACGCCTATATCGCGGCGTTCGCCGACGAACGTGACGAGTGCGGTCACCGGCTGGTGGTGCGTAACGGCTATCACCAGCCACGGGAGGTGCTGACCAGCGCCGGCGCGGTGGAGGTGACCGCGCCGCGCGTCAACGACAAGCGCGTTGACCCTGTGACAGGCGAACGCGAGCGGTTCTCCTCGGCGATCCTGCCGCCGTGGGCGCGCAAGACCCCGAAGATCACCGAGGTGCTGCCGTTGCTGTACCTGCACGGCCTGTCCTCGGGGGACTTCGTGCCCGCGCTCGGCCAGTTCCTCGGCAGCAGCAAGGGCTTGTCCGGGCCGGTGGTCACGAAGCTGGCCGAGCAGTGGAAGACCGACCAGCGCACCTTCGCCGAACGCGATCTGTCCGATGTGGACTACGTCTACCTGTGGGCGGACGGCATCCACGTCAACATCCGCCTGGGGGAACACAAACTCTGCCTGCTCGTCATGATCGGCGTCCGCGCTGACGGCCGTAAGGAACTCTTCGCCCTGGCCGACGGCTACCGCGAGTCCACCGAGTCGTGGGCCGACCTGCTGCGTGACTGCGCCCGCCGCGGGATGACCGCCCCGGTACTCGCGGCCGGCGACGGCGCACTCGGGTTCTGGGGCGCACTGCGTGAGGTCTTCCCCGACACGCGCGCGCAGCGCTGCTGGTTCCACAAGATCGGCAACGTGCTGTCCGCGCTACCCAAGTCCGCGCAACCCGGCGCGAAGAAGGCCCTCGCGGAGATCTGGAACGCCGAGGACAAGTGGCACGCCCTGGAGGCGGTGAAGGCCTTCGACGCCGCCTACGGCGCGAAGTTTCCCAAGGCGGTCGCCAAGATCACCGACGATCTCGACGAGCTGCTCGCGTTCTACGACTACCCGGCCGAACACTGGATCCATCTGCGCACCACGAACCCGATCGAGTCCACCTTCGCCACCGTGCGCCACCGCACCAAGGTCACCAAAGGACCGGGCTCACGCGCCGCCGGGCTGGCCATGGCGTTCAAGCTCATCGAGTCAGCCCAGGCCCGCTGGCGCGCGGTCAACGCACCCCAGCTCGTCGCCCTCGTCCGAGCCGGCGCCACCTTCGTCAACGGCAAGCTTGTCGAACGCCCCGACGAGGAAGCCGCCTAAAGATCTTGATCCACAGATCTTGACAATAGCTCG
>NZ_BAABBE010000120.1:0-1364 GCF_039537795.1 Lentzea roselyniae
GAGCCTGTCACGATTTTTGTGTAAGCCAGAGGTGATTTGCTTACATTTGTAGGTTATCAGAAAAGTATGCGACCGGGGAAGAGGTTGATCAGTGTGTTCAATGCCACCTTCCAGCCGTGCGTTCCCGTTCCCGATTCGCCTCCCCGCTGGCTGGAAATGTTCCGGAGCCCGAGGTAGAGAAGCTTCATCGCGGCGTCTTTGTCGGGGAAATGACCGCGGTTCTTGGTGATCTTCCGGAGCTGGAAGTTGATGGACTCGATCGCATTGGTGGTGTAGACGATCTTGCGGAGCTCGGGCGGAAAGTCGAGGAACGGGACGAACTCGTCCCAAGCGTTACGCCACACGTCAACCGCGCCCGGATACTGTGCGCCGAACTGCTTGTCGAACGCGGCGAGGCCGAGCTCCGCGGCCTCGAGGGTGGGCGCGGTGTAGATCTCCTTCATTCCCGTGACGATCTTCTTGCGGTCGCCGTAGGACACGAACCGCATCGCGTTGCGGATCACGTGCACGACGCAGGTTTGCACGACGGTGTCCGGGAAGATCGCGTGAATCGCGTCGGGCAGGCCGGTCAGGCCGTCGCAGCAGGCGATCAGGATGTCCCTGACGCCACGATTACGCAGGTCCGACAGGACCTTCTGCCAGAACTTCGCTCCTTCGGTGTCCTGGATCCAGCAGCCCAGGGCGTGCTTGCGGCCGTCCACGTCCACGCCGATGGCCAGGTAGGCGACCTTGGTGGTGACCACCCCGTTGTCCTTGACTCGAATCCGGATGCCGTCCACATAGAGGATTGGATATACCTCATCGAGCGGGCGTGATTGCCATGCCTTGATCTCATCGACCACCACATCGGTGATATTCGAGATCAGTTCCCGCGACGCGTTCACCCCATAGATTTCCAGCAGATGCGCCTCGATATCACGGGTGGTCATGCCACGCGAGTACAGCGACAGGATCATGTCGTCGATGTTGCCGATCCGCCGAGCCCGTTTCGGCACGATCGCCGGCTCGAATGAACCGTTCCGGTCACGCGGTACCTCGATATCGACCGGACCGTTCCTCGTGGACACCGTCTTGGTCGACCTGCCATTACGGGAATTGCCGGACCCGCGGCCGGCCGGGTCGCCGGCGTCATAACCCAGATGGTCCGTCATCTCGGCCTGCAAGGCCCGCTCGAGCACGGCCTTCGTCAACTGATTCAGCAGACCGTCGACACCATCAATCGGCGTTCCAGCCGACTTGGCGTCTTTCAGCAACGCGTCGATCGCCTCGGGCGCGAACGCCCCCGCGAGCCGCCGCGCTGCCGCCTCATCTCCCTGACGAGACGATGTGTCCTGTGTCACTCGGTGCCCCCTCCGACCGCCAAT
>NZ_BAABBE010000121.1:0-1327 GCF_039537795.1 Lentzea roselyniae
CAGGGTTCCGGCAAAGTCGTGTTGGTGCTGGTCAGGGGTGGATTCCGAGCAGGGTGAGTGGTCGGGTGAAGTCTCGGCTGGTGTGACGCAGGCCGGTGGCGATGCGTGTGTGACCGGCTAGGCGTAGTGCGTTGAGGGCGAGGTTGCGCAGGCTGGCCATGACTCGGGGTGCGGTGCCGGTGCGGACGCGGGAGGCGTCCTCGGTGTAGAGGACGTCGCGGGTCCAGTGCAGTTTGTTCTCGATGTCCCAGTGGCCGCGGGTCCAGGTGGCGAGTTCGGCTGGTCCGGCGTGGTCGCTGGTGAGGCTGGTGACGCCGAGCACGGCCATCGCGGTGCGTTTCCCGGTGTTGTGGGTGACGTAGCGTTCGACGAGAAACGCTTGTGCCGCACCAGGAAAAGTGACGTCGTCGGGGATGGGCAGAACCTGGATCGTCCGCCGCTCGTGACGGCCGTGTCCGGTGTCCGCTGTGGTGAGTGCGGGAACGTCGTGCCAGGGCAGGGCGTCGAGCTGGGCGTAGAGCCGGTGCTGGTTCTCCTTGACCGGCAGCACGTAGTCGGCGCCGCGGCGCAGCAGGTCGGTGACGGTGGCGCGGATGGTGTGCATCGCGTCCGCGGTCACGATCGCCCCGGTCAGGTCGAGCTGGTCGAGCAGCGCGGCGGAACGCTTGGTCTCGTTGACCTTGGTGTCGACCAGGACCTGCGCGAGCACCAGCGAGCCGGTGTGACAGAACGCGGTCAGCAGATGCACCCCGCCCGAGCCGTCCGGGCCGCGGGTGCCACGCACGGTCTTGCCGTCCATCGCGATCACCACCGGCCCGTCCGCGGACCAGTGACCGCGGCGAGCGTGGGTCCAGGTCGTGATCGCCGCGTCCACCGCGTCGCCGTCCACCCGTTGCAGCGCCCGGCGCATCGTGGCCTCGTCCGGAGCACGGCGCCGGCCCCGGCGCGGATCGTGACGGACACCGAGCAACGCGAGTACCTGCTGCGGGGCGTCCGCCGCCCACTCCCCGATCGCCGTGAACGACCTGGCTCCCGCCGCGACCGCCGACGCCGCCAGCAACAAGATCGACGCCAGCGAGTGCCGCACACCCCGCCGACACCGCGGATCCGGCACCCCCGCCACACACTCCCGCAGGTCAGCGATTCGATCAGCAGGAACGTCAGCGGCGACAGGGGCCAGCCGATCCAGCACAGCCGGAATCGGGCAGGATGACACGGCGGGCACGGCACTCCCAGAAGATCATGAGACTTAGACACTCACATGATCAACCAGAGAGCCGTGCCCGTCCTACGTCCAAACGGCGGACACGACTTTGCCGGAACCCTG
>NZ_BAABBE010000122.1:0-1326 GCF_039537795.1 Lentzea roselyniae
TGTCAAGTACCGGGTTTGATGGAGGGTGTGATTACCCGCTCGGTGTCGGGACGGGTGCGGTTGTGTGGTGATGGTTGGTTTCGTGTTCCACGGGCGGGATCAGGCCGAGTTCGCCGTGTAGCCGGCGGTGGTTGTACCAGTCGATGTACTCGGCGACGGCGATCTCGAGGTCGTCGGTGCCGCGCCAGGGGCCCTTGTTGCGGACGAGTTCGGCTTTGAAGATCGAGTTGAAGGCTTCGGCCATGGCGTTGTCGTAGGAATCTCCTTTGCTGCCAACGGATGCGACCGCGCCGGCCTCGGCCAGGCGCTGGGTGTAGCGCACGGCGAGGTATTGCGTTCCGCGGTCGGAGTGGTGAATGAGGTCGCTGGTGTCCTGTCCGGCGCGGGTGCGGGTCCACAGCCCCATCTCCAGGGCGTCGAGCGCCAGGTCGGTGCGCAGTGACGTGGACAGTTGCCAGCCGACGATGCGGCGGGAGAACACGTCGAGCACGAACGCGGCGTAGACCCAGCCGGTGAAGGTGCGGATGTAGGTGATGTCGGCGACCCACAGCCGGTTGGGTGCCGGGGCGGCGAAAGACCGCTTGACAAGGTCCGGGCGCGGGTCGCTACCCTTGCCGCCGCGCGTGGTGCGCGGGGTTTTCAGCCGGGAAATCCCTTGCAGCCCAGCGGATTTCATCAATCTGGCGACGGTGCGGCGGGCGACCGGAAGCCCGGTGACCCCGCCCTGGCGGGCCAGCTCGGCGTAGATCTTGCGCACGCCGTAGACGCCGTAGTTCGTCTCGTGTACTTCCTTGATCTTCTCGGTGACCACCGCGTCGCGGACCGCGCGTGCCGAGGGCGGGCGGGAGCGGGCGGCGTAGTAGGTGCTCGGAGCGATCTTGACGCCGGCCTGGGTCAGGACGGCACAGATCGGCTCGACTCCGAACTCGTGCTTGTGGGCGTCGATGTAGTTGACGATCAGCGGGAGGGGCGGTCTAGCTCCGCCGCGAAGAAAGCGGACGCGGATTTCAGGATCGCGTTGGCACGGCGCAGTTCCCGGTTCTCCCGCTCGAGCTGCGCGATCCGCTCCGCGTCGCTCGACGTGGTGCCTGGCCGGTCGCCGGCGTCGATCTCCGCGCGTTTGACCCAGGTCCGCAGTGCCTCGGGGTGGATCCCGAGCTGCTCGGCGATCCGCTTGATCGCCCCGGTCGCGGACGCCGGGTCCCGGCGGGCCTCCACGACCATCCGGGTCGCCCGCTCACGCAGCTCATCTGGGTACTTCTTCGGTGGGGCCATTGCTCCTCATCATCCAGGCTTGATGGTCTCCATCAAACCCGGCACGGAACA
>NZ_BAABBE010000123.1:0-1185 GCF_039537795.1 Lentzea roselyniae
CCTAGTGTCCTGTGATTCTGTTTGCTTTACATCCGCGTGACTGGTGATGGTGTTGGCTGTCGGGGTGGAGCTGACTGTCGATGAACAGGCCGAGCTGCGGGCGCTGGTGAACAGCCCGGATGTCGCGGCGACGGTCGCGACGCGGGCGCGGATCGTGTTGTGGCGGGCGGGGAACCGGCCGAAGAGGGAGATCGCGGAGTTGGCGGGAGTGTCGCGCCCGACGGTGGATCTGTGGTTGTCGCGTTACGCGGCCGACGGTCTGGGTGGGTTGCTGGACCGGCCGCGTGGCGCGGGGCGGGAGCAGGTTCCCGGTTCCGTGCGGGCGCGGATTCTGGCGGCCAGCCGCACGAGCCCGCCTGCGGAGACCGGGCTGTCGCACTGGTCGAGCCGGGAGATGGCCGCGTGGATCACTCGCGCCGAAGGGGTGTCCGTCTCGCACCACTACGTGGCGAAACTGTGGCGTGAGAACGGGATACGGCCGCATCGCCACGGCACGTTCAAGCTCAGCCGGGATCCGGAGTTCGCGGACAAGGTGGCCGACATCGTCGGCCTGTACCTGTCCCCGCCGGGCGGGGCGGTCGTGCTCAGCGTCGACGAGAAGACCCAGATCCAGGCGCTGGACCGGACCCAGCCACTGTTGCCGATGACCTTCGACGCCAGCGAGCAACGTACTCACGACTACCGCCGGCACGGCGTCACGAACCTGTTCGCCGCTCTGAACGTGGCCACCGGCGAGGTCTACGGCGAGTGTCTCCCGGTCCGCGACGGCGCGAACTTCCTGGCGTTCCTCAAGAAAGCCGTGAAACCGCACGCGGGCAAGAACATCCATGTGGTGCTGGACAACCTGTCCACCCACACCACGCCCGAGGTGATGACCTGGCTGGAGGCCAACCCGAACGTGCGGTTCCACCACACGCCGAAAGGCTCGTCGTGGATCAACCAGATAGAGATCTGGTTCGGCATCATCACCCGCCAGGCCATTCGCCGTGGCACCTTCAGCTCGGTCAAAGTCCTCATCGGACAGATCCGTGACTACATCGACCACTGGAACGCCAACGCCAAGCCCTTCACCTGGACCGCCTCCGCCGACGAGATCCTGGCCAAGGTCCGCGTTGTCCAGGCCAGCGTCAAGAAGCTGGTCGACAACAACGCGAAGTAAACCCAACAGGATCACGAGACACTAGT
>NZ_BAABBE010000124.1:0-1032 GCF_039537795.1 Lentzea roselyniae
GCCGGCTACACGGCGAACTCGGCCTGATCCCGCCCGTGGAACACGAAACCAACCATCACCACACAACCGCACCCGTCCCGACACCGAGCGGGTAATCACACCCTCCATCAAACCCGGTACTTGACACAGTGGGGGTACCGTGGCCTTCGAGAGCATGGGCTGGCGCGAAACGCCCAGTGACGATTCACCAGAGCCGTTGCCCATCGCCTCCATCGCCTGGCGGTGGGACGTCGGCAACCATCAGGACGGAACAAAGTCGTGACGGCCTCGGGGGATGCTGCGCGCCATGCCACGGCACTGCCCGCAGGCGACCGTGTCCTGCTACGCCGGGAACAGATCTATCCGGCACCCTCACCGGTTCCTGCACGAGTGCAAGAGACATTCCATTCTGATGCCTCTGGAACGGCAGCTGGCAGACGCCTGCCTGTCAAGGCGCCAGTGTCGAGTCGGCTGGGCCGAACTGCTCCCAGACTTCAACCATTCACTGCGCCTCGCAAGCACCGACTGCGGCATCACTTCCAGACGCCGAAGCGGCAGCGCAGTCGCAAGTGGCTGCGGTGCCGCAGAACCAAGATTGGCCCGCCGCTGACGCGGCCGACAGACGGGACTATGACATGCACCTGTCCACGAACTCGTACGCGGACAGCCCCGCGGACCGGCTCGTGGCCGTAGCGCGCCGACGGCTGGCCGGCCGGATCCTCGACCAGGCGGAGGACGGGCTGGTGCCCGGAACCTGCATGAGCAGCGCCTTGGAAAGCGCGTTGGCGCTGCGGCTGTTCCAGCTTGAGGGCGTGCGCACGCCCAGCTGTGAGGCCCTTGTCGACTATCTGCACTGGGCCGCACGGCCGGCGGGCCGCCGCGACTTCGAGCAGTTGGTCGCCCGTTGGGCGCTGGACGGTGGTGGTGCCGACAGCGCGGCGGTCACCGGGCATCTCGCGACCGTCCAGCACTTCTCCGCGGGACGCAAACGCGTCCTCGCCCTGTCGGTGGCAAAGCTGCTGGGAGCCGCGCCGGAACCCACCGTGCCGAAAG
>NZ_BAABBE010000125.1:0-998 GCF_039537795.1 Lentzea roselyniae
CTAGATGACTGATTCCGTGAAGTTCGGGTGAAGTCGGCCCGGTGCCGGGGCATGGGAGGAGGGTGTTCAAGATCAATGTGTGACGAAAGACCTGAACACCCTCCTTACCGCACTGTACGTGCTGGTCGATGACCACGTCGTTCCGCCCCGCACGGGCAGGGGCCGCCGGCCGGATCTGACCGACAGCGAGCTGATCTGCCTGGCCGTCGCCCAGGTCATGCTGGGCTACCACAACGAGCGTCGCTGGGTCCGCCACGTCCACGCCACCCCCGAGCTGCTCGAGATGTTTCCCCGCATGCTCACCCAGTCCGGCTATCACAAGCGGCTCAAGACAGCGGAACCGTTGTTGCGCAAGGCGATCCTCACGCTGGCGATGTGCTGCCCGTCCTGGTTCGACGACATGTGGATGACCGACGCCACCCCGCTGCCCTGCGGCATGTCACGGGAAACAGTCAAGCGGTCGGACCTGGCCGGGCACGCTGGTTACGGCTACTGCGCCTCGCACTCCCGGTACTACTGGGGACTGAAGCTCTACCTCGTCTGCGCCGGTGACGGAATGCCGATCATGTGGTGCCTGGCCAACCCCAAGATCGGCGAACGCGAAGTGCTCGCCGCGCTGCTCGACCACAACCACCATCTCATCCGCGACGGCCAGATCCTCTTAGCGGACAAAGGTTTCTCCGGCAAGCCGTTCAAGCAACTCACCGAGCGGATGGGCCTGGCCCTGCTCCGTCCCGACCGCAAGGACGAGACCTACCGCAACGGCAACCTCGGCGGTGTCCGGCAGTGGATCGAATCGGTCAACCAGACCCTCAAGGGTCAGCTCGACCTCGAGCGACACGGCGGACGCACTCCTGCCGGGGTGTTCACCCGTGTCGCTCAGCGCCTGCTGGCCATGGCCGCCGGCATCTGGCACAACTGGGAGGCGGGCGTGACCAGCAAACGCTCACTGACCGCGTTCGATCACTGACACCAACTTCACGGAATCAACCATCTAG
>NZ_BAABBE010000126.1:0-957 GCF_039537795.1 Lentzea roselyniae
CGGTCGACCCACGACATCATGTCGCGGAGCTTCTTGCCGGTGGCCTCGATCGGGTGGTTCTCGCCCTCCTGCTGCAGCTTGCGGTAGTTGGCGCGGCCGTTGTCGTCCTCGGCGACCCACTCGGAGGCGAAGGTGCCGTCCTGGATCTCGCCCAGGATCTTCTTCATCTCTTCCTTCACGGAGGCGGTGATGACGCGCGGGCCGCGGGTCAGGTCGCCGTACTCGGCCGTGTCGGAGATCGAGTAGCGCATGCGGGCGATGCCGCCCTCGTACATGAGGTCGACGATCAGCTTCAGCTCGTGCAGGCACTCGAAGTACGCGACCTCGGGGGCGTAGCCCGCCTCGGTCAGCACCTCGAAGCCCGCCTGGACCAGAGCGGACGCGCCACCGCAGAGGACGGCCTGCTCGCCGAAGAGGTCGGTCTCGGTCTCTTCCTTGAACGTCGTCTTGATGACGCCGGCGCGGGTGCCGCCGATGCCCTTGGCGTAGGACAGCGCCAGGGCCTGGGCGTTGCCGGAGGCGTCCTGCTCGACGGCGATGAGCGCGGGGACGCCCTTGCCGTCCACGAACTGGCGGCGGACCAGGTGGCCGGGGCCCTTCGGGGCGACCATGGCGACGTCCACACCGGACGGAGCGGTGATCAGGCCGTAGCGGATGTTGAAGCCGTGGCCGAAGAAGATCGCGTCGCCCTCCTTGAGGTTGCCCGCGATCTCGTTGGCGTAGATGTGCCGCTGGGCGGTGTCCGGCGCCAGGATCATGATCACGTCGGCCCACGCGGAGACCTCGGACGGCGTGCCGACCTCCAGGCCCTCCTCCTCGGCCTTGGCGCGGGACTTGGAGCCCTCCTGCAGACCGATCCGGACCTCGACGCCGGAGTCGCGCAGCGACAGGGCGTGGGCGTGGCCCTGGCTGCCGTAGCCGATCACGGCCACCTTGCGGCCCTGGATGATGCTCAGG
>NZ_BAABBE010000127.1:0-956 GCF_039537795.1 Lentzea roselyniae
CTGGGCGAGTTCGCGGGGTACATCGAGTGTGGCACGATAGGCGATCACGGGGAGCTTTCTGACTGGGATTTGATCTTCGCAAATCCAGTCCTATCAGGAGCTCCCCGTCCTTCTACTCCCAGGCCCCCCGGCACGTCAGAGCGCCTGCACGAGCGTTCCCCCGAACATCCTCAAGCCTTCAGTGCTGGAATCTCCGCTGTTGAGATCACCTCACTGAGCAGCATGCAGGGGAACTCCGGCCCGTGGAGTGATGGGCGACCCCTGGCAGGTGAACCTTGATCACACTAGGTGATACGCGACACCACAGCCATCACCCCGATGAGCACTCCGCGCGCGGACATTCGCGGGTAAGGGAAGATACTCCACAGGACCACCGCCGACAACGGCTTCGGTGGCTGCGTTGAGCGTGTCGCGCCAGCGCCGTGAGCGGTAGCAGGATCCGTTTCCGGTGAGTACCGGTTCGACGGTGATTCCGTCTTGTCGAACTTGAAGAACTCGCCCGAGCCGCGAGCTTGCCCGAGGTCTTCTTTACCGCGACCGCCGGAAAACACTCAACTATGCAGGTCCCGGGATATCTATCATCGGCGGCGCACTGGGACATCTTCCCGCGCTTGTTCAAATTCTGGTGGCCGCTCGTGTGGCAGGCCGACATGACGCCGTGATTCGACCCGAGGAAACCGGGCCGCGAACCGGCCCACGAACGCCTCGAAGCTTGCCGGCCACTCAGCCACCATCTCCACCAACACAGCAAGATCAACTACCAGAAGTCGACCCTGTATCACAACCTGTCGTTGCAGTACTAAGGGCGCTCAGCGGCCAGGCCGCAGTACTCGGCCACCACGCCGAAGCCGTCGATCTCGCTGAAGCAGCAGTCCGTACCGTGCCGAAGCAGGTACCGTCGCACATGCGGGCATTTCTTCTGGGACAGCTCGCCGTCGCCCAGGCGGCCATGGGCA
>NZ_BAABBE010000128.1:0-947 GCF_039537795.1 Lentzea roselyniae
CTAGGGCCCGTCCTCAAAGCTGGTTCGTCTGACGTGCTTTGATCTTGTGCCGTGGTGCGCAGGCATGAGCTGACTGATGAGCAGTGGCAGGCGTTGCAGCCGTTGTTGCCGGTCTCGGGCGCGAAAGGGCGTCCTCGGGTGGATGACCGGCGTGTGATCAACGGGATGCTGTTCAAGGCCAAGACCGGGGTGTCGTGGCGTGATCTGCCCGAGCGGTACGGGCCGTGGAAGACGGTCTACAACCGGTTCTGGCGCTGGTCGCGCAACGGCACCCTGACCATGCTGGTGTCCAAGGTGCGGGTGATCGACGAGGCGATCGACGAGCTGGACCGGGAGGTCTCGGTCGACTCCAGCATCGTGCGTGCTCATCAGCACGCGGCCGGTGCCCGCCGCCGCACCGCCGCGCACACAGGGGGCGAGCGGGTCGTGTGGCGGGCAGACCGAACCAGATGATCATGCTATCGGCCGGTCCCGCGGCGGCCCCTCCACCAAGATCCACCTTGCCTGCGACGGACACGCCCGCCCACTCACAACCGTCTTGACCGGTGGAAACACCAACGACTGCACCATGTTCGAGACCGTGCTGGCGGGCGTGTGGTTCCCGTCCGCACGACCGGGCAGGCTCGCCACACGCCCGGCGCGGGTGATCGCGGACAAGGGCTACTCCAGCAAGTCCATTCGCGCTCACCTGCGCCGCCGCGGCATCCGGGCCACCATCCCCGAACGCCGCGACCAACGCGCCAACCGCGCCCGCCGAGGCCGGGCCGGTGGCCGCCCACCCGCGTTCGACCCGGTGATCTACAAGCGCCGCAACGTCGTCGAACGCTGCTTCAACCGGCTCAAACAGTTCCGCGCGATCGCCACCCGCTACGACAAGACCGCCCTGTCCTACCAAGCCATGATCGACCTGGCCACCCTCACCCTCTGGCTTTGAGGACGGGCCCTAG
>NZ_BAABBE010000129.1:0-931 GCF_039537795.1 Lentzea roselyniae
GGGACTGTAAAACGAGCGGTGTAACTCCCGATCATGGAAGTGCACCTGATGACCGACATGATGTCCGGCGTGGAGAACGCCGAGAACTCGAAGCCCGCGACCGGCCTGGACGGCCTGGACGAGCAGCTCGTCGCGCAACTGCTGAGTAACGCCAAGGTCAGCGGGCTGAAGCTGACCGGTGAGGGCGGGATGCTGCAGCAGCTGACCAAGCTGGTGCTGGAGTCCGCGCTCGAGGGTGAGATCACCGATCACCTCGGCTATGACAAGCACGACCCGGCCGGCCGCGGGACCGGCAACTCGCGTAACGGCACGCGGTCCAAGACCGTGCTGACCGACGTGGGCCCGGTTGAGATCGACGTGCCGCGTGACCGGGACGCGAGCTTCGAGCCCAAGATCGTCGCGAAGCGGCAGAGGCGCCTGGGCGGCGTGGACGAGATGGTGATCTCGTTGGCCGCCAAGGGTTTGACCACCGGCGAGATCTCCGCGCATCTGGCAGAGGTCTATGGCGCCGAGGTGTCACGGCAGACCATCTCCACGATCACCGACAAGGTGATCGAGGGCATGGTCGAATGGCAGAACCGGCCGCTCGATGCGGTGTACCCGGTGATCTTCATCGACGCTATCCACGTCAAGATCCGGGACGGTCAGGTCGCCAACCGGCCGATCTACGTCGCGCTCGCGGTCACCTGCGAAGGACGGCGCGACATCCTCGGGTTGTGGGCCGGCGACGGCGGCGAGGGCGCCAAATACTGGTTGCACGTTCTGACCGAGCTCAAGAACCGGGGCGTGGCCGACGTGCTCATGGTGGTGTGCGATGGGCTGACCGGCTTGCCGGACGCGATCACCACCGTCTGGCCGCAGACGATCACCCAGACCTGCGTGGTCCACTTGCTGCGCAACAGTTTCCGCTACGCGGGCCGTCAGCACTGGG
>NZ_BAABBE010000130.1:0-896 GCF_039537795.1 Lentzea roselyniae
AGACCACATCTCATTTGGGGTTGTCGTGGGTGAGCAGGTCCAGCTTGATGGCTCGGCGGTAGCAGATCACCGCGCAGGCCAGCTGGGCGAATGCCGTGAAGTGGGCGGCCTTGCGTTCGTAGCGGCGTGCCAGCCGGCGGAACCGGGAAACCCACTCCAGGGTCCGTTCGATGACGTACCGGTGGCGCCCCAGCCGCTTGGGCGACTCGATACCCCGTCGGGCGATCCGGGCGATGATGCCCCGACGGCGCAACAACTTACGGCAGGCCGGGTAGTCGTAGCCCTTGTCCGCGTGTAGCTTGCGCGGCCGGCGGCGAGGCCTGCCGACAGGCCCCTTGACCGGGGCCACGGCATCGACGACGGCCTCCAGCTCCAGGTGGTCGTTGCGGTTGGCCGCCGAGACACCCACGGTCAGCGGCAGGCCGTTACGGTCGCTCAGCGCGTGGATCTTGCTGCCGGGCTTGCCCCGGTCGACCGGGCTGGGCCCGGTCAGATCCCCCCTTTGACCGCCCGGACGTGCATGCCGTCCACCGACGCACGTGACCAGTCGATCGCCCCGGCCGAGCCGAGCAGATCCAGCATCATCTGATGCAGCCGGGCGAAGACGTCCGCCTCGACCCACTCGGTGAACCGGCGATGCGCGGTCGGGCAGCTGACCCCGAACGACGCCGGTAGTGCCGACCAGGCGCATCCGGTCTGCAGCACGTACAGGATGGCCGCCAGCACGACGCGATCGTCCAGGCGCCGCCTGCCTCCACACTGGTGGCGTTGCGGCGCATCGGGCAGCAACGGCTGCGCCAGCAGCCACAACGGCTCCGGGCACCACTTCTCCACATCGTTCATCGCTGATCAACGATATAGCCTACCTTGCAACACACCCAAACGAGATGCGGTCT
>NZ_BAABBE010000131.1:0-896 GCF_039537795.1 Lentzea roselyniae
TGCTTAGAGTTCCTAACAGAGGGTTTTGACGTGTCGGTAGCAGATCACGCAGGTAGCCAGGCCGAGGAACGCCTCGTGAATATCGTCGCGGCGTTCCCAGCGGATGCGAAGGCGCCGCATGCCGTGGTACCAGGCGATCGTGCGCTCGACGACCCATCTGATCGCGCCGAGCCCGGACCCGTGTTCCTCTCCACGCTGGGCGATCTGCGGGTCGATCCCCCTGTCCTGCAACTCTTCGCGGTGCCTGGCGGAGTCGTAGGCGCGGTCGGCGTACAACGCGTCCGGCCGTCGGCGAGGACGTCCGCGCCGGCCGCGCACCGGCGGGATCGCATCGACCAGCGGGAACAGCTGGGTGATGTCGTTGACGTTGCCAGCGGTCAGGCTGGCCGCGAGCGGGATGCCGCCGCCCTCGGTGATCACGTGGTGCTTGGAGCCAGGCCGGGCGCGGTCGACCGGGCTCGGACCGCTTTTGGGCCACGGCGTGCCGCACGTGCGTGCGAGCTGTCGATGACCGCCCGCGACCAGTCCAGCTTCCCGGCCGCGTTCAGCTCGGCCAGCAGCGCCTCGTGCAGCCGTTGCCACACCCCGGCCTCGTTCCACTCGGCCAGGCGCCGCCAGCACGTCATCCCGGACCCGAAACCCAGCTCCTGGGGCAGGAACTCCCACTGGATGCCGGTATGCAGCACGAACAGGATGCCTTGCAGGACCTGCCGGTCCGGGATGCGCTTGCGGCCCAGCTTGGGCAGCGCGTACTCCCACCGGGGCAACAACGGCTCGATTCGTTCCCACAGGTCGTCGGACACGATCCATGGTGGCTGCTCACCCTTCCTCACCCCACCATGATCAACGATCATGGAAGTTCAGTCACCACAGTTGATCAATCTGTTAGGAACTCT
>NZ_BAABBE010000132.1:0-857 GCF_039537795.1 Lentzea roselyniae
CGCTACTGCTGGCTGCGTGATGCCGCGATGACCGCCGCTGCCCTGGTGTCGCTCGGGTCGTTCGATGAGGCCGAGGGGTTTCTGGCGTGGCTGCACGGGGTTCTTGCCACCGTGCAAGGCCCTGAGCGCCTGCACCCGCTGTACACGTTGCACGGCACGCAGCTCGGTGCCGAGGCCGTGATCGACACGCTGCCGGGCTACGCGGGTTCGCGTCCGGTGCGCGTCGGCAACCTCGCGAACCAGCAGGTCCAGCTCGACGTGCTGGCTGAGCCGCAGGGAAACGGGCACCACAGGTTCGGCACCGTCGCGTTGATCACGGTCGTCCACGGGCATCGGTGACTGCAGGCGCCAGGCTCGTGCTTCTGCGATTTGACGCGTTCGGAAGGCAGCGCCCTCGGGGTGGATCACGCGCTCCGCGGCGGTCATGTCTGTGCGGTTCGGCTCGTGCGCTTCGAGAAGTCGAATGTGCCCTTCATCAGCGGGACAAGCACGACAGAAGGTAACCACATGGGCCACTTGGATGCACAGAAGCGGTTCCGTGCGGTGGAACGCAAGTTCGTTGCACGCGAGTTCCTCGTGTTCTCAGCAAGGTGCAACCCGCTGTCACAGGTGAGCACCCAGTCGTTTGCCAGGCGACGGCGACGTGCCTGGACTGTTGGGGCCGTGTGGCGTCGTCGGTTCTGCGGCTGCACTCACGGACTGGCTTTGAGCCCTGAGGAGGTCGCCCCACCCCTGCGTGTCAGGGTGAGTTGAGTCCAGTGGTTCACAGCAAGCTGGCCTGACGCAGGGCGAGATTCGGATTGATTGACATGACCCGCAAGGCCAGGTCCTCGGTGGTCGAGGACGATGATGGGCGG
>NZ_BAABBE010000133.1:0-853 GCF_039537795.1 Lentzea roselyniae
ACTGCGAGAGCAGCTGGGCGCAGCGGATCAGGCCCAGGTGCGAGTACGCCTGCGGGTGGTTGCCCAGCGAGCGCTCGGCCACCGGGTCGTACTCCTCCGGCAGCAGGCCCGTGGGGCCCGCGGCCGCGACGATCTGGCCGAACAGCTCCTCTGCCTCCGTGCGGCGACCGGTGAGCAGGTAGGCCTCGATCATCCACGCCGCGCACAGGTGGAAACCGCCCTCGTCGCCCGGCAGGCCGTCGTCGCGGTGGTAGCGGTAGACGGTCGAGCCCGAGCGCAGCTCCGCCTCGATCGCGGTCACCGTGGACTGGAACCGCTCGTCGGCCGGGTCGATCAACCCCGACAGGCCGACGAAGAGCGAGGCCGCGTCCAGGTCGTCGCCGTCGTAGGCCGTGGTGAACGACTGGACCTCGTCGTTCCAGCCGTTCTTCAGCACGTCCGTGGCGATCGTGTCGCGCAACGGCACCCACGACGGGTCCAGCTCGCGGCCGAACTGCTCGCCGAGCTTGATCGCGCGGTCGATCGTCAGCCAGCACATGACCTTCGAGTACACGTGGTGGCGCGGCGCGTGCCGCTCCTCCCAGATGCCGTGGTCCGGCTCGTGCCAGCGCCGGGAGACGGCCTCCGCCATCGCCTGGACCATCTTCCAGTCCTGGTCCGACAGCGCGCCACGCGCCGATGCCAGCTGCACGACGAGGTCGACCACCGGGCCGAACACGTCGAGCTGCACCTGCTGGTTCGCGAGGTTGCCGACGCGCACCGGACGCGAACCCGCGTAGCCCGGCAGCGTGTCGATCACGGCCTCGGCGCCGAGCTGCGTGCCGTGCAACGTGTACAGCGGGTGCAGGCGCTC
>NZ_BAABBE010000134.1:0-811 GCF_039537795.1 Lentzea roselyniae
AGGAGCTGGAGGCACGCGAGCACCTGCGTGTCACAAATCAGCCGGGTGTCCGGTCTAGCTGACATGAGCCACGAACACACTCATCACCTGGAGAACCCCGACAAGAGCGGCCCGCCACCGAAGATCGAGGTCATCGGCACCGTGCCGGGAGCCCCGCAGATCCCGGACGGCGCGGAAGCCATGACGATCCTCGTGACACTGCCGCCGAGCAGCCCCGGTGCACCGCCACACCGGCATTCCGGTCCCGCGTACGGCTACGTCCTCAGGGGCGCCATCGTCTTCGAGCTCGAAGGCGAGCCGGAGCGGGTCGTCCGCGCGGGCGAGACGTTCTGGGAGCCGGGTGGCGACGTCATCCACTACCAGGACGGCAACCACCTCAGCGAGGAGGAATCCGCTTTCGTGGTCACGATGTTCTGCGCACCCGGCCAGCCGATGCTGACGGTGGTGGAACCGGACGAGCTGGAGGCGCGCAAGCACCTCCGGGCGCCGCGTCCGTGAAAACGTCGTTGACCGCGTTGGCGCACAACCACCTCACGTTGGCGCGAGACGCTTCGAGCGGCCGCAGTGCCGCGACTGTCCACGGTGGACGCGAGCGGGCGTTGCGGCAGACGGTGATGGCGCTGCGGGCCGGCGAGCACATGCACGAGCACGAACACCCCGGTGAGGTGACCGTGCAGGTGCTGCTCGGTCACGTGCGCCTGGTGGCCGGGGGAAACTCGTGGGAGGCCCTGCCCGGTGATCTGCTGACGTTGCCCGAGCGCAGGCATCGGGTGGAGGCGCTGGAGGACAGCGTCTTCCTCTTCACCACGGC
>NZ_BAABBE010000135.1:0-800 GCF_039537795.1 Lentzea roselyniae
AGAGTTCCTATCAAAGGATCTTGATGTGCCTGTAGCAGATGATGCAGGTTGCCAAGCCGAGGAACGCTTCGTGGATGTCATCGCGGCGCTCCCAGCGAATACGCAGCCGCTTCATGCCGTGGTACCAGGCGATCGTGCGCTCCACGACCCACCTGACTGTGCCGAGCCCGGAGCCGTGATCGGTTCCCCGCTGCGCGATCTGTGGATCAACTCCCTTGGCGCGCAGTTCCTTGCGGTGCTTGTCGGAGTCGTAGGCACGATCGGCGTACAACGCGTCGGGCCGGTGGCGTGGATGCCCACGCTTGCCCCGTACCGGCGGGATCGCCTCGACCAGCGGGAGGAGCTGGGTGACGTCGTTGACGTTGCCGCCGGTCAGTTTGAACGCCGTCGGGATGCCGCCGCCCTCGGTGATCACGTGGTGCTTGGAGCCCGGCCTGGCACGGTCGACCGGGCTGGACCCGCTTTTGGGCCGCGTCGTGCCGCCCGCACGTGCGAGCTGTCGATCACCGCCCGCGACCAGTCCAGCTTGCCCGCCGCGTTCAGCTCGGCCAGCAACGCCTCGTGCAACCGCTGCCACACCCCGGCCTCGTTCCACTCGGCCAGGCGCCGCCAGCAGGTCATCCCGGACCCGAATCCCAGCTCCTGGGGCAGGAACTCCCACTGGATCCCGGTGTGCAGCACGAACAGGATGCCTTGCAGGACCTGCCGGTCCGGGATGCGCTTGCGGCCCAGCTTGGGCAGCGCGTACTCCCACCGGGGCAACAACGGCTCGATTCGTTCCCACAGGTCGTCGGACACGA
>NZ_BAABBE010000136.1:0-769 GCF_039537795.1 Lentzea roselyniae
CTCGGCCACCACGCCGAAGCCGTCGATCTCGCTGAAGCAGCAGTCCGTACCGTGCCGAAGCAGGTACCGTCGCACATGCGGGCATTTCTTCTGGGACAGCTCGCCGTCGCCCAGGCGGCCATGGGCAACGGCCGCGCCGCGCGGAACACCCTGGCCACGGCCGAGAAGGAACTCTCACGCGCCGATGGCAGATCGCCCGGCGTTGCCATCTACCACCCGGCATCGCTGGCGCACCAGCAGGCGGTAGCCCTCGCGAGCCTCGGCGACCACTCCGCCGCGATCCGTCTGCTGGAGATCTCACTGCGGCACCGGCCGATCCACGAGCGGCGATCACGCCTGATCACGTTGGGACACCTCGCCGAACTGCACGCCCGGTCCGGCCGGTTGGAGCTGGCGTGCCACACATGGCACCAATTCCTCGATGACTATCCACTGGTCACGTGCCGTCGCGCCGACTCCGTGCTGCGCAGGATGCGTGCCCGCGTTCGGTCGCACCGCACCAGCTCCGCCACACAGGCACTGTCCGCCCGGGCAGCCGAGTTCAGCGCCTGAGCGGCCACCGGGCGCCCCATACCAGTTGTGCAGAAAGACTTCCACCACCTCGAGCTCGCGAATGAGCACATGCTGGGGCTCACCCGTCACGGTCTTCCGGGCCCTCGGGCGTTTTCTGCGCAGCAGCGCCTGGTTGTGAGCCCACCATGGTTGGTAGCGGCCGTCTGATTTGCTGTTGCGGTCGATCTCCCGGTAGACGGTAGACGGTCTGGAAGCT
>NZ_BAABBE010000137.1:0-743 GCF_039537795.1 Lentzea roselyniae
CGATCTTGCGTGGGCTGGTGGTGAAGTGCCGCAGGGCGCGCCAACGCCCGGTCAGCAGGGCGAAGCCGCGTTCGCCGAGGCAGCGCAGGCCGCGGAGCAGGGCGTTGTAGGTGCGGGTGTCCGGATCGAGGATCTGGCCGTCGGCGGGCTGCTTGACCGGCGTGAACACGCCGATGCCAGCCCCGTCGTAGCCGTTGCCGGCCAGTGTGGACAGGTCGAGCTGGGAGTAGGCCCAGTACAGGGCGCCGAGGACGTGTTCGCGGGCCGCGGTCAGATCATGCATCGATCCAGGCTCGACATCGCTGATCCACAAGGGAAAACCGTCCGGTGCCAGCAGTGCTTGGATGTTGCCGCCGTGCTCGTGTGCTTTACCGGAGTACCACAGGTCGATCTGCTCGCCTTTCGTGCTGGTGGTCTTCTCGGCGAGGCGATCGGCGGAGAAGATCTTGCCGTCGAGAACGACGTGGGCAAGACCGTCGCCCTTGGCTTGCCGTAATGCTTCGTGCAGGTCCGGGGCTTGCGCGGAGAGCACGGTGATGACCTCGTCGAGGTAGCGGTAGCCGGTGGCACGGGAGATGCCGTGATCACGCGCCAGCGCTGTGATGTCGCGGTTCTCCCGGAACCAGCACAGGGCGAACACCGCGTGCCAGAAGCAGGTCAACGCCCTGGTGCCGGTGCGGGTACCGCGGTCGCGGCGCTCAGCACGCAGCAGGCGCCCGAGGTACTGGGCCAGTTCGCGGGGG
>NZ_BAABBE010000138.1:0-706 GCF_039537795.1 Lentzea roselyniae
GGATGAGGTCGTGGTGGCGGCGGCAGAGCAGCACGAGGTTGTTGAGGTTGGTTTCGCCGCCGTTTGCCCAGTGGTGGATGTGGTGGGCTTCGCAGTGGCTGGGTGGTCTGGTGCAGCCCGGGAAGGCGCAGCCTTGGTCTCGTGTGACGAGCATGCGGCGTAGTCCGGAGTTGAGGGCTCGGGTTTTGCGGCCGACGTCGTGGATCTGGGAGCGGCTGCCGAGCAGCATCGGGATCACCGCGGAGTCGCAGGCGATCTTGCGGACCTGGTTCACCGGGAGGTGGTCGCCGTTGTCGAGCCGTGCGGTGCCGATGGCGGCGCGGAGCTTGTCGTAGTCGACGGTGACGGTGAGCTGGACGCGTTCGCCGCCGTGGATGCGGTGGTGGTCGGCGCGCAGCGCGAGGTCGACGATCTCGCAGAACGCGTCCCCTTCCCGCTCCGGCGCGCACCTCAGGTCGTCGGGCGCGGGTTTGGCCAGCGGGTCGAGCAGCGCGTCGAGCTTGGCGCCGGTGTCCAGGTCGAGGTCGGCGAACAGCTGGTACCGGCCGCCCTGTCTGCGGCGGCGCACGGTGTTGCGCTGCTGGACGGGTTCGGGTTCTTTGGGTTCGGGCCCGTCCTGGTCGAGGTGGTAGGCGAGGTTCTTGCAGAAGGCTTTGGCTGAGCGGGGTTCGTGTTCGAGCGCGTACCGCACGAGGTGTTCTTCGGC
>NZ_BAABBE010000139.1:0-696 GCF_039537795.1 Lentzea roselyniae
GAATCCGGCCGCGTTGGTCAGCAGACCCACAGTGATCTGGGGTTCCAGGCGACGTTCCTTGGAGAACCCGGACTCGCGGAACCCGTCACCGGCGTCGGTCTCGAAGTACAGGGTCGTCACGTCGTACAACAGCAACGTCGCCGGGCCCAGGCCGACATGGTGCGCGCAGAGCGCGGCCAGCCGCTCCCGCCAGGCCTCGGCGGCATACGCGGGCAGGCGCCGCTTGAGCGTCCGGTACGACACCGGCGCGACACCGGTCTCCTCGAGCACCCGCAGCGAGTCGAGCTTGCTGGCCGGCTCGATGATCCGCGCCAGCACCAGCTGCCGGAACACCTCGTCACCATCGGCCGCGTCGGCGAACCCGAGCCGCTCGTAGACCGTCACCAGGGCATCCCACAGATGGCCCATCCGTGATGCGGTGATCGGTAACGGCCCGCCGGACTCCGGCGACGCGTCCAGCCCGAGGTCCAGCTCGCCCTGCCCAGCCGCGATCCGCTGCCGGGCCACGGTCTTGAGCAGCTCCAGCTCGACATCATCGTGCGCCGACCCGATGTGCTCGATGTCCCGCGAGCCTTTGCGCGAGGAGTGCACGATCTGCACCGCACGCGCCCCCGAGGCGGTCTTCACGGTCCGGACATAGGCCACCGAGGCACCTTAGAGCCCAGGATTAGTGCGCAGATTCCGCCCAGCCCAGCA
>NZ_BAABBE010000140.1:0-664 GCF_039537795.1 Lentzea roselyniae
CCGGATTCCCGTTGATGGTCAACGCTTTCGAGGGCAACAAGGCCGAGACCACGACCATGCTGCCTGCGATTCAGGCGTTCATGGCCGCCCACCGTCTGCACGACGTGGTCATCGTCGCCGACGCCGGGATGATCTCCGAGAAGAACATGAAGGACATCGAGGCAGCCGGCCTGTCGTTCATCCTCGGGATGCGCATCCCCGAAGTTCCTTACGTCATCAGCGAATGGCAGCGCGCACATCCCGGCGAGCCGATCCCCGACGGGCACATCTTCGTCCAGCCGTGGCCGGCCGGAGCGACAGACCAGCGCAAGGACCAGGTGCGCTTCTACCAGTTCAAGCACGACCGGGCCCGCAGGACGCTCAAAGGCATCGACGAGCAGGTCCGCAAGGCCGAGCAGGCCGTGGCCGGCAAGACCGCGGTCAAGCGCAACCGGTTCGTCACACTCACCGACGCCACCAAGACCGTCAATCGCGACCTGGAGAACAAGGCCCGAGCGCTGGCCGGGATCAAGGGCTACGTCACCAACATCGCCGAGCCCACAGCCGAGCAGGTCATCGGCGCCTACCACCAGCTGTTCCAGATCGAGAAGACCTTCCGCATGGCCAAGTCCGACCTGGCCGCCCGTCCGATCTACCACCGCACCAAAGACTCGATCGAGGCGCA
>NZ_BAABBE010000141.1:0-655 GCF_039537795.1 Lentzea roselyniae
GGACTACGGTGAGCATGGGCGTGCCTTCCCGACCGACGCGCCAACGTCGGCCTGCTTGAGATCAGCTACTCGATCACCGGGAAGGTACGCCCCTCACCGGCCGATCCACAGGTCTCAAGCATTGCTCCGGCATTCACTTCTGGACGCCGAAGCGGCAGCTCAGTAGCAAGTGGCTGCCGTGCCTCAGAACCAAGATGGCCCGCCGCTGACGCGGCTGACAGACGGGACTTTGGCATGCACCTGTCCACGAACTTGTACGCGGACGGACCCGCAGACCGGCTCGTGGCCGTAGCGCGCCGACGGCTGGCCGGCCGGATCCTCGACCAGACCGAGGACGGGCTGGTGCCCGGAACCTGCATGAGCAGCGCCTTGGAAAGCGCGTTGACACTGCGGCTGTTCCAGCTCGAGGGTGTGCGCACGCCCAGCTGTGAGGCCCTTGTCGACTATCTGCACTGGGCCGCACGGCCGGCGGGCCGCCGCGACTTCGAGCAGCAGTTGGTCGCCCGTTGGGCGCTGGACGGTGGTGGCGCCGACAGCGCGGCGGTCACCGGGCATCTCGCGACCGTCCAGCACTTCTCCGCGGGACGCAAACGCGTCCTCGCCCTGTCGGTGGCAAAGCTGCTGGGAGCCGCGCCGGAACCCACCGTGCCGAAAG
>NZ_BAABBE010000142.1:0-647 GCF_039537795.1 Lentzea roselyniae
GCTGCTCGTCCAGGCCGTCCAGGCCGGTCGCGGGCTTCGAGTTCTCGGCGTTCTCCACGCCGGACATCATGTCGGTCATCAGGTGCACTTCCATGATCGGGAGTTACACCGCTCGTTTTACAGTCCCAGCAGGTAGAGATTCGTCTCTACCTGCTTTTTTGCATTCTGCGCCCTCATCCTGATTCTCCGTTTCTACGTTGTGGATCATGGTTTGTGAGCCCGAGGACATCCCTGGGATTAAGGGATCAGGCCGCTGACGCGGCAATGTGGTGTCCCCAGGCGGTGGCCTCGTCGTACGTCGTGTGGGTGGCAAGGCAGCCGTGAAGGATCCCGACGAGGCGGTTGCTGACGTGCCGTAGTGCGGCGTTGTGCGGGAGGCCTCGTGCGCGTTGGCGGTCGTAGTAAGCACGTGCGCCGGGTGAACCCGCGAGCGCAGCCATCGCCTGGCGCATCAGTGCGTCGATGAGTCTGGTGTTTCGCACGTAGCGAGCGTTGACGGTGCTTCTGCAGCCGGAGGCGAGGGCGTGTCATGCGAACCGTGTAAGTCAGAGGTGTACCAAGATCGACGCGCCGGATTGGCGGTCGGAGGGGGCACCGAGTGACACAGGACACATCGTCTCGTCAGGGAGATGAGGCGGCAGCGCGGC
>NZ_BAABBE010000143.1:0-634 GCF_039537795.1 Lentzea roselyniae
CATGGGCGGCTTGGGAACCTGGTTGGGCCGAATGGTCTGGTCGGGTTCCCTTCGTGTTGACGGGGGCGGTTGATGGCTGTTCACGGCAACATGACCGTTCCGGAGGAGCTCAACTGGGTCTTCATCCTGCTTGCCGGTGGTAGTTGGCCGCCTGGCATGGAGGGGGATATCTGGGCGATCGCGGAGGCCTTGGAGGAGGCTGCCGACGAGTTCGATGGTGTCGTGCATGGCCTCGTCGTGGACCTGCGAGAGGTGATGAACCACGTCGACGAGACGGTGGGTCGTGCTTTTTGGCGTTATGGCGAGAAGCTGGCGGAGCAGCCGGCGTTTTCCGCGATGGGCGCGCGTGATCTCGCGGGGATAGCGCGGGGACAGTCGCTCAACGTCCAGGGCGCGAAGCTCTCGATGATCACGCAGTTGGTCTTCGCGGCGCAAGAGATCATGAGCATGTGGGTCAACCCCGTGATGTGGCCGTTGATCGGTCCGTTCGTCGGGATGATGCAGGGCATCGTCAAGGTGATCTTCGCGAGGTTGACCCAGTGGATGGCCAGGGCCATGCAGATCCTGGTGCACAAGGGTGCGTCGTTCGTCGGTAAGTCCGTTGGCGTGGCCAGCGTCGAGAACGTGACCACGA
>NZ_BAABBE010000144.1:0-625 GCF_039537795.1 Lentzea roselyniae
TCTAAGATCGGCAACGCGGCCACCGTTTCGCTTCGAGTCCCAACACACCTCGAAGTTGATCACGGTGGCCGTCTCACATCCCGGCCAGGTCATCAACCAAGATCACGCCATGCGGCTGTAGTACTAGATCGGCGCGGCCACAACCCAGGCAGGGAACCCGAAAAGAACGTCAGCATCCCCTAGCAACTACGGGTCTCGCACAGGTAAGGCTCACTGCCCCTATGAGCAGACTCCTGGGGGTAGTCGTGCTGGTCGCAGCTCTGACCGCGTGCACGACACAGACCTCCGCGACGCCACCACCGTCGAGCACCACGTCGTCCGCTGCGGCAACGACGACGTCCACGGTGACGACGACCTCCCCGCGCATCGACACGCCACGAGCCTGTCCAATCTGGACCCGTGCAAGCTGGTCGTGGAGGCGGACTTCCAGTCACGCGGCTTCGGCCCGCTCTCCGGCACCCCGACGCCATACCCGGAGATCCCCGGCTCGTGCGGCTGCATCTTCGGCAAGGGGGCGCCCGACGACCTCGTCGTCATCACGGGCGTGCTCGACACCGGGTACGAGTCGGAGAAGGCGAAGAACCCCGGCGGCCACGAGGGCCTGATCGAGGGCCACACGACCTAC
>NZ_BAABBE010000145.1:0-617 GCF_039537795.1 Lentzea roselyniae
GATGACAGCCGCGGCCACCACCTGATCTTGAGTTGTCCACACAACTACTCATGATCGTGTGGTGGCCGCGCTCGTCTTCCCGGGCCCTCAACAGCCAAGATCACGAAGTCCGGCTGGAGTACTAGGCCGAAATCAAAAGTCACCGAACAGGTTAAGCAAAGTCACTAAAACAGGTACGCAAATTCACCCTGCCGTGCCGAAATGAATCGGCGCCAACTCGTCAGGATGAATCTGCGGACAAGCCCGGCCGGCCCTGAGACAGACCCGAGACGAGTGCGCCGACCCGTCTTCACGCTCGGGTCGTCGCAGGAACCGGCTGAACCTCGGCAACGCGATCCACTACGGGCAGGGATTGATCAGGGCGCGTAGTGAGGTGATCTCATCAACGGCGAATCGGCACTGAGGGCCTGATGGTGTTCGCGGGAGGCTCTGCCGTCGGCCTGGCCCGTTTTGACGGACACCTGAGATCAGGGGTTTTCCCGTGGATGTCCTTAGACCGCATCTCGTTTGGGTGTGTTGCAAGGTAGGCTATATCGTTGATCAGCGATGAACGATGTGGAGAAGTGGTGCCCGGAGCCGTTGTGGCTGCTGGCGCAGCCGTTGCTGCCCGATGCGCC
>NZ_BAABBE010000146.1:0-602 GCF_039537795.1 Lentzea roselyniae
GTCAAAGCCGCACTCGTACTCACCCATTTCGAACACGGACGGCTCACCTGAAACTCGTTGAGATCACGTCACTGAAGGACAATCGCACATACTCCGCGAGTGTGCGCCTTGAAGTTCTGAGAACAGCAGAAAAGCTCGAAGACGAACAGTACCTATTACTCCATGACGCTCGTCAAATAAGGAACAATCTCGCACACAATGTCAAAGTCACGAGCGATGGAGCGTCAACGTGTATGGAGGCGATGCGCTCAATTCTCCACTTTTGCGGAGTCGCGATAGATCGCCTGGAGGGCTTCCGGTTTGAGGCGTCATCTGGACCATCACCTGATCACCCAGTTGAACCCGAGCTAGATCTTGCCTTGTCGCCGAGATTCACAGCTATCACTCCTGAATCAAGGTCAGACACCGTATAGACCAGCAGCCCGGCCAGCACATGGAGACATGTCCCGTCCCTCGCACGATGACACTCGGCAGACGGTTCACAGGTGCAGAACGCGCGAGAGCGGGACGGGTTCACTACCCCGTCCCGCTCTCGCGCTTTGCACTGTCTGCGCAGGTAGACCGCACGATGCGGCCGTCCCGTCCGCCTGTCCCGATTCGAC
>NZ_BAABBE010000147.1:0-594 GCF_039537795.1 Lentzea roselyniae
GGTGTGATGCCGCGGGCTCGGACCATGCGGCGGTACTTGTCGTGGTCGTAGCCGCGGTCGGCGTAGATGCGGCGTGGCCGGCGGCGTGGTTTGCCGACCACGCCCCGGATCGGTGGGACGGCGTCGATGAGCGGGATCAGCTGGGTGACGTCGTTGCGATGCCCGCCGGTCAGAGTCACGGCCAGCGGGACCCCGCTTGCGTCGGTGGTCAGGTGATGCTTGGAACCGGGCTTGCGCCGGTCGACCGGGCTCGGCCCGGTGTGGTCCCCCCTTTGAGCGCGCGCAGGTGGGTGGAGTCGACCAGGGCGGCGGACAGGTCCAGCAGCCCGGCGGCGCGCAGTTCGGCGAGCAGCCGCTCGTGCAACTGCTGCCAGACACCTGCCTCGTGCCACTCGGTCAACCGCCGCCAGCAGGTCGAGCCCGAGGCGCCGAACAAGGCGGTGGGCAGCCGGTTCCAGCCGATCCCGGTACGCACCGCGTACAGGATGCCCTCCAGCGCGGCCCGGTCGTCGGCACGCCTGCGGCCCGGATAGCGGAAACGCCTCGGGCATACCGGGATCAACGGTTCCAGCCGAGCCCACAGCTCGTCGGTCA
>NZ_BAABBE010000148.1:0-589 GCF_039537795.1 Lentzea roselyniae
GCTGTAGGTCGTCAGCGCGCCGCAGAACCCGGTGCCCGCCAGGGCGAGCACGGAGTGCGGCATCGCCGCGCCGGCTCCGGTGAGTGCGCCGAGGATGAGGCATCCGGCGAGGTTGACCGCGAAGGTTCCCCAGGGGAAGAGGCTGTCGTGCCGCGCCTGGACGACGCGGTCCGTCAGGTAACGCAGCGGAGCGCCGACGGCGGCTCCGATAAAGGTCAGCGCGGTGGTCATGACGGCTGCTTTCCCGTGTGGCGCACGACTTCCACTTCGTCGACGATCACGGTGCCCTCGGTGACCAGCTCGTCGAGCTCGGGCAGGAAGCCCTGGATGCGTTCGTCGGTGTCCACGACGATCACGGCGATGGGCAGGCTGTCGGCGGTGTCGGGGAACCGGTCGGTGTGCACGAAGGAGTGGGTGCCGAAGCCTTCGCAGCCATGCAGCACGGTGGTGCCGGCCAGTCCCGCGCGGCGTGCGCGCAGGACGATCTCGTGGTGCAGTGCGTGGTGCTGCCAGCGGTCGTCGTCGCCGATGAGGATGGTCAGGCGGGTCGTGGTTCCGGCGAGGTGCATCTCAGCTCGCCTCCTGTCGC
>NZ_BAABBE010000149.1:0-562 GCF_039537795.1 Lentzea roselyniae
CCGCGTTCACCGAGGCAGCGCAGGCCTCGCAGCAGGGCGTTGTAGGTGCGAGTGTCGATGTCGAGCACCTGGCCGTCCGTAGGTTGTTTGACCGGCGTGAACACGCCGATGCCTGCCCCGTCGTAGCCGTTGTCGGACAGCGTGGGCAGGCCCAGTTGGGAGTAGGCCCAGTACAGAGCCCCGAGGACGTGCTCGCGAGCGGCGGTCAGGTCGTGCACCGAGCCGGGTTCGACGTCACTGACCCACAACGGGAAACCGTCCGGCGCCAGCAGGGCCTGGATGTTCCCGCCGGGCTCGTGCGCTTTGCCGGAGTACCACAGATCGATCTGCTCGCCTTTCACGCTGGTGGTCTTCTCGTTGAGGCGATCGGCGGAGAAGATCTTGCCGTCGAGAATGACGTGGGCCAGGCCCTCGTTCTTGGCTCGTTCCAGCGCTTCGTGCAGGTCCGGTGCGCGCTCGGCGAGCACGGTGATGACCTCGTCGAGGTAGCGGTAGCCGGTGGCGCGGGAGATGCCGTGATCACGTGCCAGCGCGGTGATGTCGGCGTGCTGCCGGAACCAGC
>NZ_BAABBE010000150.1:0-557 GCF_039537795.1 Lentzea roselyniae
GCTGGACGGGTTCGGGTTCTTTGGGTTCGGGCCCGTCCTGGTCGAGGTGGTAGGCGAGGTTCTTGCAGAAGGCTTTGGCTGAGCGGGGTTCGTGTTCGAGCGCGTACCGCACGAGGTGTTCTTCGGCCACGGCGGGCAGTTCCGCCATCGCCTCGGCCAGAACATCGACGTGGTCTTCGGACAGCGCGCCCTCGGCCATCGCGGCCGCGACCCCCGGGCAGTACCGGCTCCATCAGGGAGCCGGTCGGGGTCATCGTGGGACACAAGGCGGCTGCCTGCTTGAGCTTGCGGCGAGTGACCTTGGGATCCCACCGCAGGGTGTGCTTGGAGACTTCGACGAGATCCTTGTATCCCAAGGTTTCTGCTGCGCCCTGCTGCTGCAGCGCGCCGACGATCTCCACCACTTGGAACTGAAGTTGTTGCAGCGCACGGACTTTCCGCTTGAGCTCGTCGAGGAGCTCAAGCGGAGTGGCGAGTCCGAGGGGTGGCATGCGTCCATTGTGGCAGGAACACGTGTTCGAATTCCATTCCACAATCGGGTGAACGCGCAGGTCAGC
>NZ_BAABBE010000151.1:0-557 GCF_039537795.1 Lentzea roselyniae
CCACAGCCGAGCAGGTCATCGGCGCCTACCACCAGCTGTTCCAGATCGAGAAGACCTTCCGCATGGGCAAATCCGACCTGGCCGCCCGTCCGATCTACCACCGCACCAAAGACTCGATCGAGGCGCATCTCACGATCGTGTTCGCCGCGCTGGCCGTCTCCCGCTGGATCGAGGACGCCACCGGCTGGTCGATCAAAAAGTTCGTCAAGACCGTCCGCCGCTACCGCACCATCCACATCCAGGCCGGCGACCACGTCATCACCGCAGCCGACCCGCTACCCCACGACGTCCACCAGATCCTCGACGCGGTCAAGACCCAAGCCGCTGCGCACTAAATTGGCCCAACTCGGGTTTCTCCCCCGAGGCGCGCGACCGCACCTCGTCGAGCTGGCGGCGTTCGTCCAGTGGACCAGAAGGGTTCCGAAGGCGCTACTTGCCCTTGGCCGCGGCCTTGGCGGCCTTCTTGAAGTCCCGCACCTCGAGCAACGACTTCTGGTCCGTCACGTCAGCGACGCTACGTCGGCTTCCGTCCTCGCCGTAGTGCCCGGCGGCCTCAC
>NZ_BAABBE010000152.1:0-552 GCF_039537795.1 Lentzea roselyniae
GGTGAGCTTACTTGTGCGCACTGCGCCCTTGCGGTCGTCGTTTGAACCGGAACACCAACGGCGGAACGGTGAAACCCGGATGTACCAGCGGCATGAGCTGCTGCTCGCCAAAAGCACGGGAGTTGACGACACCGGCGAACGTCGGTGCGACGGTGAGGGAACAGCAGGTCTGCAGTGGCGCTGTCCCAGGATGCCGGACGCGGGGGCAACACCACAGTAGGCGTTCAGTGTCAACGACGTGGAATCCGGACCCGGCCTGTACATCTGGATCCGGGCCTGTCCCGGACGACTGTCGATCTATAGTCGTTCGTCTTGGCCGCCGGAACACGGCAGACGGCCGGGCCACTGCACGCGCTCGCTGAGCATCGGCATTGAAGGTGGAGGAGTGACGTGATCTCAACGAGTTTCACGTGAGTCGTCCGTGCTCGAAATGGGTGAGTACGAGTGCGGCTTTGACGATGTGGCCGATCTTGCGTGGGCTGGTGGTGAAGTGCCGCAGGGCGCGCCAACGCCCGGTCAGCAGGGCGAAGCCGCGTTCGCCGAGGCAGCGCA
>NZ_BAABBE010000153.1:0-528 GCF_039537795.1 Lentzea roselyniae
TGATCACCTATCGTGCCACACTCGACGTCCCCCGCGAACTGGCCCAGTACCTCGGGCGCCTGCTGCGTGCTGAGCGCCGCGACCGCGGTACCCGCACCGGCACCAGGGCGTTGACCTGCTTCTGGCATGCGGTGTTCGCGCTGTGCTGGTTCCGGGAGAACCGCGACATCACAGCGCTGGCGCGTGATCACGGCATCTCCCGTGCCACCGGCTACCGCTACCTCGACGAGGTCATCGGCGTGCTCGCCGAGCAAGCCCCGGACCTGCACGAAGCATTACGGCAAGCCCAGCAGGACGGTCTTGCCCACGTCGTTCTCGACGGCAAGATCTTCTCCGCCGATCGCCTCGCCGAGAAGACCACCAGCACGAAAGGCGAGCAGATCGACCTGTGGTACTCCGGTAAGCACACGAGCACGGCGGCAACATCCAAGCACTGCTGGCACCGGACGGTTTTCCCTTGTGGATCAGCGATGTCGAGCCTGGATCGATGCATGATCTGACCGCGGCCCGCGAACACGTCCTCGGCGC
>NZ_BAABBE010000154.1:0-519 GCF_039537795.1 Lentzea roselyniae
CGTGACCA
Source organism: Lentzea roselyniae (assembly GCF_039537795.1). NCBI lineage: Bacteria > Bacillati > Actinomycetota > Actinomycetes > Pseudonocardiales > Pseudonocardiaceae > Lentzea > Lentzea roselyniae. The sequence continues at coordinate 9 of NZ_BAABBE010000154.1, forward strand.
CGATGGCCAGGCAGGCTTTGGAGGAGGGTGTCGAAGAGGTTCGTGACGACGCCATCGTCCAGGTCTGGCAGAAGATCGAGAGCGACAAGGCCTGGGACTGGCAGGACACTCTCAACTCCTTCAAGTACGGAGCCGCGGCGGGTGCGTTCGCGGGAATGCTGCACGGGGGTCTGGCCCGCTACAAGCCGAACTGGGCGCGACACTGGGCGGCAGCAGGTGGCATCGAGGGTGCTACCGAGGTGTTCGTCGGGGCTATCACCATTCCCGATGGGGGTGACCCGGGCGACATCTGGAAGGGCATGATCAACGGCGTCGTCTCGGGCGCGGGCATGTCGGCGTTGGAGAGTTGGAAGCATCGCCGTGACGAGCGGCTGGGGCAGGACAAGCTCGGCGGCCCGGGTGAGATCAAAGTCGACAAGGTCGATGTCGACATCCCCGAGCCGGTCGATGCTCCTCCGGCCTATGACGGCAAACCGCCGTCGTACGAGGAAGCGGCTGGTACGGGTAGCGG
>NZ_BAABBE010000155.1:0-514 GCF_039537795.1 Lentzea roselyniae
TTCATCGGCTCCTGGTGCCAAGACATCCACCGTATGCCCTTACTAACTTGCTACAAAGATGCTCGCATCCACTGTGCAGTTCTCAAAGAACAATCAGACATCCCCTCATCTCCGCACTCGCCTACCCGCACCCACAGGTGCCGGCGGTTCAAGTACTAAGAGGACCCGATCACTGAAAGACACTCGCGTGTTCTCTCAGGACCCAACAGCGTACCGATCTATCGTTCCAGCCCTCGAACAACCTTTCCACGCACCCGAAGGCGCAGTACTCACTTGTCCGACAACAAGATCTCAAGCCAGCCAGCATCCACTAGTGAGCCCACCCAGCATCAAGGCTGGCATGGTTCTGACTACCGCTCGGAACATTCGCCCAAGTTCGGTAGTAGATGCTCCTTAGAAAGGAGGTGATCCAGCCGCACCTTCCGGTACGGCTACCTTGTTACGACTTCGTCCCAATCGCCAGTCCCACCTTCGACCGCTCCCCCCATTGCTGGTTGGGCCACGGGCTTCGGGT